>JAUNGD010000125.1 GCA_030524705.1 Lachnospiraceae bacterium | reverse complement strand
ACGGCGTCGTTCCCATTAGCACAACCGCTGAAAAGCCTTGAAATATGGGCATTTTTCAAAAATCTAAAGACAACTAAACAGTTCTATAATCACGCTTAAAACGCCTTTCTTTCGTACATTCGTAACGGGAAGGCGTTTTTTGTTGCCATTTTTCAAATTAGGAAATTCAGTCATAGTCAAAACCGGCTATGGCTTTTTTTATAAATAAATACGGAAGGAGAATAACATGGAGCTAAACGAAATGGAAAAAAAGCTGCTCTTTCAGGTGGAGGGCGATTATCAGTCTAAAGTTCTGAATGAGCTTTACATGACCGTGCGCTATTCAAACAATCCTGAACAGCGGGAGACAGCGCAAAGTCTTATGGCAAAACTGCGTGTTTTGACGGATGCGGAGTGTATGGATTTGGTAAAGGACATTCAGAAGAATTACCGGCTGCCGCATCCTCCCCGGACCATTGGGGAAAGGATTGCCGAGGCCAGGCAACAGTCCGGCGCAGAGAAATTAAAGGGACATGACATCATGGGACTGGAACGATTTGACCCGGAGGTAAAGCACATGATCGTCTTTGATGTGCTGTCCTACGATTCCCCTGTTGGTGATAAAGGAGACCGGATGCGTCTGTTTCTTACCGAGACTGCCTACCAGAAATTTTTAGACAGTCAGGAACGAGGCGAAGTGAAATTGAAAAACCATGCGAAGGTCTCAGGCGGCCATCTTCACTATGACCGCAGGGACCGCGTCTTGTAACGGAATAATCGAAGAAAGGAGGCTGTGAAATGGCTGTATTCCGTGTAGAGAAAACGAAGGACTTTACGATTATGAGTAATCACCATCTGCGTAATACGGAATTGTCCTTAAAGGCAAAGGGGCTTTTATCGCTCATGCTGTCGCTGCCGGAAGATTGGGACTATACCACAAAGGGACTCGCCCATATCTGTAAGGACGGTGTAGATTCTATCACTACTGCCCTGAAGGAGCTGGAGCGGCATGGGTATCTCACCAGACAGCGCCTCCGGTATGAGAATGGGCAGCTCGGCGATATTGAGTACACGATCCATGAAAAGCCTGTAACCCTTGAAAAACAAGAGGTTTCACCTAAACGGGAAAATCCAAGACAGGTAAATCCAGGACAGGCAAAACCTGAACAGGCGGAACCTGAACAGGAAAAACCCTCACAATTAAATACTAATTCATCAAGAACTAAAAAATCAAAAACGGATATATCAAGGACGTATCAATCAATCCATCCGGCAGCGCCGGAAACAGAAAGCCGTCCTGATTGGATAGATAGGATTGATCTTGTAAACGCATACCGTGAAATCATTAAAGCGAATGTTGAGTATGACATTATGACGGAGCGGTATGGAGCGGAACGAATGGACGAGGCTGTGGAGCTTATGCTTGAAGTAGTCTTATCGAAACGTCCCTATATCCGTATTGCCGGTGATGACTTTCCACGGGAGGTTGTAAAGAGCAGGTTTTTGAAAATCAATTCCGGCCACTTAGAGTATGTCTTTGACTGTATCGACAAGAACACTACAAAGGTTGGAAACATCAAAGCATATCTGCTGGCGGCGCTGTATAATGCCCCGGCAACAATGGATAGTTATTACCGTGCGGAGGTCAACCATGACCTGTACGGCTGTTAGGCGCCAGAGGGCGCTTTTTTCATGCGATCAACGGAAAGGAGGCGAAGCACAATGTATCAGAAATCCGTGCCGGCATTATGCCCGGCGTAACAAAAGATCAGATTCAGGCAGCGAGGGAGGCCGACCTGTTTGCGTACCTGCAATCCTATGAGCCTGGGGTGCTTAAACGGGATGGACCCAATTATCGTCATAAAGAGCATGACAGCCTGGTCTATGTGACCGGAAAGAGATATTGGTACTGGAACAGCCGTGGACGAAGTATTAACGCCCTGGATTATCTGATTGAGGTCCGGGGGTATGGACTGGTAGACGCGGTGAACCGGTTGGTTGGCGGGGATATTCAAAGGGAATCGTCTTACCCGAAACCGGCAGCTACGCGCCTTCCGAAAAAGGAACCGGAAAAAAAGCCTTTTTATCTCCCCTGGGTTAAGCGGTGCGCTACCTCTGCCGTTTCATATTTACAGCAGCGCGGAATCAGCAGCGAAGTTATTAGCCGGTGCTTCCGGTTAGGTATTTTCTATGAGGCCCGCTATAAGGGTGAGGCGGTCTGTGTGTTCGTAGGAAAAGATGACGCGGGGACAGCAAAGTTTGCCTGTATGCGCGGGATCAACGCTAACATCAAAAAAGATGTTTATGGCAGCAACAAAGAATATAATTTCTGCTACCCACCGAAAAATCCGGGTTGCCGGCAGGTTGCCGTATTTGAGGCCCCCATTGACGCGCTATCTCATGCCACGCTTCAAGAACTGGAAGGCTGGAAATGGGATGGCTACCGTCTGTCATTAGGCGGAACCTCTCATGTGGCCCTTATCTCCTTTTTGGAGCGGCACCCGGAGATCAAGCGAGTCACGCTCTATATGGACAATGATCTGGGAGGGCTTGTCAATGCCCGGAGAATCAAAGCTATGCTTCACGCAGATAAGCGATTCAAGCATATCCGGGTGGGTATCAATCCACCCCGTACCGGGAAGGACTACAACGAAAAGCTGCTGAAAGTCAGAGAACAGAACAAAGAGCGCCAACGACCATGCCGCCAGAAACAGGCGGCTATTTCAATTTAGCAGGAGGATTTGGATGTTATGAGTGAAGAACGGCAGATTTGCTTTACAGACAGTGCAGGAACGGCACTTTTTTCTATCCCTGATAACGGCGTACTCTGCCTGTTCTATGGGAATGGAGATACTCATTTTTCTCTCTGCAGGTTCCTGGATCAGACCCATGCGGAAATTGACGGTGTGAAATATGCCGTCCAGGAGTTTGCGCGAAGAATGGAACGGAACAAGATCATCTTTGCTCCTGCCTAACGGCAGGACAGAAATAACAGGAGGATTTCAGAAAAATGAATACAGAAAAAACCGCTTTAGAAATGATCGCCGGAGCCGCCCGGTGCCCGGAATACAGTCCAGTAATGATAAGCGCCCTGATGAAAAAGCTGGATATGAACGAAAAGGGATTTGCGCTGTTGATGAATGTCACGCCTTCTACTGTCCGCTTATGGACCAGCGGTGCCGTCCAGCCCAGCGGTACGGCCAAGCGCCTGATGCAGATTTATGAGACCGGACCGGAGATCGTCAGCAAGATTGCTGGTGAATATTATCCGGCAGATAGGAGGGATTCGTGATGGCTGAAACAGACAGTACCCCGATTGCGGAAAATGAGCAGGTCAAAGAACTGCTTGCGCTCCTAAAGGAGAACAATGCACCGGGACATGAAGAATTTGCCAGATTGATCGGCCATGTGACCGAAATGGAACAGCGTCTTTTGGAGACAACCGAGGAATTAAAGGCTATACGCCAGGAAATGCAGGGCTTGCAAAATCATTCTCTGAAAGAGTCTATCCAAAAGAGCTGCAAGGATTTGGAGACTAATGTTGCCGTTATGCGCCAGCGCCTTTCCACACTCAAAGAGCAGATCATTGACGGGTGCCGGAATATCCTTACCGATTTTAAGGAACGCGGCGCTGTTGCTCTGAATGGGATCACACAGTTTCTACATATCCGTCCGGCGTTGGAGGCGATTCAGAACGAGGCAGAAAAAGGTATACAGGCTTGTGATAGAGCTGTTTCCAGGATTGACGCTTTCAGTACGGAATACCATGAGGTAGGCCGGCATCTCAAGAATATGGGGCGAACCCTTCAAGGCAAACCTGCGGAGGCAGAAGCAAAAGAAAATGGGGAACTCGCCTCTATATTCAAAGGCGGATTCAAGGTACAGCGTGCCCTTATTCATTCCGTCAGTCGTGGAGCAGAGCGGTCATTGTATACTCTCGCCCGGTTGGAGCAAACCGCGGAGCGCCGTCCATCTGTTTTGAAAGCCATGCGGGAGCAGGCGGCAAAAACGGAGCCGGCAAAGAAACAGCCGGTACCTTCTCACGACAAGGAAAGCCGGTAATTTTCAGATTCAGGAGGAAAGGAGGAATTTGATTGAAACAGGAATCGCTACCGCAGATTCATTTGATCCGTGACACGGACCTTACCATATTTGCTTACGAGCTCCATATTTTTGCGGGTGATTTCCTTCGGGAAAGTGAGTTTAATATGCGATCAATGGCGGAGAATACCGGACCGGATTCGATTGCCATTATGGGTCGGCGGCACATGTGGCTGTCCGATGCCCTACATGCCTACTGTTCCACGGCAGATCTCCATCAGATGATCTTTACGACGGAATATCTTGGGGCAAGGGCATTCCTGTTCCATACGGACCATAAAGAGGACGGCCATCTGTACGGCGACGTTCTGATGATGGATTTAGATACGCTGCGACAGGATGTGAAAGCCAACACGCTTTCTCCCTATGGTGTCAATGTTGAACATCAAAACGGTACGGCTGCGACGATCAGCTTTGAAAAATGGCACTCGATGGAGCTTTACGAAAAAGATGCCCTGAAAAGTTGGGGATTCTGTTACAGGCCGGAGCAGGTCACAGAATGGCAGCACTACTATTCCGACATGTTCAGCCAGTGGAAGGAGCAGGCATTTTCCTATATGCCTCAGGATTTGGAGGAACGCCTGAATGTGGAATACATGTCCGACGCGCAGAATCCCGATATGGATATGTACCGTATTCCTC
>JAUNGD010000041.1:23295-32488 GCA_030524705.1 Lachnospiraceae bacterium | reverse complement strand
GGTATCTGTTTTCCTGACAGGCGTATGATAAATCGTGTATGAAAAAATTTGCCAACGTTTACTTGACAGTGACGCGGCAAAATATCCGGTGTATTTCATGTTGACGGGGCATTCCGGTTGTGCTAAAATTTTATGGGTAATGTATGAGGAGGGGCGGTTTTTCGTCCCTTTTTTGCATAAATATGCAGAAATAAATGGTGGTGTAACGTATTTTGAAAGAACAGACAAAAGTAACCTTCACGAAGGAGGAGCTGGCGGCGGCAGTCAAGGTTCCGGCGATCGTGGAGCAGGATCTGAAAAGAATCATCAGCGACCGGCTGGAGCAGTGCGGTATTTATTTTCGGGTATTTTCCCGGATAAAGACTGCTTCCTCCATGGCGCGCAAATTCGAGCTGAAGGAATATGGAGAAGACAGAAAGCTTCAGGATCTGGTGGGGGTCCGTATCAATCTCTATTTTGATGACGATATGGACATTTGTAAAAATATTATGGAGCATTCCTTTGAGGTGATCGGATGGTCTACCTCCGAGCGCAGCGAGGCGGAATTCAAGCCGACGAAGCTGAACGGCGTATTTCGTCTGCCGGATTATCTGAAGGATGAAATTTCTTCGGATACCTGGGAGATGTTTATTGACGATACCTTTGAAATTCAGATTAAGACCATGTTTTTCGAGGGATGGCATGAGATTGAGCATGATATGCGCTACAAGGGCGAAGAGCTCTGGAGCCATTATCCCGGATTTTCCAGATATTTAAACAGCATCCTGGCGACGCTGGAGCTGTGCGACAAGTCCATGGTCACGCTTTTTGAGGATCTGGGGCATGAGCTGTACAAGTCGGGACGCTGGAGCGATATGATCAAGAGCCATTTCCGGCTGAAAATGGGGCCGGCCCCCATGTACCCGGAGGTGGAGGAGCTGCTGGATAAGGATATGGAACGGGTGGAAAATCTGGCGAAGAATATTTACAAGACCTCCCGGTCCTTTTTGGTGGATCAGCTGCTGAAGCGCAGCAGAAAAATACCGATCAATGTCAATACGATCATTGCGCTTCTTAATGACAGCCAGTTCCACGACAGCCGCCTGTCGGCCATTTTCAAGGCCAGGGATGTTTACAATGACGGCAGGGAGGAGAGTTTGGCGGAGTCCCGGCATTATGAGCTGCGGCCCCTTACGCGGCATACGGTATTCCAGATGTGCGCCCAGGTGGACGGAAGCAGGCTGAAGACGGAGCAGCCGGCGGAGCCGGACATGATTTTTGAGAGGGCGGCGGACGCTATTTATAAGTGGATCCTGCGGAAATACGGAGTTCTTTTCAAGGATATGCCCCAGATGACGACAACGTACCATGCGGATATTCTGGCTTACCATGTGACGGTGAATTATGACCGGGAAAAGCGTAGAATGAATATGCATGTGCGCCATATGGATCTGGAGGTCGGAGGCCGGATCTGGTATTCGGAGGCTTCTTTGGAGACGGATCGGCAGGAGCGGGTCATGCTGAAGGTGTGCAACGGCTATGCGGAGCCGGAGAAGGATGATAATTTCGTCCAGGAGAGCGCCGGGATTTTCTTCAGCTATCCGGGCTATTATAAGACGATTGTTGACAGCATCGGTATCTTTAACGGCCTGAATTGTATCAGCAAGCGGCGGCTTCTGCGGGAGGAGCGGCTGCCGGAGCTTATGAAAGCGGTGCGGGACCCGGAGAGGAGGTTCCCCATTGTTGTCATTATCTCAAAGGCCAACCAGGAAGGCATGATGGATGAGGACTGGCTTTCTCCCTTCCGGGTTTCGGATTTTACGAGGACCGTCTGGAGATACGCCCATGTGTTTACCGGTTATGAGGCAGAGGGAAGAAGGTTCCTGGAGATGGCCGGCATCGGAGACGTGGCGGAGGACGGCGTGCCCTGCATGTATATTTTCTGGCCGGACGGCACGGAAGACCATTACGGCCCGGAGGATGTGAAGAACTGCAGCTTTGGCCGCCATATGGAAGCGAGAGTGGATATGCGTACCTACGATATTGTCCGGGGCGGACAGGGCTTTTACCACAAGATCGTCACAGACCTGCGGGACTGGAACGTTTCGGCGGACATGTGGGAAGGGTTTAAGCTGGAAATCCTGACGGAAATACCAAAATAAAAAAATGGGATAAATTGATATATCTGCTGGATAAAGGATAAAAACGCCGGATTTATATATACTAAATACAGCGTCAGTAGACAAGGGACTGTGCGCCTCTGATCTATTGGCGCTATTTTGTGTAAAATACGGAGGCATGTATGAATCTGGACAAACTATTTCATCTGAAAGAGAATCATACGGATGTGAAGACTGAGATTATGGCGGGCGTCACATCCTTCATGACTATGGCGTATATTCTGGCTGTCAATCCGAACATCCTTTCCGCGGCGGGTATGGATCACGGGGCGGTGTTCACGGCAACGGCAGTGTCCGCTTTTATCGGGACGCTCTGCATGGCGGTTTTTGCAAATTATCCCTTCGCGCTGGCGCCGGGGATGGGGCTGAATGCGTATTTTGCCTACACGGTGGTGCTGGGGATGGGCTGCACCTGGCAGGTGGCTCTGGCGGCAGTTTTGGTGGAGGGGATCATCTTTATACTGCTTTCGGCGTTCCATGTCAGGGAGGCCATTTTCAACGCAATTCCCTTCAACTTGAAAAAGGCGGTCAGCGTCGGCATCGGACTATTTATTGCGTTTATCGGACTGCAGAATGCGAAGCTTGTCATTGGCAGCTCTACGCTTCTCGGCCTTTTTTCTCTGGAGGGCTATAATCAGACGCTGGGAGAGGTGAAGGCCACCTTCAATGACGCTGGGATTACTGTGCTCCTGGCGGTAATCGGCGTTATCATTACAGGAATTTTAGCGGCAAAAAATATCAGAGGAAATATCCTCTGGGGCATTTTGATTACCTGGGGGATGGGCGTGATCTGCCAGCTTGCCGGGGCGTACGTGCCGAATCCAGAGCTGGGATTCTACAATCTTCTTCCTGATTTTTCAGGCGGAATTTCGATTCCGAGCCTGGCTCCGGTCTTTGCAAAATTTTCCCTGAGCGGCGTGACTGTGCTGGAGTTTATCGTGATCGTGTTTGCTTTCCTCTTCGTGGATATTTTTGATACCATCGGTACCTTGATCGGGGTAGCGTCAAAGGCGGATATGCTGGATGAGGAGGGCAGGCTGCCGCGTATCCGGGGCGCGCTTATGGCAGACGCCATCGGTACCACCGCGGGCGCTGTGCTGGGGACTTCGACGGTGACGACGTTTGTAGAAAGCGCTTCCGGCGTATCTGAGGGCGGGCGGACCGGCCTTACGTCGCTGACGACGGGCCTTTTGTTTTTGCTGTCGCTGTTTCTGTCCCCGGTTTTTCTGGCGATTCCGTCCTTTGCGACGGCTCCGGCGCTGATCATTGTAGGCTTTTATATGCTGAGCGCCGTGACGGAGATTGATTTTACAGATGCGACCGAGGGGATCCCGGCCTTTATCTGCATGATAGCGATGCCGTTTTTTTACAGTATTTCAGAGGGAATTGCCATGGGAGTGATTTCCTATGTGACCATCAAGCTGACGTCAGGCAGGGGCAGAAATCTCAGCCCGGTGATGATCGTTCTGGCGGTTCTGTTTGTTTTAAAGTACATTTTTTTGTTCCAGGGCTAATCCGATCAGCGCTTCAGTCTGATCCGCCATAAACAACGGAAGGTTCAGCACATCGTTTTCCCGCTGAATCAGGAAATCCACTTCATAGGGAGGATTGCTCTGTGTCCAGTACCGGGAAGCTTACAACTGATATAAAAAGCATATCAATTAAAAAATTTTAGCGCAGCAGCTCATTTATTTCCCGTAACGGTTGTATCAAAATCAAAAAAAGTGTAATATAGACATATCTATATAACTTGGAGAGGTAGAACATTATGAAAGCAATGGGGATTGATATTGGAACAACGACGATTTGCGGTATTGTGATTGATGCGGAGAACGGCAGTGTATTGTCGGTGCAGACGCTGACGAATGATTCCGCTTTTAGCGGTGCAGATTATGAATGGTTGCAGGATCCAGAACGGATCTGGGAGCTGGTACAGAAAATGTACCGGGAGTTTCTGGAGCAGTATTCTGATATTTGCAGTATCGGCTTGACGGGGCAGATGCATGGCATTGTCTACACAGACGCAGAGGGGAAATCCGTAAGCCCGCTGTATACATGGCAGGATGAAAGAGGCAATGAAGCGGCTGCTGACGGAAGAAAATATGTGGAGCACCTGGCGGAAGAGACCGGATACCCGATGGCGACGGGCTTCGGCGTGACGACGCATTATTATCAGATGAAGAATCATCAGGTGCCGGAGGAGGCGGTGCATTTCTGTACGATCCATGATTATATCGGTATGCGTCTGACCGGACGCAGAGAGCCGCTGGTTACGGCATCGGACGGGGCAAGCTTCGGATGCTTTGACCTGGAAAAGCTTCAATTTGATGCAGAGGCCATTGCAAAGGCGGGTATCGACCCGGCAGTGCTTCCGCAGTGCGAGCGGGGCTGTGTGCTGCTGGGTAAAACGCCGGAGGGGATTCCGGTGGGGGCAGGTATCGGAGACAATCAGGCCAGCGTGATCGGTTCGGTAAAGGATATTACGAACAGCGTTTTGATCAACGTCGGTACAGGAAGCCAGGTATCCGCCGGGGTAGACCACTATGTGAAGGCTGAGCATGTGGAGCTGCGGCCTCTGGCAGGCGATTCCTACATTCTGGCAGGCTCCAGTCTGTGCGGCGGCAGGGCGTACGCTGCAATGGAAAAATTTCTCCGCCAGACGGTGATTGCCATGACGGGCGAGGATCCGGGCTCCCTGTACGGCAAAATGGGAGAGGTGCTGGAAAAACGCGGCGTAAAGCCGGGAACGCTGGAATTCAATACACGTTTCCGGGGGACTAGAGAAAATCCAGAGCGGACAGGCGGCATCAGCAATCTTGTACTGGAAAACTTTACACCGGAGGAGTTTATTTACGGCGTGCTGGGCGGTATCGCGGAGGAGCTGGTGACCTTCCATAAAGCGATACGGCAGCAGGGGGCGTCGGATCCGAAATACCTGATCGGCAGCGGCAACGGTATCCGGCTCAACGCATATCTCAGAAGAATATTTGAGGATATTTTTGGAATGAAGATGCAGATTCCGGTACATAAAGAGGAGGCGGCCTACGGCGCGGCGCTGTATGCGATGACAGCGGCAGGCGTTTATCCGACGCTGGAAAAGGCACAGGAGCTGATCGCATATCTGTAGAGAAGCTTTAACAGGAAACGGCATGGCTTTGGTCATGCCGTTTCCTGTTTCATCAGCTCTTTTACCGGCGGTATTCCTAAGCAAGAGGTGAACACTCGATCATTGTTTTACTCATAAAAAGTATTTGCATGGTACATACTAAGCATACAATGACATCTTTTCGGAGGCGAGACGTATGATGCACAGATACCTTGTAAGATACATGATTTTGATTCTGATTTTGATCCTGTGCGCCGGAGCAGCTTTATATTTCACGGAGACTTCTGTGGACTCTCATGAGGATGCGGTGCTGGCTCAGCTGGCAAATCCTGTTATGCAGGCGGACGCAGAGGAGAGCTTTTGGTGCCGGACGGCTGTTGATGCAGGATTTTTGCGCGGGGCGGACGCAGAGGAGAGAGTTTTGCGGGGCCAGGGAGAAGGGGAGGAGGCGGCGGTATTATGAGCAGCGAAACTTTATATCTGAAGATCGACAAAAACATACAGATCAAGGATGCCCATGTGACGCTAAAGGATATCGCCGAGGTCAACTGCAGCACAAAGTCTATTGAAAATAAAGTAAAATCTCTGCGGCTGCCGACAGAAAGCATCAAGGGACCGGGGCGGTATGTATACTCGGTTCTGGATCTGATAGAGGTGATCCAGAAGGAGTATCCGAACCTTGATATCAATAATCTGGGAGAATCGGACTTTATTCTTACGGTGGAGAAAGAAAAGAAATTTCCGGAGGTCCTGAGCTGGGGCAAGACAATCCTGGTCTGTCTGCTGGCCTTCTTCGGAGCGGCTTTTTCCATCATGGCGTTTAACAATGACGTGGGGATCACGACGTTGTTCGGACAGCTTTACGAAATCTTTACGGGGCAGAAATCAAACGGTTTTACTTTGCTGGAAATATCCTATTCCGTAGGGGTGGGGCTTGGAATCCTGATTTTTTTCCATCATTTTGCCCGGAAGAAGAATTTGTCCGACCCGACGCCGCTGGAGGTGGAAATGCGTACCTATGAGGATGAGATTGACACGACGATGATTGAGGCGAACGGACGGAACAAAAAGAAAGCATAAAAAGAAAACATGGTAAAGGAAAACATGAGAAAAATGTTGTGAAAAATATTGTAAAAGAAATGAGGTGACGGCGTGGAGCATTTTCTGCTTGCACTGCTTGGATTTGCCTCCGGCTTTATTGTGGCGGGCGGCGTGGTGGCTTTGATGGTAGGATTGGGAATTATCACAAGATTTATAGGGATTTCCCATACTGCCGGGCATGTAATGTATTATGAGGATGCCATTTTGCTGGGGACGATTGCTGGAACGATCGTGACCGTATTTGAGGTGGAATTTCCGGTAGGAGTGTGGATTCTGGTGCTGGGAGGATTGTTTACCGGCGTCTTCGTGGGCGGCTGGATCATGGCCCTTGCGGAGGTTATCAACGTCTTTCCGGTATATTGCAGGAGGCTTGGGATCACAAAGGGGCTGAGCTGGATCGTGATTTCCATGGCCATCGGCAAAACGCTGGGAAGCCTGATGCTGTTTTATATGCGCTGGGGGAAGGGATAAGCAGCCGCAAGGCTTCAGGCCGCAGAGGCGGCAGGATTTTGCTTACAAAGGCCGCAGGATTTCCGGTTGACTTTTTATTCAGAAAACTTTATGATAGAGGACAGACAGGTGTGCCCAGATAGAGGATATTTGGAAGACTGCCGTGAGAAAGAGCCGGGAGACCGGGATTTTTTGCGGTGGTCTTTTTTATGTCATAGGAAAGACCTTGCCATGCTAAAGTGTGAAAGTTCTTTCCATATGACATTAAATGATACAAATAGGATGAACTGCCGTGAGAAAGAGAGGAAAAGCTGTGTATTTAATGATAGATAATTATGATTCCTTTGTGTATAATCTTGCCCGCTATATGGAAGAGCTTGGAGAGCGGGTAGAGCTGATACGAAATGACAGGATCAGCGCCGGGCAGGTGGAAACGATGATGCTTGCCGGAACACTGGAGGGAATCATCATTTCGCCGGGGCCGAAAAGCCCGAAGGACTGCGGAAACTGCCGGGAGATCGTAGAGCAGATGGCGGGGCGGGTGCCGATACTTGGGGTCTGCCTGGGGCATCAGATCATCGGGCATGTGTTTGGAGCAAAGGTGGTAAAGGGCGTGCGCCCGATGCATGGAAAGGTGACAAGGATTCGTACAACGGGAGAGGGGCTGTTTGAACAGCTTCCCCGGGAGTATTCGGTCACCAGATACCATTCTCTGATTGTCAGCGACGAGCAGTTCCCCGAAGAGCTGCAGGTCGATGCCCGTTCGGAGGACGGCGTGATCATGGCACTCAGTCACAGAAAGCTTCCGGTGTACGGCGTGCAGTTTCATCCAGAGGCAGTCCTGACGGAATACGGTCATGAGTTATTGGGGAATTTTACAAAAATCTGTAGAAAGTGGTGGAACGAATATGAAAACGATGATTCGAAAACTGCCGTTTTATAGAGAGCTGGCGGAGGTATTTGAGCGGTACCGAAAACAGGAGCTTGCGGTTTTTCTGGATTCTTCCCTGGAAAATGATATGGGACAGTATTCGGTGATCGGTCTGAATCCCTATCTGGTGCTGAAGGAGGAGGACGGAGTATTTTACAGAAACGGAAAGCCGGAGCCGGGAAGCTTTGAGTCGGAGCTGAAGGAATGTTTCAGGAGATACCGCGAAGAAAATCCGACAAAGCTGCCTCTGACTGCCGGAGCCATCGGTTATTTTTCTTATGATTACGGAAGAAAGTTTGAGCAGATCAGGACGAGGCACCAAAAGAAAATCCGCATGCCGGAGGCGCTGTTTGCCTTCTATGATCTGCTGATTATTGAGGATAAAAAGGCAAGAGCGCTGTATGTGACTGCCAGAGGAGAGCTGGAGCCGCAGGAGCAGGCGCTGAAACGTCTGGAGGAGGAGCTGGAGCCGCAGGAGCAGACGCCAGATTCTCTGAAACAGGAGCGGTCTCCCCAAAGGCATGATCATCTTGCGGACTTTACCCCCAACTTTGAGAAGGAAGAGTACAAGCAGACTGTGGCGCAGATGATTTCGTATATCGTGGAGGGAGATATTTACATTGCGAATATGACGCAGCAGCTTCGGGTGAACAGCACAAAGGATCCCTATGAGGTCTACCGGTATCTTCGCACCTACAATCCCTCACCCTTCGGAGGATATTTCAATTACGGTGATTTTCAGATCGTCAGCGCTTCGCCGGAGCGTTTTCTTCTGGTGAAGGACGGCCGGATCGAAACCCGGCCGATAAAGGGAACGAGAAGACGGGGAAGCACGCCGGAGGAAGATGCGGCTTTGAAAAAGGAATTGCAGGAGTCCTCCAAGGATCGGAGCGAGCTGCTGATGATCGTAGATCTGGAACGGAATGACCTGAACCACGTCTGCGAGCCGGGCACCGTGGAGGTGACGGAACATTTTGCCGTAGAAACGTATGCGACGGTCTTTCATCTTGTGACGACGGTGACGGGAAAAATGAAGGAGGAGCTGCAGGCGATGGATCTGGTCGAGGCTGCTTTTCCGGGGGGCTCGATTACCGGCGCGCCGAAAATCCGTGCAATGGAAATCATAGATGAGCTTGAACATGACCGCCGGGGATTGTATACTGGTTCTATCGGCTATTTATCCTTGGATGGAAGCTGTGATTTGAATATTGTCATTCGAACCGCAGTTTACCAGGACGGCGTTTATCATCTGGGCGTGGGCGGCGGAATCACCTGCGAGTCTGAGCTGGAATTTGAATACGAAGAAACCTTACAGAAAGCAAAGGCGGTGCTGGAAGCCATCGCAGACTGAGGGAAAAACAGGAGACTACCAGAGAGGTCTGTGGAATAGAGGAAGCAGGAGATTGCCGGAGAGATCTGTGAAATAGAGGAAGCAGGAGATTACCG
>JAUNGD010000041.1:0-23285 GCA_030524705.1 Lachnospiraceae bacterium | reverse complement strand
AGGTCTGTGAAATAGAAAAACAGGAGACTACCGGAAGGGCCTGTGGAACAGAAAAAAGAAAGGCAGGATACGGCATGCTGATACCGGACGAGGGTTATTATTTTGGGATAGGTGCATTTGAAACGATCGCTGTGGAAAACGGAACTCCCGTATTTCTGGAGCAGCACTGTGACCGCCTGCAGCGGGCAATGGATTTTTTTGCGATCAAAACACCGATGCAAAGGATTATGCAGCAGGTGGAGCAGACACTTGAAGAGCCGGATCTGCGGCAGGGAAGAAAGGTGCTGAAAATCACGGTATCGCCGGAAAATCTTCTGGTGACATCGAGAAAAAATACGTATCGCCGGGAGGATTATGAGCGCGGCTTTACGGCAGAATTCAGTGAGGTGCGGCGCAATGAGACGTCTCCCCTCACGTACCACAAGACGCTGAATTACGGCGATTGCATTCTGGAAAAACGACGGGCGAAGTCCCGGGGGATCGACGAGCCGGTGTTTATGAATTTGAAGGGTGAGATCGCAGAGGGGGCCTGCACAAATGTATTTTTTGTGAAAAAAGGCCGTGTTGTCACGCCCTCCGTAGCGTCGGGGCTGCTTCCGGGAATCCTGCGCAGCTATATCTGCAATATCTGCGGGGCGGAGGAACGCACAGTGCTCCCGGAGGAGATACAGGAATGCGAGGAGATGTTTCTGACCAATTCCCTGATGGGAGTAATGCCGGTAACGGCCTTCGGCGCATACCGTTTTCCATCCCGGGATAAGAGCCGGGAGCTGCTGGCGCAGTATTGGAGGCTGTGCGGCGGCGCTGCGGAATAATAAAAAAGAAAAATAAAAGAGTGAGGAATTTTATGAAAACAAAACAGGAATTGAAAAATCAGCTTCGGCAGATTGATCATAAAGGGTATAAGGCGTATAAGGTACTGGAGGGGGAATATGATTTTGGCACATACCGCCTCTGCATTGACCATGTGCAGGGAGATCCCTTCGCCACGCCGTCCCGGGTGCGGATCGTTTACCACAACAAAAATATTATTCCGGTAGAATATCTGGAGAAAAAGCACCGGAGAATTGCAGTGGAGGATACGCTGCTTCGGAGACTGCACCGCAGCCTGCGGGCCTGCGCGGACCGGGAGCGGAAGGGTTCTGGGAAGAGCGGTCTTGTGACGGCCTGCCGCGCAGGGCAGGAGATTTTGGAGCGGACGGCAATGCATGTCACCCCACAATATATGGAAGCGCGCATCGAAGTGGGATTTCCGGCTTTCGGACGGACGATCGCGGCGGGAGCCTTGGAGGAGATTTTGTTTGAACTGCTTCCTGAGGTGGCGGAGAAAACCTTTTCCGCGGGAAAAACAGCGGCAGGGACAAGAATATCTGCAAATCAGAGCCAGCGTCCCGGCGGAAGGAACGGCGGGCAGAAGGCGTTGGCGGATGAGCTGCGGGACGCCGTGTTTCTGGCGGACGACCAGCAGTTTATCCGGGAGGAGCTTGCACAAAGAGAGCTTGTGGCGTTTGTGGCGGACGGTTCGGTTTTACCTCGGGAGAGCGGCGTTTCTCAGCGGCCGATGAAGGAGGCTGTGGCTTTTAAAAGCCCGGAAAGCCTGGCGGTGACGATGCAGCTTCCGCATAGGGGAGCGCTTCGCGGTATGGGAATCCGCCGGGGGATTACCGTTATTGTCGGAGGCGGATTCCACGGAAAATCAACGCTTTTGAAGGCGCTGGAGCGCGGTGTATATAACCACATTGCCGGAGACGGCAGAGAATTTGTGATTACGGAGGAGAGCGCCTTTAAGCTGCGGGCGGAGGAAGGCCGCTGCATTCATGAAACGGACATTTCTATGTTTATTACGAATCTTCCGACCCGGGCGGATACGGCAAAATTTTCTACGGAAAATGCCAGCGGCAGTACATCCCAGGCGGCAAACGCAGTGGAAGCCCTGGCCGGCGGCAGCAGCGTGCTTTTGATAGACGAGGATACCTCTGCGACAAATTTCATGATCCGGGATGAGCGGATGGCAAGGCTGGTTTCGGATGAAAAGGAGCCGATTACTCCGTTTATCCGCAAGGTCAGAAGCCTGTATCAGGATCTTGGTATCTCAACGGTGCTGGTGGCCGGCAGCTCAGGAGATTTCCTGACCGTCGCAGATACAGTCCTGCAAATGGACTGCTATGTGACGAAGGATGTGACAGAGCGGGCAAAGCAGCTTGCCGTGCCTTTGACGGAGGAGCCGGCGGAAAAGAAAAGCTGGATCAGAAAAACGGTGGCAAGGCACCGTGTCGAAAAGGTCCGGGTACACGGCTGGGATACCATCAGTCTTGACAAGACGGAGCTTGATCTGCGCTATCTGGAGCAGATTGTGGACGAAAGCCAGACCGCGGCACTGGCATATATCCTGCAGTATATTCTGGAAAAAATGGCGGACGGGAGGAAGACCCCGGCTTACCTTGCGGAGGAGGCCAGCAGAAAGCTGGAGAAGGAAGGAATCCTGTCTGTGACACCGAAAAATTACGGCGCTGGAGCAGCGGCGATGGTGCGTAAGCAGGAAATACTGGCGTGCCTGTGCAGGTATCGGTTTTTGTAAAATGCATCTATTTTATAAGGAGCATTTTTTTATGGATCATATCTCCGTATTACAGGGTTATCAATGAAAATTAAGAGAAGAGTCTGAAGCGTGCCGGAAAAGGATACGGTTCAGGCTCTTTTTACTGTACCGGATGAAGAAGTTTATAAATAATTTGAGAATATTTACAATATCAATTGACAAAACCTTTGATCTACGTTATTCTATTCTTACTTTTCAGATAGTTCTGGCATTTCGCCAATGACTCCAACCCGATTCTGCCAATGATTCCAATCCGATTCTCTGTTGCAAAGGCGGAGATAAATTATTATAATAAAGGAGGAACTTCGCTGGAAGGAAGGATTTTTGACGTAGAGATGCAGAAACGTGACTGGGGGAATATCCCGGAGGACTGTGACGAGCGGTTAAAGCATCTGCATAGCATTGTAGAAAAGATCAAAGCAGGCGGGCAGATGGGAGTGAACTATATGAAAATGGAGGAACGGGACCGGCAGCTCCGGGAAGACGGAGCAAAAGAGAAGCTTCTTTCGCAGATTGGGAAAAAATTGGAAAAGGGCAAAACGATAGAAGAGATCGCGGATGCTCTGGAGGAAGAACCGGCGGCGATCAAGGAGCTGGTACAGGAGCTTCGGTATCAGGAATAAAAAATTTTCCCTACCCAGGGATAAAGAAATTTTCCCGGAAAGGGTTGATTTTTTTTCTCTTAGATGATATTGTGATATTGCTCATATGACTGACGGAAGTGGAATGCCGGCGCGGCGGGACGGCTGCGGCAGGTGAAACCACAGGGAGTATGAGCCAGTGGAGGCCGACCGTCTGGGCATTTCGTTATACGTTTATGTCTGGTACGCGGTCTTTTTATTTTACTCTGAAACGCGGGATCCGTATGAGACTGCAGGTCAGAGGGCAAACTGCGGCTGCGAGAAACAAAGCTTGCAGCAAGAGAAAACACAGCAAGAAAAAATGCAGCAAAAGGAAATGAAAACACAGTAGGAGAAAAAGAAAACGCGGCGAAAGGAAAAGGAGAACATACCATGGAAATGATTTCTTTGGAAAAGGAACTGAAGGAAAACAGCTATCCGGGTAGAGGAATTGTGATCGGAAGATCGGCGGATGGAACGAAGGCTGTAGCTGCCTATTTTATTATGGGCAGAAGCGAGAACAGCAGAAACCGTATTTTTGTGGAGGATGGAGAGGGAATCCGTACCCAGGCGTTTGATCCGTCAAAGCTTACAGATCCGAGCCTGATTATTTATGCACCGGTCCGGGTGCTGGGAAACAAGACTATTGTGACGAACGGTGACCAGACAGATACGATCTACGAGGGAATGGACCGCCAGCTGACCTTTGAACAGTCACTGCGAAGCCGGGAATTTGAGCCGGATGCTCCGAATTATACGCCGCGTATTTCCGGTATTATGCATGTGGAGAATGGAAAATACAGCTATGCGATGTCTATTCTGAAGAGCAATAACGGCAATCCGGCGGCCTGCAACCGCTATACCTTTGCTTATGAAAACTGCGTGGCGGGAGAGGGACATTTTATCCATACCTACAAGTGCGACGGCAACCCGCTGCCGAGCTTTGAGGGCGAGCCGAAGCTGGTGGCGATTCCGAACGACATGGAAGCGTTCACAGATATGCTTTGGAACAGCCTGAATGCGGACAACAAGGTATCCCTGTTTGTGCGCTATATTGATATTGCGACAGGAACCTACGAGACAAGGATTGTAAATAAGAATCAGTAGTTGAGACAGAGCAACTATATCTGACAACTGTTGTGTGAACAAATATAATGATATTTTACAGGAGCGATGATTATGAACGAATTAGCATTGAAATACGGATGTAACCCGAACCAGAAGCCTTCCCGCATTTATATGGAAGACGGCAGCGGGCTTCCGATCAAAGTCCTTTCCGGCAGACCGGGCTATATCAATTTTCTGGATGCGTTTAACGGCTGGCAGCTTGTAAGAGAGCTGAAGGAAGCAACCGGGCTTCCGGCGGCGACTTCCTTTAAGCACGTTTCACCGGCGGGCGCGGCGGTAGGCCTTCCGCTGGATGAGACGCTGGCAAAGATTTACTGGGTAGAGGATTATGAGAAGCTCTCTCCCCTGGCCTGTGCGTATGCGAGAGCGAGGGGCGCAGACCGTATGTCTTCTTTTGGAGATTTCATTGCGCTTTCCGATACCTGCGATAAGGACACGGCTCTTCTTATTAAAAGGGAGGTGTCCGACGGTGTGATTGCGCCGGGTTATACGGAGGAGGCGCTGGAGATCCTCGGCCAGAAAAAGAAGGGCAATTATAATGTGATTCAGATTGATGAAAATTACCGCCCGAATCCGGTGGAGCACAAACAGGTCTACGGCATCACCTTTGAGCAGGGCCGTCAGGAGCTGAAGATCGACGATGCGCTGATCTCCAACTATGTGACAGAGAAAAAAGAGATTCCGGTTGAGGCTGTCATGGATCTGAAGATCGCATTGATCACTCTGAAATATACCCAGTCCAATTCTGTGTGCTACGTGAAGGGCGGACAGGCCATCGGAATCGGAGCCGGCCAGCAGTCCAGGGTTCACTGCACCCGTCTGGCGGGGCAGAAGGCTGACAACTGGTTCCTGCGTCAGTGCCCGAAGGTGCTGAATCTTCCGTTTTCTGACAAGATTACGAGAGCAGAGAGGGACAATGCCATTGATGTATATATCGGCGCAGAGTATATGGACGTACTTGCTGACGGAGCCTGGGAAAAGGTATTCACGGAGAAGCCGGAGGTATTTACGGCGGAGGAGAAGCGCGCATGGCTGGATCAGATGCAGGGCGTAGCGCTGGGCTCCGATGCATTTTTCCCGTTCTCAGACAATATCGAACGTGCATACAAATCAGGCGTAGCGTATATCGCACAGCCCGGCGGCTCTGTGAGAGACGAGGATGTCATTGCGACCTGCAACAAATACGGTATGGCAATGGTATTTACAGGTATCCGCCTGTTCCACCATTAAGTAGATTTCTTTTTTGCAGATGGACAGGAGACGGCGAATGTAGTAAAATATGCTTTGAACACGAAGCAGAAGCAAAGCGGGCAGATGTCGTGCCCGCTTTCTTTTCCCGCAGAAAATTCTGAAACAAAAAAAATAAACGGAAGGATGGGGTACGGGATGAAAAAATATGATGTAACGGCGCTGGGGGAATTATTGATTGATTTTACAGAAAACGGAAAAAGCGGACAGGGCAATCCTCTGTTCGAGGCCAATCCGGGCGGAGCGCCGTGTAATGTGCTGGCGATGCTGGCGAAGCTGGGACGGAATGTTTCTTTTATCGGAAAAGTAGGAAATGATTTCTTCGGAAAGCAGCTAAAGGATGCGATTACCGAGGTGGGTATTGACGCTTCTTATCTGCAGATGGACAATGAGATCCATACGACGCTGGCACTCGTACATACCTTTGAGGACGGCGACAGAGATTTTTCCTTCTACCGGAATCCGGGAGCAGATATGATGCTGACCGAGGACGAGGTATCGGAGGAGCTGATTGCAGACAGCAGGATCTTCCATTTCGGAACGCTTTCCATGACCCATGAGGGTGTGCGCAAGGCAACGATCAAAGCGCTGGAGCTGGCGAAAAAGCATGAGGCATTGATTTCCTTCGACCCGAATCTGCGTCCGCCGCTCTGGAATTCCCTGGAGGAGGCAAAGGAGCAGGTATTGTACGGACTGAAATTCTGTGATGTGCTGAAAATTTCTGACAATGAGATTCAGTGGCTGACTGGAGAGGATGATTTTACAGAGGGTGTGCGCTGGATCAAGGAGCGGTATCCTGAAATCAGCCTGATTCTGGTATCCATGGGTAAGGACGGAAGCCGGGCTTATTATAAAGACAGTATTGTTGAGGCAGCCCCGTTCCTGCAGGAGAATACGATCGAGACCACCGGAGCAGGAGATACCTTCTGCGCATGTGTCCTGAATTATATCTGCGGACACGGCCTTGCGGAGCTGACAGAAGAGAATCTGAAGGAAATGCTGACCTTTGCGAATGCCGCCGCTTCGCTGATCACCACGCGCAAGGGTGCGCTGCGGGTGATGCCGACGAGAGAAGAAGTGGAAAAAATGCTGGCAGAGCGGGCATAAGAAGCGGTGAGGCTGCAGCAGGTTGAAGATCAGGAGGAAAAGACATGTTAGAGCATTTGAAAAAAATTGTTTATGAGGCAAATATGGATCTGCCGAAGTATGGACTGGTGACGTTTACCTGGGGCAATGTAAGCGCGATCGATCGTGATACGGGCTACTTCGTGATTAAGCCCAGTGGAGTAGATTATGAAAAGCTTACTCCGGACGATATGGTAGTTATGGATCTGAATATGAATAAAATCGAAGGAAAGCTGAAGCCGTCTTCTGATACGGCTACGCATTGCGAGCTGTATAAAGCATTCCCGTCCATCGGCGGTGTAGTACATACGCATTCATCCTGGGCCACAAGCTGGGCGCAGGCAGGAAGGTCAATTCCGTGTTATGGAACGACGCATGCGGATTATATGTATGGGGAGATTCCGTGTGTTAGGAATCTGACCAAAGAGGAACTGGAAAATTATGAGACGAATACAGGAAAATTGATCGTAGAGTATTTCCAGAAAGCTGATCCGGTGGCAGTTCCTTGCGTGCTCTGCAAAAATCACGGACCGTTTGCATGGGGAAAGGATGCGCATGAAGCCGTTCACAATGCAGTGGTGTTGGAAGAAGTGGCAAAAATGGCCGCACGCTGTGAGATGATCAATCCACAGGTACAGCCGGCACCACAGGAGCTGCAGGACAAGCACTATTACAGAAAGCACGGTGCGAACGCTTACTACGGACAAAATTAATGAAAAGCAGGAGGCAGATGGTATGCCTCATATACAGAAATATCTCCGGACGGACGCTGCGGCTCTTTCCGGAGATATTTTTGTATACAGGGATGCTTCAGTGTAGATAATAAGGCCTGGTCCGGGAAACAAAACTCAGAGGTATCGTATAATTGAAAAGAATGCCGGGAATCATGATAAAAGCTCTATAAAGGCTGACACAGAGCAGCCTGCCCGGAGCTTTGGGTGTCTGCATTCTGTGGCAGCCTTTTGGAACTTTATCTGTCGGAGGTCTTGCCCTCATGAAGCTCCAGCGCCGCTTCTACAAAGCCGCGAAACAGAGGATGGGGCCGGTTCGGACGGGATTTCAGTTCAGGATGCGCCTGGGTTGCAATGAAAAACGGATGATCCTTCAGCTCGATCATCTCAACGATTCTGCCGTCCGGGGAAAGTCCGGACAGGGTCATACCGTTATCTGTCAGGATCTTGCGGTAATCGTTGTTGACCTCATAGCGGTGTCTGTGACGCTCATGAATTTCCTCTTCTCCGTAAAGCTCATAAGCCTTCGTCGTTTTGTCCAGGACACAGGGATAAGAGCCGAGCCGGAGCGTTCCGCCGATATCTTCCACACCGTTCTGGTCCGGAAGGAGCGCGATGACAGGATGCGGAGTCTGCGGGTCGAGCTCAATGCTGTGGGCTTTCTTGAGACCGGCAACGTCGCGGGCATATTCTACGATAGAAAGCTGCATTCCGAGACAAAGCCCGAGGAAAGGAATTCTGTTCAGGCGGGCATAACGGATCGCCTCAATTTTTCCGTCGATACCGCGGTCACCAAAGCCCCCAGGAACGAGAATACCGTCCATGCCGGAGAGAATCTCAGCCACGTTTTCACGGGTCACCTCTTCTGAATTGATCCAGTGCAGGTTAACTACTGCGCGGCTGGCAATGCCGCCATGCTTCAAAGCCTCTACGACACTGATGTACGCGTCGTGGAGCTGGATATATTTTCCTACTAATGCAATGTCCACCTCCCGGGTCGGCGTACGCAGCGCTTCCACCATGGCTTTCCAATCAGTAAGATCCGGCTCCGGGCAGTCAAGGCGCAGACACTCGCAGGCTACCTGGGCGAGATTTTCACGCTCCATGGCAAGGGGAGCTTCGTACAGATACTCTACGTCAAGATTCTGTAAAACATGGGAGCTGGGGACATTACAGAACAGTGCAATCTTATCTTTAAGAGACTGATCCAGCGGATATTCGGACCGGCAGACGATGATGTCCGGCCAGATCCCCATTCCCTGCAGTTCCTTTACACTGGCCTGAGTCGGCTTCGTTTTCATTTCCCCGGATGCCTTTAAATAGGGGATCAGAGTAACATGGATCAGGATCGCGTTTTCATGACCGATATCATGCTGGAACTGGCGGATTGCCTCAAGAAACGGCTGGCTCTCAATATCTCCGACCGTACCGCCTACTTCGATAATTGCAATCTGGGTTTCGTCGGTGGTATAATCCCGATAGAAACGGCTCTTGATCTCGTTTGTAATATGGGGGATGACCTGGACTGTACCGCCGCCGTAATCACCCCGGCGCTCTTTATGAAGGACGGACCAGTAGATCTTACCGGTAGTCACGTTGGAATTTTTGTTCAGGCTTTCATCAATAAAACGTTCATAATGGCCGAGATCCAGGTCGGTTTCAGCTCCGTCATCTGTGACGAAAACTTCGCCGTGCTGGATCGGATTCATAGTACCGGGATCAATATTGATATAGGGGTCAAATTTCTGCATGGTCACTTTGTAGCCCCTTGCTTTGAGAAGACGTCCGAGGGATGCTGCGGTAATTCCCTTGCCGAGGCCGGAAACGACACCACCGGTTACAAATACGTATTTTACTGGCATAGCTATTCCTCCTGAAAAAAGAATACAGAAAACAGCCTGGCCGCCTTTGGCCCGGTTGTCTTCTGCATGATTATAATTGATGCATAATGAACAATTTCTATATTATACACCTGTTTTTTATGGAAATCTATGTTTTTTTTGAAGAAATTTAGAAAACATTTATATTTCCGGTATTGATTTATGGGATTTGTATAATTATAATATAACTTATTGAGTCTGCAGTGGCAGGCGTACGGATTTCATGCTGCGAAAACAGTGGTTTCGGGGAAGCAGAGCGTTTTCTGGGCCGGAATCTGAGACTCCGGAAAGAATGCGGAGTCAGGTGAGGAGGAAATTATGGATAACAACCAACAAAGAGATAACCGTCCAAACGGCGGAGATCAGAACGGACCAGGAAAAAACCGTTCCACATTCACGATATTTCTGGTCATTACGCTGATCACGCTTCTGGCGATGGCGATGCTGAATAATGCAAGAAGCTCGACTGCGGCGGTGGAGATCACATATGATGAGTTTTTGGACAGACTGGACCGCGGTCTTGTAGAGAGCGTTGTGATCAGTTCGACGCGGATTGATATTACCCAGAATGCGATCGGCGAAGTGGTAGATAAGCTGTCCGGGCAGGGAAAGCTTTCCTATTATACAGGTAATCCGGACGACCCTAATCTGGTTGAACGTCTGAACCGGGCCGGCGTGAAATACAAACAGAAGATCCCGGATACCACTTCCAGCCTGATCATAGATATGCTGTTCAGTTTTGTAGTACCGGTTCTGCTGATCTGGATCATATTCGGCGTTGTGATGCGGAAAATGGGCGGCGGCAGCGGCGGCATTATGGGTGTCGGTAAAAGTAAGGCAAAGGTTTACGTCCAGAAGGAGACCGGAGTCACCTTTAAGGATGTTGCCGGACAGGATGAAGCAAAAGAGTCGCTGCAGGAGGTTGTTGATTTCCTGGAAAATCCTGGAAAATACACGACGATTGGCGCAAAGCTGCCAAAGGGCGCATTGCTTGTCGGCCCTCCGGGTACAGGAAAGACGCTTCTGGCGAAGGCTGTGGCAGGAGAGGCTAAATGTCCCTTCTTCTCACTTTCCGGTTCGGATTTCGTAGAGATGTTTGTCGGTGTCGGTGCTTCCCGTGTCCGCGACCTGTTTGAAGAAGCAAAGAAAAACGCGCCGTGTATCATTTTTATTGATGAGATTGATGCCATTGGTAAGAGCCGTGACAGCCGGTATGGCGGCGGTAACGACGAGCGGGAGCAGACGCTGAATCAGCTCCTGGCGGAGATGGATGGTTTTGACACTTCAAAGGGCCTTCTGGTGCTGGCGGCAACGAACCGCCCGGAGGTTCTTGACCAGGCTTTGCTGCGTCCGGGACGTTTTGACCGCCGGGTTATCGTGGACAAGCCGGATCTTAAAGGCCGTGTGGATGTCTTGAAAGTACATGCCAAGGATGTCAACATGGATGAGACGGTGGATCTGGAGGCGATCGCTCTGGCCACATCCGGAGCAGTTGGTTCTGATCTTGCGAATATGATCAATGAGGCCGCGATCCTTGCTGTTAAGAAGGGACGTAAAGCAGTATCCCAGAAGGATCTGTTTGAGTCTGTGGAGATCGTGCTTGTGGGTAAAGAAAAGAAAGACCGTATTCTGAGCAAGGAAGAGCGGCGGATCGTTTCTTATCACGAAGTCGGACATGCGCTTGTCAGTGCGCTTCAGAAGGATTCTGAGCCGGTACAGAAGATTACGATCGTGCCCCGTACCATGGGCGCGCTTGGATATGTCATGAACGTGCCGGAGGAAGAGAAGTTCCTAAATACCGAAAAAGAGATCCGGGCCATGCTGGTTGAATTTGTAGCGGGCCGGGCGGCGGAAGAAATAGTATTTGATACCGTGACGACGGGAGCAGCCAACGATATTGAGAAGGCCACCCGGGTTGCCAGGGCTATGGTGACTCAGTACGGTATGTCAAAGCGCTTTGGCCTTATGGGTCTTGAGGTACAGGCGAATCAGTACCTTGACAACCGTCCCATCATGAACTGCAGCGACGTGACTGCAGCTGATGTGGATCAGGAGGTCATGAATGTGCTGAAGGAGTCTTATGATGAGGCTAAGCGGCTGCTGACTGAGCACCGCAAGACATTGGATAAGATCGCAGAGTTCCTGATCGAGAAAGAGACCATTACCGGAAAAGAATTTATGCAGATATTCCGGGAGGTCGAAGGCGTTCAGGAATCCGAAAAGAAAGAGCCTGTTTCCAGAATTTCTGAGAGAGTGCAGGAAGAAAGCGTTGGATCTGACGTGAAAGAAACGGCTGCTGGTGCACAGAGCTCTGAAGAAACAAATGACACAATGACGGATGAACAGAGCCCTGAGTCCGAAACAGATGTGACAGCGGATGAACAGAGCCCTGAGACCGAAACAGTTGTGACAGCGGATGGGCAGAGTCCTGAGAAGCCGGAAGAAGTATAGAAGTATTGAACAAGTGACAGAGACCTCTGAAGATTTTACAGAGGTCTCTTTTTTAACAAAATTTTACATTTGTGAAGAGAACCTTAAGTTTCCATTTTAAAAGTTGAATTAATTCTAATGTCATGTTATGGTAAACAGGCGTAAACATAAATGAGGTGATTTTTTGGATATTTTAAGAAGAATACAGGACCAGGCGAGGGAGTGCCCGGATCGTGTAGCTGTACAAAGCGGATCGAGCCGCCTTTCCTACGGTGAACTTTGGGAATACTCTGAACGGCTGGCCTTCTGGCTTTTGCAAAAGGAAGATCAGGACCGGGCACCGGTGGCCGTATACGGTCATAAGCATCCATGGATGCTTGTATGCTTTCTGGCGTGTGTAAAAGCGGGACGGGCGTACTGCCCGGTGGATATTTCTGTGCCGGATGCGCGGGTAGAAGCAATACTTCGGGCATTGCCATCCCGGATGGTTCTGACGACAGAAAGCTTCGGTGCGGATGCGGGGGACAAGCATGTGATCAGCCTGGAGGAGCTGGAGCATATTGTGACAGAGGCTGACGGAGGAAATGCCGTATCGGAAAGTGACTGGGTACATGGCGGTGATACATATTATATTATTTTTACATCAGGAAGCACAGGGACGCCAAAGGGCGTACAGATTACCGCTGATTGTCTGAATCATTATCTGGACTGGTCCGTGACGCTGGGAACTTCTCCTGAGGAAAAACAGGGACAGGTCTTTTTGAATCAGGCGCCATTTTCCTTTGATCTGTCAGTAATGGATCTGTATACGTCGCTGGCCAGCGGAGGAACCTTGTATTGTCTGGAAAAATCCGTACAGTCAGATTACCGGGCCCTGGTTCAGAGCCTGAAAGAATCGAAGGCAAATGTGTGGGTTTCAACTCCTTCCTTTGCCGAGGTCTGTCTGTCAGAACGGGCATTTTCTGAAGAGATGATGCCGGAGCTGCAGGTATTTCTGTTCTGCGGAGAGACTTTGGCAAATAAAACATCCTGTAAGCTGCAGAAGCGGTTTCCAAATGCAAGGATTATCAATACATACGGGCCCACCGAATCTACGGTGGCCGTGACAGATGTGTCTGTCACTCCGGAGCTGGTCGAAGCGGAAGACCCGCTTCCAGTGGGCAGGCCAAAGCCGGGAACTCGGATTCTGATCTGGAATGAAGACGGAAAAGAAGTGCCGGAGGGTGAAAAAGGAGAAATCATTATTGTCGGGGATACGGTCAGTATCGGATATTATGGACGGCAGGATCTGACAGAAAAGGCATTTTTCTGTTTTAACGGCGAGCGGGGATACCATACCGGAGATAAGGGATATTTGAAGGATGGGATGCTGTATTACTGCGGAAGAATTGATTTGCAGATCAAATTGCATGGATATCGCATTGAGCTGGAAGATATCGAAAACAATATCGCCAGACTACCCCAGGTGGAGCAGGCGGTTGTGGCGCCGAATTTCCGTGGAGGAAAAGTGGTAAGCCTGACGGCATATGTGGTAAAATACCAAGAAAAAGAAACTGAAATTTCGGAATATAAGAAGTATGCGGCAAAGACTGCGGACATGCCGGAGGATGTTCCGGAGTCGGGCAGTATTTTGGATGCTGCGGACATGAAGGCGGCGCTGAAGCAGTTTCTGCCGGACTATATGGTGCCGAAGAAAATTGTATTTCTTGATAAAATGCCTGTGACGAATAACGGGAAGGTGGACCGAAAGGCGTTGGCTGAAGGCGCTGTGAGGCCGAAATCGACGGGAATACAATTAAGACAGACTGAGACCAGACCGGAGGAAAGTACTGATGAGCTATTATGAGGGACTTCCGTTTTTTCTGTGTCTTATATTGATTCTTCTGATTGCAGTCATTCTGGGATGGCTGGAAAAGCCGCTTAGATGGTATAGTTTTGGCGTTTCACTGTTTTTGACGGCAGTCATATTCAGCAGTAATTTTGTAAATCTGATTTACCTGCTTTTGTTTTATGGATGGTCCATGCTGCTTATTATGGGGTATGCGAAAATCCGCAGTCAAAGAGGCAGAAAAGCCGGAATCTATCATGTGATGGTGCTGCTGTCTTTGATTCCCTTGGTGTTGTGCAAAATAACCCAGCTGTTTCAGTTGAATCTGTTCGGTTTTATCGGTATTTCTTATCTTACCTTCCGGGTGGTTCAGATACTGATTGAATTATATGACGGCGTTATAAAACAGGTATCGTTCGTAGAGACAACGGCGTTTCTTGTGTTTTTCCCAAGTTTCAGCTCAGGGCCCATCGACCGCAGCCGGAGATTTCAAAAGGATTGGCTGTGTACACGGTCCAGAGAAGAATATATGGAACTGTGCGGCCGGGGACTCTGGAAGCTTTTGCTTGGTGCAGTGTACAAGATGGTAATTGCCGCTGCTGCGTACAAGGTGATGGGGTACCTGGAGACCGGCAATATGTGGTATCATTGGATCGGATATGCGTATGCATACGGAATGTACCTGTTTTTTGATTTTGCGGGATATTCTCTGATGGCGGCAGGCAGTTCTTACGTCCTTGGCGTAGAATTGCCGGATAATTTTAAAATGCCTTTTATCAGTATAGATATTCGTGAATTTTGGGACAGATGGCATATTTCGTTATCACATTGGTTTCGGGATTTTGTGTTTACACGGTTTGTCATGTACAGCGCAAAGAAAAAGTGGTTTAACAGCAGACTGCAGAGAGCCTGCGCCGGATTTTTTGTAAATATGGGTATTATGGGATTGTGGCATGGACTAAGCCTGTCTTATATTTTATACGGCTTGTATCACGGCGCGCTGCTGGCGCTTACTGAGATATATCAGAAAAAATCTGCTTTTTATAAAAAGTATAAAGCAGAAAAATGGTATCAGATAATTTCCTGGGCGGTAACAATGCAGCTTGTTATGTTTGGATTCTTTCTGTTTTCGGGAAAGCTGGTATCATTATTTGGATAGCAGGATGCCAAAATGAACCAAAAAGATATTGTAACAATGGTATTGTTTATGAAAGGAGACAGATCAGGATGAGAGAAGAAGTATTGGATTTATTGGCGGAGATATGCGAGGATGATGCAGTAAAACAGGATTTGGAATTGGAGCTGTTTGAATCGGGGCTGATGGATTCTCTGGGTTTTGCAGAGTTTCTGGTTGAACTTGAGGAGCAGTTTGAAATCGTCATTTCTCCGTCAGAGGTGGAGCGCAGCGATATTGATACTCCGGAAAAAATTCTCGAACTGGTAGAGGCAAGGAGATAGAAGTTGAAGCGAATGAAAGCATTTTTGGCGGCCCTTCTGTTGTTTGCGGTAACAGTTGCCGGATGCCATATATATATTCAGGGAAGGATAGCAGTGGATAATCCTGGATTTTCTACCTGGCCGGAAGAGACGAAGGGTAAATCTCTGGCGGGCCTGCAGGAAAATATGAATGAGGGAAGTTTTCCGGTTTTTGGATCCTCAGAATTTCAGCACGGGACAGAAACTATTTACCATCCGGCAAGCATATTTTCGGAGAGCCGCTTCAATCCAATGCTGATAGGAGCCGGATATTATCAGTCTCTGGGACATGCAATAACATTGTCAGCACTGGAGGGGTCTATGGAACAGAGAAAGGCGGTATTGATTTTGTCGCCGCAGTGGTTCCGCAAAACAGGAGTAGTAGATCAGGCGTATGCATCCCGGTTTTCTGAAACGCTGTATGCCGGTATGCTTGCAAATGAGAAGCTCAGTGATGAGACGAAGAATTATATTTCTGAGCGCACACACAAACTGCTTCAGGGGGTCGATGCAAAGACTCTGGAACACGTAACCTTACATGAAAAGGTTTTGTGGAAGAAGAATGGAAATGGGCTGGAGAATGCGCAGGAAGAGCTTTGGAACCGCTTTTTGCATGAAAAAGAACTGTTTTCCATGAGCACACTCCAGAACGTTGCAGGAATAAGGCGGGGGAATGGCCTGCCGGAGGAAGAACAGGAGCCGGATTGGGATGCCCTTTTGCAGCAGGCTCAGGCGGACGGAGAACAGGAGAATCAAAACGAATTTTTTATTGATGACAGCAGCTATAAGCTGCTGGAACCGTATCTGAATACGAAAAAAGACATGAATAAAGATGCGGTAAACGGATATCAGAAATCTCCGGAATATGATGATCTTCGGTGTTTTCTGCAGGTATGCCGGGAGCTGGAGATTACGCCCATGCTGGTTCTTATACCGGTGAATGGATACTATTATGACTTTACCGGTTTCCCCAAAACAGCCCGGGAAGGCTATTATGAAAAGATCCGCGCAGTGGCAAAGGAATATGATGTGCAGATCGCAGATTTTTCTGATCAGGAATATACGAAATATTTTTTTGAAGACAGAGTACATATTGGAAAGAAAGGGTGGGTGATGGTCTGTGAAAGCCTTTATCAATTCTATCAGGAAAATTAAGGAGCATCCCCGTGTGATGTTTGTATGCCAGGTTGTCGGGTTTTATATTCTGATGCTGACACTGTATCTATATTTCATGCTGGCAAACCTTTCCAGTGCACCTAAATTTGTGTATACGCAGTTTTGACTGCAGCGCAATGCGTAAAATGAAAGAACGATACATGGATCATAGGTAATCCATGTATCGTTCTTTCGTTTTATGGAGAGATTGACGAATTATTTCTCCCACCGTCCGGATGCCCCGCAGGGCAGTATCAGCCCGCTTTCGGTAACGGGAAGTCCGATTTCCTGTGATTCCACATGCCCGCCGAATTTTTTCAGCTCCGTAGATATCATATAAGTAAGCACTGCCGGCGCCAGACCGGTAGTATAGGAATTGACAAGAAAAAACAGAGGGTCATCGCTGAGGAGCCTTGCAGTGAGCTGTATAAAAGGGTGGATGGACTCTTCGATTTTCCAGATTTCCCCCTTCGGCCCGCGGCCGTAAGACGGCGGGTCCATGATGATCCCATCGTAATGATTGCCGCGGCGGATCTCCCGCTCTACAAATTTCACACAATCGTCCACCAGCCAGCGGATCGGAGCTTCTGTAAGTCCTGATGCAGCGGCGTTTTCTTTTGCCCAGCCCACCATACCTTTAGAAGCGTCTACATGGGTGACTGCAGCGCCTGCTGATGCGGCGGCAAGAGTAGCACCGCCGGTATAGGCAAAGAGGTTCAGAACCTTGACCGGACGTCCGGCAGAGCGGATCTTTTGGGAAAACCAGTCCCAGTTCGTAGCCTGTTCCGGAAAAAGTCCTGTATGCTTAAAGCTGAAGGGCTTCAGGTGGAAGGTGAGATTCCGGTATTGGATGCTCCACTGCTCGGGCAAATCGAAAAACTCCCACTCACCGCCGCCTTTTTTGCTGCGGTGGTAATGCCCATTGCGTTTTCTCCAGCCATAATGATGTCTGGGAGTATCCCAGATGACCTGAGGATCAGGACGAACCAGCAAATAGTCTCCCCAACGCTCCAGTTTTTCTCCTTTTGATGTATCAATTACTTCATAATCCTTCCAGTTGTCTGCAACCCACATTCGTTTTCCTCTTTTCTGCTACAATATAAAGATACCAGAATTGCGGAAGCATAAAGCAATCCGTAAGGTATCTTTTGATTTTAACATCATAATAAAGTGTGTAAAAACAGAAAAATAAGCATCTGACAAAAAGCAGGTGCTTATTTCCCCTATTCAATTTCGGTTTTAATAGCTGTTTAAATGATTCAGGCGTTTTAAATAGCGGATATCTGCTGTGTTTTTTGCAATCTGGTTATCGTGCATTTCTAATCGTCCGTCAATTTTGTGGAGATGCTCCCTGAATTCATTGTTAAATTCTTTTTGAGATGCATAGAACTCCAGTGTCAGGTCGTAATTTCTGGATACGGCAAATTCAATATTATCGAGTCGTTCATCCATTTTATCCAATCGTACATCCATCTGGTCAATCCGGCCGTCAATTTGGTCAATACGCTCGTCCATTTTATCGAGTCGTTCGTTGATAGGCTGTATTTTGATATCCATGATCTCGGATATCGCCTGCAAATCCTGTGTACTAAGCGCCATATCATCACCCCTCTCTGTGCAAAAAATTATATCATATGGGGGAGAGTATGTCTAATAAAATATTGTCAAAATAAGGCGATGAAACAAAGTTAGATAGCCTAGCCTGAACCTCAAAAATGCCAGCTTATTATTGGCGAAAGCCTGTGGTAAGCTGTAGACATAAATTATGATTTTGGAGGCAGGAATATATTGTCACGAAACAATAAAATGAATAAAAATGAACAAAAATGATTTTATAAAAAGCAAAAATGAAATAAATGAATTGACAAGTTTTGAATTTCCTGGTATTCTAAACGAAAAAGCAGAACTCGATTCTCTTTTTGATGAAATTATTTCCTGTTATGCAGACCAATCTTACCACGAGCATGGCAGGAGATAATGAAAAGTAAATTGACAGTGTATTGGGATAATGTTCTGTTGTGACTGCTGATATTGGCAGGCATGATATTAGGGAGAGAATGATCCTGTAGGGACAGAAACATATACCCGATACGAGAAAGGGGTGGGCTATTATGAGAAATGACGGGGGTGGCGACACACTGTCAGGCGAGTCTGAGCGGTATCGGCTGCTTTGGTCAGACAGGGTAGGATACAATACATTTCGGTTGTGCCGGATCAGGGCAGCAGAGGGGGATTATTTTGAGAGCGGCGTCACAAAGAGTCCACATGAGATTGGATGACTGCAGGCAGGTGAAGTGAGCTGAGAGCCGCCTCTTCTCAGGCTGAAAGTATCCCTTTGAAGAATGGAGGCCGATGATGGCAGAAAATTTGAATGGAGCAGTAAAAGGTTTTGATGGAAAACAATTTTCCCGTGCATTGAAAATGCTTCGGGGTTCACGGACAGCCAGTAAGCTGGCAGAGGAAGCCAAGGTCAGCAGGTCTTTTGTTTCAAAAGGTCTGTCGGGGTTGCTGCCGGGACGGCCTTCTGTCCGTATCCTGATGAAACTTACTGATTCAGCAGCGAATCCGGAGAATGGGATAACGCTTGAAATGCTGATGGCATCTGCGGGCTATTCCGACGAGGAGATAGCGGAAGAAACAGCAGCGATTCATAAAAGTGGATCCAATATAAAAAAGATACCGATTGAGGCTGCAATTACCGATTATTTTGGAACGATCACTCAGGAGCCGTTCATGGCACTGTTAAATGCTCTTCTTGAGAAGGGCGTTGACTGTGAACTGGATATGAATCTGAGGAAGAATAAGGGCTATTTTGAAATTAATTGTGTCAGCCCTGAAAATGGACAATCTTATGTCGGAATTCCGGTATTCTGTCAGGAGAATACCGCAATTCAGGATGTCATAGTAGCCATGAGCATCTCCTTGATGCATATTGTGGCGGATGATAGGGCAAAAGATCAAGTTCTGTATTTTATGACAGACAATGACCAGATATATGAGTTTTTGTCAGAGTTTATGCCGTGTCCTCCTGTAAAAGCGGCTTTTGTCCTCTTTACAGAAGATCATAAGACTTTTACGAAGGAGTCACGGAAAAAAGCGACCAATGGAAGTATGCCTGAGATATTTCCGGAAAGCCTTGTCAGCTGTGACTGAACAGCAAAAACCAAATAAGGAGACGAAGCCATGGCTCAGATTAAAGATGTTATGCGGGCTATGGGAGAATGCGAAGACAATAATGTTGAGACAGTCAAAAATGACGATCAGATGGCGGCTGATATTAGCGCCATCCAGAATAAAGTCGCCGCTATTCGGACAATTCTCCAAAAGAATCCATTGCATCAGGAAGATGCAGAGCAGATTGTCTTTCTGGCAGAATGCATCGAAGAGGAAATGGACACGTTGATTTCGGGCGCTGTCTGTGTCACAGAAGATGCAGTGATTCGGCAGGTCAGGCAGACACTGATCAGGGCGCTGGCAGAGGCCTGCAAAGACTCTGCATACCAGAAACCGGAACTTCAGAAATTTATTCTGGATCTGGCGACAAGCATAGTTGAATATTTGAGGTGACGGTGGGGCGTCTTCAGAATACCTGAAGGTTGGTAATAAACAGACTGTAGTATAGTTTTTCGCGTTTCTCCTATTAGCAAGTGAGTTCTTGCCCCCTTTACAGGTTTGGATCTGTAAAGGGGATGGGTTCTCACAGTAGGAATTGGAGCATGGCAGTAAAAATATATTTCTTGAAAGGAGGCGGACTTATGTCAAAAGAAGGTTGTCTGAAAAAATATCGTGCCATAATGATGGCGAGGTTAGAGACGGGAAAAAGCGGCATATTAAATGCAGCGAGAGTTCTTTTGAAGGAGGTTGCAGCTGATTGCTGTAAAGAAAGCTCTCTGGGATCATATGTAAAAAATAAAACGAAGTCTTGTGTTTCATTGCGCTCTTTAGCTTTGGCGAGAATATCTTTGAACCAGAGGAGTCTACAGAAGTCAATTGAAGAATTGTCAAAAAATTTGTCAAAATATTTGAAAAGGGAAGAAGGCAGGCTATACCTATACCTTTACTCTAAGTGGGCGGCAGAGCAGGCATATGTATGCACAGCTATGAGCGTTGAACTGAAAAATGAAAAGCCATATTCATGTGATGCATTGAGAAAAAAAGCAGATATGAAGAAAAATTTATTCAGTCAGGTGCAGCGTTATGCGAATCCGGGAATATCAGAAAAAGAATGTGAGGCGACAGGATTTATTACGCACTTGAAAAAGAGAGATGAAAGGCCAGGTTTATTAAAATGCGTCCAAAATATTCTCAGGTGTGTTAGTTGGAATGTTGGAATAGCGGTCGGCAAACTATGGGATGGTTTCCGGGAAATATCGGGACAATCTGAGTCAGAATGGGATAAGCACAATGAAAACCGTATATATGGAGGCGCAACAATAATGAACGTGGAAGCTGTTTGATCTGACTATGCAAAAAAGCGGTATAAGATAGTATGGATATGTGCGGTTATTTTCTGCAATTCCTGGAGATATACTTCAATATTCTTATCAGGTATAAAGCATATTTATCGTGAGATGTTTACACCGATATACACATGAACAGATGGTGTATAGAAGCATTCAGATTAACGCAGACGGGGCGGACAAACATTGATAATTTTCCAAGGGCCATTACAGCCGGGCAAAAGCTCTGGTTATAATGGCTCTTTTGGATCATACAGACAGTTTTACTGATGCTTACAGTAGGCCGCGTAAGCAGAGGCATTTTTTACCAGCTGCTCAATGTCCTCACCGGAGAGCGCCGGATCTGTGATTAACTGTGCAATAGAAAAAATGGCTTCTTCCTGCTCATCCGTCTGAATACTTGGAAATGCAAGTCTGAGATAAGAACGTTCATTTTGTATGTCCTGTCCGGCCAATGTCAGAAGCTCTTCCACTGGAATATTCAGTACTTCTGCAAATTTTACGAGAAGTGTCATGGAATCACATCTTCTGTCTGCTCTTTCAATTCGTGTCACATAGCTCTGGGACACGCCAACCTTATCAGCAAGGGTACCTATTGTCATCTGCATTTCTTTTCGTGCCGCACGAATTCTGTTCCCTAACCGTGGGTCAATCTTATTTTTATCAATATTGGTCAGACTATTATATTTTGTAACACGCATCGTTATTTTCCTCCCTGGATTGAATCATACAACAATTTGAATAGATTTAGAACCTTTTATTTTGTTATGATAAAGCGAGTATAGCATGAAGATTACAGGAAATCAATCTATTCAGAAATAAAAAACAAGAAATATGACAAAATACTTGACATGAAACGTGGACAGTTATAAAATAGAGACACAAAATATTCCAAACAGAATGTAAATAGAAAATAAATGACAAAATGGAGGCGCGAAATGGAAAAAATGTTTTTAAGTAATTCAAATATTTTTCAGATCATTTTAATTATAATAGAGCTCAATTGGAGCAATCTAGCATTCCCTGTTTTTGTCTGTTTGATCTTCTGCCTGTTGTACAATCTGGCTATGACTTTGATAAATGTGGCTCAGGAAAACAAAACGTTTAAAGAAAAAGAACAGCTGAGCAAAAGAGAACGAAATTTAAAAAACAGAATGTCTTCTGGCGCAGGTAATTTTACACCTTTGGAGAGGGAACGCCTTAAAAGTATATTACACGGTTGTGTTTATGATATTGACAAAGCAAATTACAAAATCAAAGCATCCCACAAAAAAATCAAACAATATGCAAGTAGTACTATTATTACGCTTGCCGCAATCTTTATAGTTCTTTTTGGAAATTACAATGAGGTAAAAGCCGGGATACAGGAAATTTATGTGCATACCAGCACTTGCGTTATAATGGAAGCAGATACAAGGATGTAACAGCGGCAGTCGAAGAGAAACTGGTATCAAAAAGTGCTTTATGTAACAAGAAAATATGGTATACTAAAAAAACAGAGGAAAGAGATGGAAAAAACCCAAAATGGTATGGGGATAAATGAAAAGGACAGTAATGAAAAGACAGGAGAAGAGACGAAATGGATAAAGAAGAACAACTGCATTCCGGCAGCCGTCTGGCGTCGGCGTCAGTCATTGCCGCCGGCTGCATGTGGGGAAGCATGGGGATTTGGGTGCGTAAATGTACAGAAGCGGGACTGGACTCGATGCAGATCTTAGCGCTTCGGGTGAGCGTGACGGCTGTCGTTATGGCAGTATTTCTTTCTATATATAATAGGGAGCTTCTGAAAATCAGATGGAAGGATCTGTGGTGCTTTCTGGGAACCGGAGTCTGCAGTATTGTATTTTTTGGATACTGCTACAACAGGACGATCGTTCTGGCGTCCCTTTCTGTGGCGGCTATTCTGCTGTATACTGCGCCTATTTTTGTCATGATAATGTCCCGCTTTTTATTTAAGGAGATGTTGTCTGCGAAGAAAATTGCGGCGCTTATGATGGCGTTTGCCGGCTGCATCTGTGTGACCGGAATTCTGGGAGGCAGCTCCTCCGTCAGTACGGCGGGAATTCTCACGGGACTGGGAAGCGGCTTTGGCTATGCGCTGTATTCTATCTTCAGCCGGTTTGCCCTGGAGAGAAATTATCACCCCTTTACGATTACGCTGTATACCTTCGCGTGCGCTTTTGCAGCGACCCTTTTTCTGGCGGACTGGCAGCCGGTTCTCTCCTTTGTGACAGAATCCCCGGGGAACTTCCTGTATGGAATCGGTTACGGCGTTATCACCACCGTATTGCCGTATATTCTGTACACCTTTGGACTGAGCTACGTGGACAACAGCCGGGCTTCCATTATGGCGACGGTAGAACCGGTGGTGGCCACCCTGATCGGAGTATTCTGGTTCAAAGAAAAAATGACAGCGATAAATGCGGTGGGGGTGCTGCTGGTACTGTGCGCTCTGGTAATTCTGGGACGAAAAGAAGAGTAAAGATTGTACTGAAAAAAGTACAAAGTTTTTTTTGGAAGCTCTTGCCTTTGCGGGAGCTTTCTTTTATAATACCTGACTTTAAGAGTTGAATGGTAAAAAATGGTGCTAAGCCGCAAATTAAAA
>JAUNGD010000040.1 GCA_030524705.1 Lachnospiraceae bacterium | reverse complement strand
AGAGCACTTGACTTTTAATCAAGTTGTCCGGGGTTCGAATCCCCGATGTCTCATGCGATGGTTAACGGAAAGCCTGTAGATCAGGGCTTTCCGTTTTTTTTTGCTTTTTTTAATTATGATTAAAGGATTGATTAGAACCTTTTGCAACGCCGCTTCTATTATTGAATTACACTCATCCTGCGTCAAAACCAAGAGGCAAAAATAAAATAGCAAAGCAGATTATAGAAAGTTGTTCTTTGAAAAAATTTATGATAGGATAATATCTATATAAAAGAAAAATGGAAGGGTGAAAATGAATGAAGGTTTTGGCAGTAATTGATATGCAGAATGATTTTATAGACGGTGCGCTGGGAACAAAGGAGGCCGTACAGATCAAAGGCCGGGTAAAAGCAAAAATTGACGAGTATTTGGCGGCGGGGAATACTGTAATTTATACCAGGGATACGCATACAGAGAATTATCTGGATACACAGGAGGGCAAAAATCTTCCGGTGCTTCATTGTGTGAAAGGATCCTTCGGCTGGGAAATCGCAGAGGAAGTTTTTGTAGAGGGCTGTCCTGTAATTGACAAACCGTCCTTTGGTTCCATGGAGCTGGCTGAGTATGTGGCGGGGCTGGAAAATGTGGAAGCTATTGAACTGATTGGTTTATGCACCGATATTTGTGTGATTTCGAACGCGATGATCCTGAAGGCGAGACTTCCTGAGGTGCCGATTGCAGTAGCTGCTTCCTGCTGCGCCGGAGTGACCGCTGAGAGTCACGAGAACGCCCTTGCAGCCATGAAAATGTGTCAGATACAGATTATTTAATGAGAAAGGAAACAAAGGATTAAACGCGCTATACGGCGATATATGGGGAAGAGGATGAGCTGTGATGAGGGAATTAAAAGAATTTCGATATCAAAAGAATACGGATCATTTGCTGGATCAGGAATTTGAGCATTCTTCCAGGTACGGCAAGGTGCGGCTGGGAGATAAAAATATTTTCTGGAAAAAAGGATTTTCCTGGTATTGTGTAAAGCTTGAGGAGGTCGTCAGAAGCTTTCGGAGAATTGAAGCGGTGGATACAAAAATGTGCTGCGGGAATGTGAATTTTGATATTCAGAAGCTGGTGCTGATTTTGAAGGATGGAACAGAACTAGAGGCTTTGGTGGGGGATGGAATGGTCAAGGAAGCGGAGATTCTTTACGAAAGGCTGAAGGTCTGCATGCCGGATATTGCATTTGGAAAAGAGGCAAAATAACAGGCCTCTGATTGAAAAATGGAGAAAATGCTATGTTTAATTATGAGATCCTGAAATCATTTAATGATCTGGAAATGCTGGTTTATCATTATATTATGGAGCATAAGGCAGAAGTAAAATATATGACGATCCGGGAGCTGGCGGAGGCTGTTCACGTTTCCACCTCTACGATTTTACGTTTTTGCAAAAAAACAGGCTGTGACGGTTATTCTGAATTTCGGGTGAAATTTAAAATGTATTTGAAAGAGGAAGAGGATAAGAAGCCATCTGAGGATTTGGATGAAATTCTTCATTTTTTTCAATCAGTATATAATCCGGAAAACGAGGCGGCTATTGCTGCGGCAGAAAAAGCGATACAGCGGGCAGGGCAGTTGATTTTTATCGGCATCGGTACTTCTGGAATTCTTGGAAAATACGGTGCAAGATATTTCTCAAATCTTGGAAAATTCAGCCAGCATATTGAGGATCCTTATTATCCGATAGGAGCTGATTTGGAGAATACCGTGGTAATCGCTCTCTCTGTGTCGGGAGAAAAGCCCGAGGTGATCAGGCTGGCGGAACGATTCAAGCATCATAACTGCAAGCTGGTGAGTATTACCAATAAGGCTACGTCAACCCTTGCAAAAATGTCGGATTACAATTTGACGTATTATGTTTCGGAGCGGCTTGTGAAGGGGGAATACAGTATAACGACGCAGGTACCAGTGATATATTTGCTGGAAACCCTGGGAAGACGTTTGGTGTAGGTATTTTGCTGAAGCAAGGAATCATATTAAAATTTAGAAAATTCAGGTTTTGAATAAGAATCAGAAAAAATTTGGGACGCAGAAAAGAGAGGTTTCTGCGTTCATTTTTGTGGAAACATAAAGGTTTTTTTTCGGAACCGTGAATACGGGGAAGAAACAAGTTGTTTTTTTCCTGTAACATGTCTCTTCTCTTCAGATAATTTCCTAAACAGGCCATAAGCCTATTATTTTTTAAAAAATAAGATATAATGATAATCACAAAAAGCGAATGTGCACACGCTGAAATCAAAAGAAGGGAGTAGCACCGGAATGGCTATTGATTATCGTAAAACAGCGCAGGAGCTGGTTAAGGAATTGGGCGGAGATGAGAATATTTCCAATGTAACGCATTGTGCCACACGTTTACGTTTTATACTGAAGGATGAATCAGTTGTGGATGCTGCAAAGGTTTCCAAGATTCAGGGAGTTATCACAACGGTTTCTGCCGGAGGACAGTTTCAGGTAGTAATCGGAAATCATGTAAAGGATGCGTATCAGTTTGTGACAGAGCTGGTGCATGTTGATGAAAATCAGCCTGCAGCATCAAACAAAAAAGTAGGTGCTTTCAGCAGAATCATTGATATTATTTCAAGTATTTTCGCACCATTTTTGTATACACTGGCAGCCTGCGGTATTCTGCAGGGTATTTTGGGGATTTTTGTTGCATTAAATGCGATTGACACTTCAGGCGGTACATATCAGATCCTGAATTTTATTTCCTGGACTGCATTTACGTACCTGCCGGTATTGATCGCGGTAACAGCATCTAAGAAATTTAACGTAAATACGTTTGTCGCTGTTGTCATTGCATGTGCGCTGGTATGCCCGGATTATATGAATATGGTAAGCGCCGGCGAAGCTGTTTATTTCCTTGGCTTGAGGGTTCAGCTTCTGAGCTATACCTCTTCTGTAATTCCGATCATCCTGGCAATCTGGATTGCTTCTTATGTACAGAGGTTCTTTGATAAATATCTTCCGGTAGTTATTCGGAACCTGTTTACTCCGATGTTTACCATTGTAATTATGGTACCGCTTACGCTGCTGGCATTTGGCCCGATTGGAAATACCATCGGCGGCGCCATCGGAGATATTTATAATTACCTTTATGATTTAAGCCCGATCGTGGCAGGTCTCATTGTAGGAGGTCTGTGGGAGGTACTCGTTATTTTCGGTGTACATTGGGGAATCACACCGGTTACAGTAGGAAACTATGCGAATCTTGGCTATGATACCTTTACCGGACTGCAGGCTTCAGCCGTATTTTCACAGGCAGGCGCAGCGCTGGGCGTATTCTTCAAAACAAAGGATAAGGATATGAAGGGAGTTTCCCTTTCAGCAGCAATTACCGGATTTTTCGGAATTACAGAGCCGGCAATTTACGGTGTCAACCTGCGTCTGAAAAAGCCGATGGTTTGCGGATGTATTGCAGGCGCTGTCGGCGGTGCGATTGCGGGCGGCTTCAATGCGGTTTCCTGGGGCTACAATATGCCGGGTATTGCAACTCTTCCGGCTTACTTTAAAGCGGGGCATACGACACAGTTTATCGGTCTGCTTCTTTCAATCCTGGTTTCTTTTGTACTTGGTATGGTTCTGACTTACATTGTAGGATTTGAAGAGAACGTTGTGGAAGAGACTGCAGGAGAGACGGTGATTGCTGAGAAAACAGACGCGGCTGCAATCACAGAGAAAAAAGAGGATAGTATGGACGTTCTGGTGGATATTGCAGCACCTGCAGCAGGAAATGTTGTTGCGATTTCAGAGGTAAAGGATCCGGTATTTTCCTCTAAGGCAATGGGCGACGGTGTTGGAATCATTCCTGAGGACGGAAAGGTGTTTGCGCCCTTTGACGGTGAGGCTGAGGCTGTATTCCCTACCGGACATGCAGTCGGACTCAGAGGTGAAAACGGACTGGAGCTGCTGATCCATATTGGTATTGATACTGTTCAGCTGGAAGGCAAGGGCTTTAAGGCACACGTACAGCAGGGAGCTCATGTGAAAAAGGGCGATCTGCTGGTGGAATTTGACAAGGAGCTGATCGAAAAGGAAGGCTACGATCCGACTGTTATGGTGATTCTCACAGATATGAACCAGGTGAAGGATCTGAAGGTGAATACCGGAAAAACGCTTATTCACGATTCGGTTATGACTGTTAGAATGGCATAGGAGGGATAACAGGATGATATCATTGCCAAAAGATTTTCTCTGGGGCGGCGCTGTAGCCGCCCATCAGGTGGAAGGTGCATGGCAGGAAGGCGGAAAGGGTGTCAGCATTGTTGACGTTTTGACCGGCGGAGCGCACGGTGTGGACCGGCGGATTACGGAGGGCGTCGAGGCCGGACAATATTATCCGAACCACGAGGCGGTGGATTTTTACCATCATTATAAAGAAGATGTCAAATTGTTTGCAGAAATGGGCTTCAAATGCTTTCGGACGTCTATTGCCTGGACGAGGATTTTTCCGAAGGGCGATGAGGAACAGCCGAATGAGGCGGGCCTGCAGTTTTATGATGATCTGTTTGACGAGCTTTTGAAATATGGTATCGAGCCGGTGGTAACTTTGTCCCACTTTGAGATGCCGTATTATCTGGTAAAGGAGTACGGCGGATGGAAAAACCGGAAGCTGGTTGATTTCTTTGTCCGTTATGCCCTCACCGTGATGGAGCGGTACAAGGATAAGGTAAAGTACTGGATGACCTTCAATGAGATTAATAACCAGAAGAATTATCAGTATCCGCTGTTTGGCTATACGTGCTCCGGCGTGATTTTTAATCAGGATGAAAATCCAGAGCAGTGTATGTACCAGACGGTGCATCATGAGCTGGTGGCCAGCGCTCTTGTGGTAAAAAAGGGCCATGAGATCAATCCTGAATTTAAGATTGGGTGCATGGTGGCCTGTGTGCCGCTGTATCCGTATTCCTGCAGGCCGGAGGACATGATGTACTCTGTGGAGGCCATGCATGACCGCTATCTTTTTGGGGACGTTCATGTAAGAGGGGAATATCCGACATATATACTGCGGGAGTGGGAGCGGAAGGGCTTCCAGATCGTGATGGAGGAGCAGGATGCCAGGATTCTGAAGGAAGGAACCGTGGATTACGTCGGATTCAGCTATTATATGACAAACGCGGTAAAGGCAGATCATGTGGCGGACGGAAATGGCCTTGACGGCTTCCCTGGAAGCGTACCGAATCCATACGTAAAGAAGAGCGACTGGGGATGGCAGATTGATCCGGTGGGACTGCGCTACGCGCTGAATTTGCTGTATGAGCGCTACCAGAAGCCGCTGTTTATTGTAGAAAATGGATTCGGAGCGATTGACGAAATTACTCCCGAGGGTACGATTGAGGACGATTACCGCATTGCATACCTGAAAGCTCATATCGAGGAAATGAAAAAGGCGGTAGTGCTGGACGGTGTGGATTTGATGGGGTATACGCCCTGGGGATGCATTGACTGTATTTCCTTTACCACCGGTGAAATGAAAAAACGGTATGGATTTATCTATGTTGATAAGGATAATGACGGAAACGGTACTTTGGAAAGAAAGAAGAAAAAATCCTTTTACTGGTATCAGGAAGTGATCCGAAGCAACGGAGAAAATCTGGAATAAAAATGTAAAATAAAATCCGGGAAGAATCTTTTGTTAATTCTTCCTGGATTTTTTGCGTTCTTTGGTTTTTTAAAATGTATCCGATTACATTTTTGCAGTGAAAAGGAATATGAAACGAAATAAAAACCTATACATAATGCATAAAAATAAAAGGAAGTATTTATTAAAAACAGACATTGACAGCAGAAATAGAAACAAATATAATGTAATCACAAAATGTAATCGGTTACAAAAAACGAGAAAGGCAGGAGGAAGGAAATGAAAGGCATATGGAAAACAATTGATACGGTGATTGCCTGGATTGAGGATCTGGTCTCGGGTACGTGTCTGGCGGCGATTGTCTGTATCGCAGTTGCATCTGTATTTGCACGGTATGTATTGCACACCGGGTTTCTATGGGCGGATGAGGTGAACCAGGCACTGCTGGTCGCAGTGGGGATGTTCGGAAGCGCCAGGGCGGTCCGCTACAACGGACACGCGGAGTTCACTTCTTTTATTGCAAAGCAGAAATCCCGGGGTGTCCGGGTGGCGATGAGAGGGGCGATCATGGTACTGACCATCGCGCTGCTGGTATTCATGCTGGTGATCTCTTATCAGTTCACAATGGCGGGGACGATGAAGACCACGGTACTTCGGATCCCAAGAATGTATATGTATATGTCAATACCGATGGGATTTGCGCTGTGTGTGTATGAGTATCTGAAGGTGGCAAAGGCCCGGGTGCTCACGGATACGGCCGCGGAAGAGTAGGGGGGAACAGTATGGGAAAAATAATCGCAGCTTTAGTCATCTTAACATTTGTATTGATTATCATCGGGATTCCGATTTACATCAGCCTGATGTTCACGGGGATGCTTAGCCTGGTGGCGCTGTCCATGTCCACAGGCACGCCGGTGGCCACCCTGGTAATCCCGCAGTCGATTTTTAATGGCATTGGAAGCCTGCCGCTGCTGGCGATCCCGTTCTTTATGCTGGCGGGCGAGATCATGAACCGGGGCAAGATCACGGAGAAGCTGATCAATTTCGCGATGCTGCTGATCGGACGGCTGCCTGCCAGCCTGGGCCTTTCCGGTATCGTTGCAAGTATGTTTTTCGGCGGCATCACAGGCTCCGCACAGGCAAGTACCTCCTGTATGGGCGGTATCCTGATCCCGGCCATGACGGACGCCGGGTATCCGGTAAAGGAGGCAGTCGGCATCATCGCTGGTGCTTCCACCTGCGGCCCGATCATCCCGCCAAGCATCATCATGGTGGTATTCGCCACGGCAGTCGGCGCTTCCGTCGGGGCGATGTTCATGGGCGGCCTGATCCCGGGCATCATGATCGGCCTGATCCTCTGCATCGTGGTCCTGCTGCGTGACCGTAAGTACCACTTCCCGCGCCGGACGGAGAAGCTGGAAAAGGGCGAAGTCAAAAAGACGATCATCGACGGGATCATCCCGCTGGGCATGCCGGTGATCATTGTCGGCGGCATCATGGGCGGCATCTGCACACCCACAGAAGCCGGGGCGGTAGCAGTTGCGTACAGCCTTCTGGCCAGCCTCTTCATCAGCCGCACGCTGAAGGTAAAGGATATCTGGACCATTCTTCTGTCCACCGTGAACAGCGCGGCCCCGCTGCTTTTGATCATCGCGTGTGCAAAGGTATTCAGCTACGGCCTGACGGCGCTGCAGATGCCGGTTATCGTAAACAACGCGATCCTTTCGCTTACGCATAACAAGTATGTATTCCTGCTCCTGGTAAACATCCTGCTGCTGATCATGGGCATGTTCATGGATGGAGGCGCTTCTGTCATTATCCTTGCACCGATCCTCACGCCGGTGGCAGTCCAGCTTGGCATCAGCACGATCCACTTCGGCGTAGTCATGGCGCTGAACCTTACGATCGGAAATATCACGCCGCCGCTGGGGTACTGCAGCTTTATCGGAAGCCGGATCGGAGGGATATCTGTAGAAGACGGATTTAAGGGCATCATGCCTTACCTGGTTGCAGAGATCATCGGACTTTTACTGATTACATATATTCCATTCTTTGTTACATACGTGCCGACGATCCTCGGATACAGCGTGGCTTAGTACGGCGAACAACAGGCAGCTTTGCTGACCTGGAGATCGCATAAAGAAAGGTATCCGTCAAAGCAGTACGCAGCAATAAAAGAAAGGAAGGATTTATGAGAAAAGTAGCATTAGTCGATTATGGAAGGCTGGAGCTGCAGGAAGATGCTCCGGGCATCACGGCTCTTGAACCCGGGACCGTGAAGATTCGCGTAACAGCATGCAGTATCTGCGGCAGTGATATTGCACTTTTTAAAGGAAAGAGATCTCTGGAGGAGGAACGGTACTTTGGACATGAATTCTCCGGCGTGGTGGTTGATGCCGGGGCAGGAGCGAACGGTATTGCGAACGGAATGCGTGTGGCGAGCGAGCTTTCCAGGACCTGCGGCCACTGCTGGAATTGCCGCAACGGCCTTCCGAATTACTGCAGGAGCATGAATGATGCGCTTCTGCCGGGAGGATTTTCAGAGGAAACACTGGTTCTGAACACGGATGAATACAGCTTCATCAGTCCGATTCCGAATTCCATTGATGATATAACGGCTGCAATCCTTGAGCCGACGAACTGCGCATACCATGTGGCCCGCCGGGCAAACGTAAAGCATGGCGAGACTGTGGTGGTCTTTGGCATGGGGCCCATGGGATTGATTGCGGCGCGTATCATAAAGAGTATGGGCGTCGATACAGTGATTGGCGTGGATAACAATAAGGCCCGTGTAGAAAAAGTCCGTGAGCTTGGCTTTGTCGATGTGGTAGACAGCAGCGAAGCAAACTGGGAGAATCAGGTCTTTGAGATGATCGGGAGTAAGGGGGCGGATGTGATTATTGAACTGACCGGCGTAAATGCGGTTCTTCAGAGCGCTTTTCGGATCATTCGTTCCGGCGGGCGTTTCGTGGTGGGCAGTGTTTACCACGGCTTTGCAGACCAGGTAGAGCTTCTTCCGATCATGCGCAAGGAGCTGACGATCGTTGGCGCAAAGGGGCCATACCCGCATCTGAAAACAGACGGCGCCTCTGCGGCGCTGGATGTGCTTGTGAAGCTGCAGGATGATCTGAAAAAACTGATTACAGTTTATGATTACAGAGATGCTCACCGGGCATTTGAGGATATGATGTCAGGCGCGGCAATCAAACCGGTGATTCGTTTCAGCTAGCTCAAAGGTAAGAAAAATATTTTACATAAAATAATAGAAAAGGAGAATGAAGATGAAAAAAAGAATGATTTCCGTGTTACTTATGACAAGTATGGCACTTAGTACAGCTGCAATGACAGCCTCTGCAGAAACAGTTGTGAAGTATTCTGTAACGTATCCGTCAACGGGTACGCAGGCGGATGGAGCAAACAGGCTTGGAGAACTCATCGAAGAGTGTTCTGAGGGACGTATGAAGATGGAATTTTATCCGTCCTCCCAGCTTGGCGACAAGGCCGCTACTCTGGAGGGTATGGCAATGGGAACGATTGAGATGACAGAGTGTGCAGCTACTGACCTTTCTGCTTTCAATGATATGTGGTCTGTATTCTCTCTTCCTTATCTTTGGGAGAATGGACAGCAGGCCTGCGCCACCGTGATGGATCCGGCAGTCCGGGAGATGCTTGACGCAGATATGGAGGCTAATGGATTGAAGATCATTGCATGGACAGATATCGGAAGCCGCTCTATCCTCAACGACAGCAGGACTGTGAATACCCCGGAAGACCTTTCCGGCCTGAAGCTTCGCTGTATGCAGGATCCGGTTCTTGCCGATGCTACGACGGCTATGGGCGCGATTGCTACACCGCTTGCATCGAGTGAGATTTATACAGGTCTCCAGCAGGGGACGATTGACGGACTTGACCATACTCCGTCTGTTATCGTTGCAAACGGATGGCAGGAGCTTGCGAAATATTTCTCCCTCACGGAGCATTTCACGATTCCGGATCCGGTATTCGTAAGTACGATGTGGTTCAATACACTTTCCGAGGAGGATCAGGCTGCGCTGATCGAAGCCGGTGAGAAATTCACAGATGAATGGAACAATAAGATCTGGCCGGAAGCTACAGAGGCAGGTCTGAAAGCCATGGAAGAGCAGGGCGTTGAGATCGTGGAGGTTGATAAGACACCGTTTATTGAAGCGGTTCAGCCGGTGGTAGATGATTTCCTGGCATCCGCAAGCGATTCTCAGAAAGCGCTGTATGAATTGCTTATGGCAACCCGGGAGAACTATTGATTAATATGAAACAGGCGTTGGATTTTCATTAAAATATAGAAGAAAGAGATGAAAAATATGAGTAAAGAGAAAGTACGTGTTGGAATCATTGGAGTGGGATATGTTGCGAGCAATAACTTTCTTCCGGTGCTTCCCAGATTTGAGGATGTGGAGATTGCAGGCATTATGGCGAATCATATCGAGAGTGCAAGGAAAGCCCAGAGAATGTGCGGAGCAGAAAAGGCGGTAGCCTCTCTGGAGGAGCTGGTGAAGCTGGATCTTGACGCAGCCTTTGTGCTTACCCCGAAGGCGTGCCACGCTCAGCAGATCGAGTTTTTACTGAAGGAAGGGCTTGACGTATACAGCGAAAAGCCTATGGCGACTACCTTGAAGGATGCGGACCGTATGGTAGAGCTTTCTGAACAGACAGGCCGCAAGCTGATGATCGGATTCAACCGGAGATACGCTCCGGTGTGCCAGAAAGCGAAAGAAGTATATACGAATATCATGCCGGATGTTATCATTGCTCAGAAAAACCGCCCGGCGACAGAGTATCATGCGACTTTGGAAAATGCGATCCATATGGTAGATCTGATGAGATATTACGGCGGCGAGGTAAAGGATGTACACGCTATTTCAAAATTTACAGATCCAGACTACGAGACATTTACTACGGCTCAGCTGCTTTTTGAAAACGGCGCATCGGGGATGCTGATTGCAGACAGAAGCTCCGGTCAGTGGGAGGAGACGATTGAGATACATGGAGGCAACCGCTCCGTATTTATCAAGATGCCGGACAGCGTCACCGTTACAGATGCCCAGGAACAGCACAAGACGGCTATGACGCCTTTGGCTATGGGCTGGGCGCGCTCTGAGGATAAGCTCGGATTCAGCTATGCGATCCGTCACTTTATCGACTGCGTCAAGGAGGATAAAACGCCGCTTACGAACGCGGCTGACGCATTTAAAACACATGAACTTTTAGACCGGATCTTAAGAGCCGCAGGGCTTCCGAGCATGGGTTAGTTCAGGAGGAGGAGAAGACATGAAAATTGCCGGGCATACAATGGGTACGCCGGAATATACGGTATGCGAAGCGATTAAGCTTTTTCATGAGATTGGCGCAGACGGGGCGGAGATCGTAGTACAGGATGGGTATATTTCTGGCATTCCCTGCGACTGTGATGAAGCGATCCTGAAGGAGATAAAGAAATGTGCGCAGGAAAATAATATTGAGATTTCCTGCCTGACGCCGTACAATTCTTACTTTAATTCTCTGGATGAAACGCTTCGCCAAAAGGAGATAGAAGGAATCAGCAGGGTGATTGACTACTGTGAATACCTGGGCGCTCATTTTATCCGCATCTATGGCGGTAATCTTGCCGCGGGAGATACGGAAAATCTCGAAGAAAGGAGAAATAATCTGATACGGTCCATGCGTTATCTTGGAGATCTGGCATTAAAGAAAAATGTGACCCTGGTCATTGAAAATCATTTTAATACGATGTCAGTATCGGCAAAGGACAGCGCGGCATTGATCAGGGATATCGACCATCCCGCGGTACGGATCCTTTATGATCAGGCAAATCTGACATTCACGGAAAATGAAGGATATCAGGAGGCTGTTTCGATTCAGCAGCAGTACGTGGCCTACATGCACGTAAAGGATCTGGTATTCATCGAAGGAAAATCCTTTGTTTCAGGAGAGGTTTCTCATCCAAAGGAATCGGACAGAAACGTGATTACAAAAATCGTGGGAGAAGGGGTCGTTGAGTGGCCTGAGATCCTGAAAATGGTAAAAGCCCGGGGATATGACGGATGGCTTTCGCTGGAATATGAAAGAAGATGGCATCCAGATGATATTCCAGACGCGTCGGTCGGCATGAAGAAGAGTATCGAATATCTGAAAACGATCCTGCCGTAAAAAAGAACTGAAAATATCTGAATCAGGAGATGGATACAATGAAAATTGCTTTATTGGGCGTAAGCCACTGGCATCTGCCTCTCTATCTTCCGGGGCTTCCGAAAAATTCCGTGGTGGGAATCAGCGATGATGATTTAAAAATTGCGGCGGAGTTTGCGAAGAGCTACGGATGTCCGGTCTACCGGGATTATAAGCAGATGATTATGGAGACAAAGCCGGATTTTGTATTTGCATTTGCTCCGCATTACCGTATGAAGGAGGTGGCGGAGTACCTGCTGAATCAGGGCGTTGCATGTTCCATGGAAAAACCTGCGGGCCTGAATGCAGGTGAGGTGGAAACGCTTTATGATCTGTGTGAGCAGAAAAAAGGTTTTTGCTCTATCCCGTTTGTCTGGAGATACAGCGACACCGTAAATGATTTGAAGCATAAATATCTGAAGGCGCCAATTACACATATGTCATACCGCTTTATTGCAGGGCCGCCTTCCAGATATCTGGCGACCTCGAAATGGATGCTTTCCAAAAAGACCGCGGGCGGAGGATGCATGACAAATCTGGGTGTGCATTTTATTGACATGGCGATGTATCTGACAGACTGCACCACCGCAGAGGTTTTGGCATCCAGCTACAAATATGCGTCGGAATATGACATTGAAACGTATGCCACCTCTCTTCTGGAAATTCCGAATGGGGCTTCCCTGCTTCTGGAGAGCGGCTATGCCTACCCGATGTCTGAGGAACAGAAACGCGAGAACCGGTGGACTATTGTGACAGAAAACGGCTATTATATTCTTGCGGAAAACCGGCTGGAGCTGAGGGAGTACGGCAGAGAGCCGGTGATGGTTCCGCTGAATACAGACAGCGATGTTTATTATGCGGAATATACGAGGACGACCCTGAATGACTGGATGACAGGAACAACCCCGAGAGCGTCGCTAAAGGAAATGCTGGACACAGCGAAAATCCTCGATGAGATGAATGCAAAAGGTGTCCGGTAAATCACAGGAAGGAGGAGACAGAAAATGAAATTGGGCGGATTTGGACGGATTGCAGATTATGAGAAGATCCAGGCGGCGGGCTTTGATTTCGCGGAACTGGATGTGCCGGAAATTGAAGCGCTGCCGGAGGAGGAATTTCAGATTTTGTGCGATAAGATCCGGAAAACAGGATTTCCGGTATTGACCGGGGCAAGGGCGCTGCCGATCGCTGATCCGTGGTTTTTTACGGACAGGTTTTCCATGGATGAATATAAAAATTATCTGGAACATGCATGCCGCAGAGCAAACATGATTGGTATGAAATGTATCATTATAGGAAATGGGAAGGCGCGTCTGCTTACGGATGAAACCAGCATCAGCAAAGAAAGCCGTTTTATTGACTTTATGCGCATGTTTGCCGAAATAGCAGAAAAAAATCATCTGGAAGTGATTCTGGAGCCCCTTGGCCCGAAGTATTCCAACTATATCAATACGCTGCCTGAGGCGGTACGCGTGATCAAGGAAATCGGCATGCCGAATGTGTTTGCTATGGCGGATCTGCGCCATATGGTATGGGCGAAGGAGACATTGGAAGACATTGTTACTTATGCAGATTATATTCACCATATCCATGTGGATTATCCGCTGTCATGGCCGGAGCGTCCGTTCCCGGACACGGAGGATGACTATGATTATACGGACTTTCTGAACGCCGTCAGAAAATCAGGCTATCAGGGAACGATAACGGTAGAGGCTGATATTCCAGAAGACTGGAACGAGGCACATGAAAAAGCAATGGCAGTATTAAAGGATGTTTTAAATAAATAATTTTGTACCGCAGTGCCATATGCCCTGGGTTTTGAGTAATATGTTTCTTGACTTTTGGAGTTTTCGGTTTTAACATTTAATGCATGTATTGAAAAATGGAGGGACATAAAATGGCTGATGTTACGATTTATGACGTTGCAAAGGCGGCGGGAGTATCGGTGGCGACTGTTTCCAGAATTATGAAGACCCCGGAGATCGTAAAGCGCGAAACGAGAGAGCGCGTTATGAAGGTCATCGAAGAGATGAATTATCAGCCAAACGCGCTGGCACGGCAGCTCCGCACACAGCAGACGAACATGATCATTGTAATTGTGCCGGATATTGAGAATGCTTTTTACCATGAAATTATCCGTGGGATAGAGGCCGAGGCAGAAGCAAATGGTTATCAGGTATTGATCGCAGATCTGAAGGGACAGCCTTCTCTGGAGAAGTACTACGTGGAAGCGATTCAGCGGCATCAGGTGGACGGTATTATTTCGATATCCGCGAGCATGGCGGAAAAGCTGCTGGAGATCGTCACCGGGGACTATCCGGTTGTCATGGTAGTGCAGGGAATCGACAAAGAAAATGTTCCGAATATTACCATCGACAATGCGACGGCAGCCAGAAAGATGATGAGCCATTTGATCAGTATCGGGCACAAAGAGATTGCACATATCACAAGCTCGGAGGCGCTGCCGCTTTATCAGGAACGGCTTAAGGGTTACATAGCTGCGCTGGAGGGAAACGGGATTTCCGTGGACGAAGAGCTGATTCGAAAGGGAGAGGCATCCATCAGAGGCGGATATGAGCAGATGGAAATCCTGATCCGAAAAAAGAAGAAGTTTTCTGCTGTATTTGCAGCTGGTGATACCATGGCGATCGGAGCGATCAAAGCATTGAAGGACAATGGATTATCCGTACCGGAGGATTGTGCTGTCGTGGGCTTTGATGATATTGATATTGCCTCATTTTTTGAGCCCGCTCTGACTACGGTCAGACAGCCGAAGCGTCAGATGGGAGAGGTGGCGTTTCGGAAGCTGCTGGCTAAGATAAAGAAGGAATCCATAGAGGATATACGTACTGTTTTGCCGTATGAGATCGTGATCCGCGACAGCTGCGGGTATTTAAAACGTTTGCAGTAACGGAATGAAAAGATGTTGTAAATAAAAGAACAGCAATGAAGGAGAAAAAACATGAAAAAATTATTTGGAACAGTTGTACCTATTATTACACCACTGACAGAAGATGATAAAATTGACGTTGAATCTTTAAAGAAACTGACGGATCATTGCATTGACGGGGGATTACAGTGCCTCTATCCCTGCGGAACGACCGGAGAGATGATGTATCTGACGGTAGAGGAGAGAAAGCTTGCAGCTGAGACTGTCGTAAGGCATGCGGCCGGCCGCGTTCCTGTATTTGTCCATGTGGGAGCATGGAATCTGGCGGATACTCTGGAGCTTGCGAAACATGCCGTACAGATCGGCGCTGACGGCGTGGGCATTGTTACCCCGGCATTTTATCAGATCAGCGACAGAGGCATTGCAGAGTATTATACGACAATCGCAAAAGCGCTCCCGGAGGATTTCCCGGTTTATCTTTACGGTATTCCGCAGAATGCTGTTAACGACCTTTCCGTTTCTGTCTGCGAGGCAGTTGCAAAGGAATGCCCGAATGTAGTCGGCGCAAAATACAGCTTCCCGGATATGACCAGGCTCCAGCAGCTTATGACCGTAAAGAATGGTGAGTTCAGCGTACTGGTTGGCCCGGATCACCTGTTTGAAGCGGTGGTGGCAGTAGGCGGAGACGGTGTGGTTTCCGGCAATGCCATGTGTATCCCAGAGCATTATGCGGCAGTCTGGGATGCACTTCAGAAGGAAGACATGAAGCTTGCGACAAAGCTTCAGCGCCGTACAAACATTCTGAACGCAACGATGTGTGCAATCAATAATATTGCGGCTTACAAAGTGATCCTGAAAGCGGAGGGAGTCATTGCGACGACCAAGATGAGACGTCCGATGGAGAATCTTACGCCAGAGCAGGAAGAGCAGCTTCTGAAAACGATGAAAGAACTGAATTACCGGGTGGTTCCGCAGATGTAATTATAAAAAGCAAATTTAAAGAGTATCACCAGACCGAGAGGAGGACTTTGGTGATACTCTTTTTGGTTACCCATGCATACTTAATGGTATTTTCCCCGCATCGGAAGCAAAAATCATTCAGAGCTGACTCCGGAGCGAATCATTTCAATTTATATTTCTTTGCTGCACCTCTTCCGATAATATCAATCAGTCCGTTTTCATACATTTGACGGGCAATCAGATAGGCTCTTGTTTTTTTCTGACATAATTCCATTGTGTTATTTTTCAAACACATGATCCGGCTGGTTATAGGTAGATTATGAAACATTTGGTTTTTTGGATAACGCGTTTTTCAGATATTCCACAAATCGCTTGGACGCGCCGACCAGCGGCCGGTTAATTAGCTGTGTTATATAAATGTTTCGGACAAAGGTATCGTTCGGTTCTGGTAGAGGGACGGCCTGAAGATCGTAGTTTTTCAGCATGGCGACGTTGGGAACAAGGCCATAGCCCAACCCGTGCGAGACAAGGGCGGCGATTCCCTCCTCATCCGGGGCGCGGTAACGGTATACCGGCTGTATTCCCTGCCGTATCAGCATGATATGAATTTCATGGTGAGCCGACGCGCGTTGCTGAAAGCCGATCAGATCCTGAGCGAGAATTTCGTCCCAGGTCTGTGGAACGGGCGCGTCCGGCGGGCAGAGAAGCAATAGTGGTTCTGAGATAAAGAGGGTTTGGTACAGGTCGGAATCCTCTGACTGAGAGCAGATCAGAAAGTCAAAATAGCCGTCCTTCAGCATGGGAATCAGCTTGTTTGTATTGTCTATCGTGAAGTCAATTTTCAGCTCGCTGTTTTTCGGTATCGACAGGAAATCATGCATGATGCCGGGAAGATAATCATAGAGTACCGGAGCTATGCAGCCGATCCGGATCTGTGTTTCGCGCTCCGCGGACAGGGACTGCATATGGAGCTGGGTTTCCTGAACCTCCCTCAGAATTTTTTTCGCGTGGACAAGGAGCTGCTGGCCGTCAGAGGTCAGCAGTAATTTATGTCCGACACGGTTGAACAGCAGCAGATTCAGTTCCGTCTCCAGCTTTGAGATAGCAATGCTGAGACTGGGCTGTGAAATATGAAGGGCAGCTGCGGCTCGCCCCATGTTGGCGGTCTCCGCCAGTTTTTCAAAGTAAGAAAGCTGGGCCAATGTCATAAAAATACCTCCGCTTCTTTGATAGATTTTGACTAATAAAAGCTAAATTTAATATATTGGATTTATTATATATGACGAGACTATAATAAGGCAAGAGATAAGTTTTAAGAGTTTGACAGTCAAAGTGCTTAAAAAAGGAATCGCTTACGGTAAGAAAAAAGACAGGAGGGAAAACATGAAAGGTATATGGAAAAAAATTGATACGGTGATTGCCTGGATCGAGGACCTGGTCTCAGGTACGTGTCTGGCGGCGATTGTCTGTATCGCAGTGGCGTCGGTATTCGGACGTTACGTATTGCACACTGGGTTTCTATGGGCGGATGAGGTGAATCAGGCACTGCTGGTTGCGGTGGGGATGTTCGGAAGCGCCAGGGCGGTCCGCTACAACGGACACGCGGAGTTCACTTCTTTTATTGCAAAGCAGAAATCCCGGGGTGTCCGGGTGGCGATGAGAGGGGCGATCATGGTACTGACCATCGCGCTGCTGGTATTCATGCTGGTGATCTCTTACCAGTTCACAATGGCGGGGACGATGAAGACCACGGTGCTTCGGATCCCAAGAATGTATATGTATATGTCGATACCGATGGGATTTGCGCTGTGTGTGTATGAGTATCTGAAGGTAGCAAAGGCCAGGGTGCTCACGGATGCGGCCGCGGAAGAGTAGGGAGGAACAGCATGGGAAAAATAATCGCAATTTTAGTCATCTTAACATTTGTATTTATTATCGTCGGGATCCCGATCTACATCAGCCTGATGTTCACGGGGATGCTCAGTCTGGTGGCGCTGTCCATGTCCACAGGCACGCCGGTAGCCACCCTGGTGATCCCGCAGTCGATCTTTAATGGCATTGGAAGCCTGCCGCTGCTGGCGATCCCGTTCTTTATGCTGGCGGGCGAGATCATGAACCGGGGCAAGATCACGGAGAAGCTGATCAATTTCGCGATGCTGCTGATCGGACGGCTGCCTGCCAGCCTGGGCCTTTCCGGTATCGTTGCAAGTATGTTTTTCGGCGGCATCACAGGCTCCGCACAGGCAAGTACCTCCTGTATGGGCGGTATCCTGATCCCGGCCATGACGGACGCCGGGTATCCGGTAAAGGAGGCAGTCGGCATCATCGCTGGTGCTTCCACCTGCGGCCCGATCATCCCGCCAAGCATCATCATGGTGGTATTCGCCACGGCAGTCGGCGCTTCCGTCGGGGCGATGTTCATGGGCGGCCTGATCCCGGGCATCATGATCGGCCTGATCCTCTGCATCGTGGTCCTGCTGCGTGACCGTAAGTACCACTTCCCGCGCCGGACGGAGAAGCTGGAAAAGGGCGAAGTCAAAAAGACGATCATCGACGGGATCATCCCGCTGGGCATGCCGGTGATCATTGTCGGCGGCATCATGGGCGGCATCTGCACACCCACAGAAGCCGGGGCGGTAGCAGTTGCGTACAGCCTTCTGGCCAGCCTCTTCATCAGCCGCACGCTGAAGGTAAAGGATATCTGGACCATTCTTCTGTCCACCGTGAACAGCGCGGCCCCGCTGCTTTTGATCATCGCGTGTGCAAAGGTATTCAGCTACGGCCTGACGGCGCTGCAGATGCCGGTTATCGTAAACAACGCGATCCTTTCGCTTACGCATAACAAGTATGTATTCCTGCTCCTGGTAAACATCCTGCTGCTGATCATGGGCATGTTCATGGATGGAGGCGCTTCTGTCATTATCCTTGCACCGATCCTCACGCCGGTGGCAGTCCAGCTTGGCATCAGCACGATCCACTTCGGCGTAGTCATGGCGCTGAACCTTACGATCGGAAATATCACGCCGCCGCTGGGGTACTGCAGCTTTATCGGAAGCCGGATCGGAGGGATATCTGTAGAAGACGGATTTAAGGGCATCATGCCTTACCTGGTTGCAGAGATCATCGGACTTTTACTGATTACATATATTCCATTCTTTGTTACATACGTGCCGACGATCCTCGGATACAGTGTGGCATAGAAGCATGAACTAAATGAAAAGGAGAAAAAATATGAAGCTGAGCGCTTGTACAGCAGCCTTTGGTATGGCTGATCTTAAGAAAATCATTGATACCTCCGCAGCACTGGGGTATGACGCAGTTGAGATTACGGCAGCACTTCACCTGCCGGTGGATTCCACAAAAGAACGCCGGGCAGAGGTGCTTGGCTGGATCAAGGACGCAGGGATCGTCTGCAGTGCACTTCACTATATTTTTGATGGAACGATTCGCCTTTTAAGCACAGATCCGGAGATGATGAAAAAATCAGCGGACTATTTAAAGAAAGTAGTAGACGTAGCCTGCGATATGGAGTGCCCGACGATCATTCTGGGCAGCGGCGGAAAGACGAGGAGCTTTGAGCCGGATTGGGACAGGAAGGCCGGCGTGAAATGTATGGCTGAGGTGATCCGGGAGGCTGCTCTGTATGCACAGCCAAAGGGCGTGACCTTCGCAATCGAAGCGATCAACCGCTATGAGACAAACTTCATGAACACCCTGGAGGAGGCGGTGAACTTTACAAAGCTGGTAGACCTTCCGAATGTCCGCACCATGGCGGATACATATCATCTGAATATTGAGGAAAAGGATCCGGCAGAGACCATCCGCAGGTACGGCCATACACTTGCAAATCTTCATCTTGCGGACTCCAACAGACAGGCTCCGGGAGACGGACATTTCGATTTCGCGTCGGTTGCTCAGGCCCTTCGGGAAGTAGGTTTCCAGGGCTACTGCTCCTTCGAGGTATTTGGTCTGTATCCGTGGAAGCTCTGGTATGACACATTTGAAGAGTCTGTAGAGCATATGGGCAATGGCATCAAAGTGGCACGCGAAATTTTTGGATAATAAGGAGAGATTGGGTTATGAGAAAGGTAGCATTAGTGGATTATGGGAAATTAGAGCTGCAGGACAATGCTCCGGGCATCACGGCTCTTGAACCCGGAACAGTAAAGATCGATGTAACGGCATGCAGTATCTGCGGCAGTGATATTGCACTTTTCAAAGGGAAAAGATCCCTGGAGACAGAACGGTATTTCGGACATGAATTCTCAGGCGTTGTAGTTGACGCCGGGGCAGGGGCAAACGGTATTACGAACGGAATGCGTGTGGCGAGTGAGCTTTCTAAGACTTGCGGACATTGCTGGAACTGCCGCAACGGCCTTCCAAACTACTGCAGGAGTATGAACGACGCGCTTCTTCCGGGTGGATTTTCAGAGGAGACGCTGGTTTTGAATACGGATGAGTACAGCTTCATCAGTCCGATTCCCGATTCTATTGACGATATAACCGCAACGATCCTCGAGCCGACAAACTGCGCATACCATGTGGCGCGCCGGGCAGACGTAAAGCACGGTGAGACTGTGGTGGTGTTTGGTATGGGGCCGATGGGCCTGATCGCGGCCCGTATCATAAAGAGCATGGGTGTTGATACGGTGGTTGGCGTGGACAACAACAAAGCGCGTATCGACAAGGTGCGGGAGCTTGGATTTATCGACGCAGTAAACAGCAGTGAGGCAGACTGGAAGGAGCAGATCTTTGAGATGGTCGGATCCGACGGCGCAGATGTGATCGTTGAGCTGACCGGTGTAAATGCGGTTCTCCAGAATGCGTTCCAGGTAGTCCGTCCGGGTGGACGTCTTGTGGTAGGCAGCGTTTACAACGGATTTGCAGACCAGGTAGAGCTGCTTCCGATCATGCGGAAGGAACTGAAGATCGTTGGTTCCAAGGGTCCGTACCCGCATCTGAAAACAAACGGAAGATCAGCGGCGGTGGATGTGCTTGTAAAGCTGCAGGATGATCTGAAGAAACTGATTACTGTTTACGATTATAAGGATGCGCTTCAGGCGTTTGACGACATGATGTCGGGCGCGGCGATTAAGCCGGTGATCCGGTTCCGGTAATGTAAGCTATGGGAAGTTCTGCAGGGACTTCCAGCAGGTTTTACACGGTAAAAGCTGCGTAGCTGCGACAGCAGCCATAGCTTAACGAGGGAAAATGAGAAGCATTTTCTCGAGTCTATGTAGTGGTTATCATAGTATAAAAAGATTTACTTTTGATTTCATAAAAAAGGAGAAAAAAGATGACAAATAAAGAGCATGTAATGAAATACGGTGGAAAATTCAGTATCAGCGGCGGAGAAGTGTGGACAATGCCAAATGGCCATGACGTACACTTCGCGCTGAATCCAAAGATGGGATGCCGCGGCGCTAATATCGCAGTGGGCTTCCACAAGCCGGGCAAGGAGTTTGCCCCGCATGTACATCCGATCTCAGAGGAGATCCTTATCATTCACAGCGGCAAGGGAGAGTGCTATCTCTACGACAAATGGATTCCGGTGGAAGCAGGAGACATCGTTTTTGCGCCTCCAGGTGTGGCTCATGGAACGCGCAATCCTGCTGAGAATACAGAGGATTTCGTAACGCTTGGCATCGCGACGCCGCCGCAGCTCGATCTGTATATGCGTGCAGGCTACGACGTGCTTGAGGACAATTCAGGAGAATATGTAGAAGAGTAATCAATTCATAAAAAGGAGACGGGAATTATGTTTTTTGATAATTATACTGATATGTTAAAAACCACGCTTGACGGTGTAAAACGAGACGATATCCAGAAGCTGTTTGATCTGATCGAGGAGACCAGAGAAAAAGGAAAGCGTCTGTTTGTCCTTGGAAACGGGGGAAGCGCCGCGGCAGCATCCCACTGGGTATGTGATTTTGGAAAGGGAATCAATACAGAAGGCTCCAAGCGCCTGAAAATTGTTTCTCTGGTAGACAATACGGCAGTTTTCAGCGCCCTTGGAAATGACTTTGGCTATGATACCACATTCAGCGAGCAGATGAAAAACCTTCTTGAGCCGGACGATCTGGTATTGACCTTCTCTGTTTCCGGCAGCTCGCCAAACCTCGTAGAGGCTCACAGGTATGCGAATTCGATTGGAGCAAAGACCGCCTGCGTAGTAGCGGATAAGGGCGGCAGGATTATCGGAATGTCTGATTTCGCAATGATTATTCCGTCCGAAAATTATGGTGTGGTAGAGGACATTCATATGATTCTTGGACACGCGATCTCTCAGAAGATCCGTGCGGTCAACGAAGTAGCTTAAATAACTTTTCGGAGGATGAAGATATGTATATCGCAGCATTGGACATTGGAGGAACAAAAACCATCGCAGCAGTCCTGAATGAAAAGGGGGAGATCCTGGCACAGGAAAACTTTCCGTCTCTGGTTTCCAGCTATGAGGCTCATTTGGAGCGCTGTGCCGGGGCGATGAAGAGACAGATGGAGAAGGCCGGGGTGACAGGCGATGAGCTGGCAGGCCTTGGCGTATCGCTTCCCGGTATTGTCGACAATGAAAACGGCGTTCTGATCTATGCGCCGTATGCAAACTGGGAGAATATCCACGTAGCAGAATATTTATCCGAAAGGTTAGGAATCAAAAAAATCTGCTGTGAGAATGATGTCAATGCCTGTGCGATAGGTGAATTAAGATTTGGACTTGGAAGCAGGTATTCTGATTTTATCTGGATGACCGTGAGCACCGGAGTCGGCGGAGCGGTGGTAGAAAATGCAAGGCTGGTTCGCGGCGGACATGGCTTCGCCGGAGAGCTGGGGCACCTGAAGGTGGAATATGCTCATCCTGCTCACTGCCCCTGCGGACAGGAGGGCTGTCTGGAAGCCCATGGCTCAGGCACCGCGCTGAACCGTGAAACAAAAAGGCTGGCAGAAAGCTCAGATGAATTTGCTCAGGCACTGGCAGACATGGGAAAAAAGGCGGACGGTGCGGGATGTGCGGCCCTGGCAAAGGCGGGCAACCGGGAGGCGCTGGAGATCATGGAGCAGATCGGCACCTATCTCGGAAGGGGCATTTCCTACTGCGTCAACATTTTGAATACGCAGGCGGTCGTGATCGGCGGAGGAGTGGCGGCGTCACTTGAGCTGCTGCTTCCGGCTATCCGCGCTTCCGTCCAGAAAAATGCATTTAAGCGCATGCAGAATATCGATATCGTCAGAACGCCTCTTGGATATGAGGCGGCGCTGATGGGCGCGGCAGCTCTGGTTCTGCAGGAGTAAATATGGGAGGAGAAGGATTGACATGAAAAGATTAAAAGCGGCTGTTATCGGTTCAGGCTTTATCGGCGCGGCACATGTGGAAGCGCTGAAACGGGTGCCTGGCGTGGATGTGGTGGCATTGGTGGATATCATGGATGCGCAGCGCAAGGCGGAGGAGCTGGATGTTCCCCGGGGATTTGCAGATTATCGTGAAATGATCGAGGAGTGCAGGCCGGACTGCATTCACATCTGCACTCCGAATAATACACATAAAGAAATTGCAATGTATGCTTTTGAACATGGAATCAATGTGGTCTGTGAAAAGCCGATGGCAAGAAACGCGGCAGAGGCGCAGGAGATGCTGGAGGCGGCGAGAAAGAGCGGTCTCGTAAATGCAGTGAATTTCCACAATCGTTTCTATCCGGCAAATCATCAGCTTCGCAACATGATCAAAGACGGTGAGCTGGGAACGATCTACGGCGTTCACGGCGGATACCTGCAGGACTGCTTCTCCATGGAATCTGATTTCAACTGGAGAATGCTGTCGAAAAACGGCGGAAGTACGCGTGTGACCTCTGATATCGGATCGCATTGGATCGACCTTGCCGAGTATGTGACAGGAAGCAAAGTGAAAGAGGTTTTTGCCGAGTTTCAGACGAATCTTCCCGTCAGAAAGGTGACAAAGGACGGCGCGGTGACGGATGTGGCGGTGGACACGGAGGATACTTCCTATGTCATGCTGCGGTTTGAAAACGGAATCATTGGAAGCGCTGTCTTTTCACAGGTATATCAGGGAAAGAAGAACCAGACATTTATCAAGGTCGCTGCTTCCGATGTTTCCGCAGAGTGGGACAGCGAAGCGATCGGTGATCTGAAGCTTGGCTATCGGAACGAGCCGAACCGTGTACTTACGAAAGACAAGGCATTGGCTCATCCAAACACAGCTCCGATCATTACTTATCCTGGCGGTCACGTAGAAGGCTTTCCAGATGCGTTTAAACAGAATTTTACCGCCATCTATGGCGCGATCCGCGGAGAAAGATCTGCAAACCCGTATGCCACTTTTGAAGACGGACTTCACCAGATGAAGGTTCTGGATAAAATTTTTGAAAGTGCAAAGACCGGGCGTTGGGTCAGCGTTGACTAGAAACTGTGGCGAACAAAGCCATAAATATAAAAAGAAAAAGGAGAACGAAAATGAAAAAGAAAACGATGTCCATGTTACTGGTGGCAGGAATGGCGCTTGGCGCAGCTTCAATGACAGCTTCCGCAGAGACCGTTGTGAAGTATTCCGTGACATACCCGTCAACAGGTACGCAGGCGGATGGTGCAAACAGACTTGCAGAGCTTATCGAGGAGTGTTCGGAAGGCCGTATGAAGATGGAATTCTACCCGTCCTCCCAGCTCGGCGACAAGGCCGCTACTCTGGAGGGTATGGCAATGGGAACGATTGAAATGACAGAGTGTGCCGCCACTGACCTTTCTACCTTTAACGATATGTGGTCCGTATTTTCTCTTCCGTACCTTTGGGAGAACGGACAGCAGGCATGTGCGACTGTGATGGATCCGGCAGTCCGTGAGGTCCTTGACGCAGACATGGAAGCAAACGGCTTAAAGATCATTGCATGGACAGACATCGGAAGCCGTTCTGTCCTGAACGACAGCAAGACCGTGAATACCCCGGAGGATCTCGACGGAATGAAGCTTCGCTGTATGCAGGATCCGGTTCTGGCTGACGCTACAAACGCTATGGGCGCGATCGCGACACCGCTTGCATCAAGTGAGATCTATACAGGACTTCAGCAGGGAACCATCGACGGTCTTGACCATACTCCGTCCGTTATCGTTGCAAATGGATGGCAGGAGCTTGCAAAATACTTCTCTTTGACGGAGCACTTCACGATTCCGGATCCGGTATTTGTAAGTACGATGTGGTTCAACACGCTTTCCGAAGAGGATCAGGCGGCTCTGATCGAAGCCGGAGAGAGATTTACGGATGAATGGAACAACGAGATCTGGCCTGCAGCTACAGAGGAAGGTCTGAAAGCCATGGAAGAGCAGGGCGTTGAGATCACAGAGGTTGATAAGACTCCGTTTATCGAGGCTGTTCAGCCGGTAGTAGATGATTTCATGGCATCCGCAAGTGATTCTCAGAAGGAGCTGTATGAACTGCTTATGGCGACACGGGAGAATTATTAATTCATAGTAAACTTTTCAACCGAAAAGGATCATGAAAAAGAGGGGTTAAGACACATCTTTTTAAGGGAGGGAAGAAGTCATGAGACCAATTACGATCACTACGGGGCAGTACGGCGACCTGCCGTTTGAGGAAGTCTGTAAACAGATGAGCGCCATTGGGTACGAGGGGCTGGAGATTGCCTGTCAGTCACATCTGGACGTACACCGTTATCTGGAGGATGAAGCATACGCAGAGAAATTTGATAATACGTTGAAACGGTATCATCTGAAGGTGTGGGCGCTGAGCGTGCATCTGGCGGGGCAGTGCATCGGAGACCGGTGGGACGAACGTCTGGACAACTTCGCACCGGCGCGGTACGCCGGCAAACCAGAGGAGATCCGTGCCTGGGCGGCAGAAGAAGTAAAGGCCGCAGCGAAGGCTGCAAAGAAAATGGGGGCAAAGGTAGTTACCTGCTTTATGGGTTCCCCAATCTGGCCATTCTGGTATTCCTTCCCGCAGACCACTCAGAAGATGATTGATGACGGATACGCGAGAATCAGAGAGCTGTGGACTCCGATCTTTGATGTTTTCGATGAGTGCGGCGTCAAATTTGCACTGGAGGTTCATCCGACGGAAATTGCATTTGATTATTATAGTACAAAGAAGCTGCTGGATGTTTTCGAGTGGCGGCCAACGCTTGGCATTAACTTTGATCCTTCCCATCTGCAGTGGCAGGGCGTAAACCCGTGCCTGTTTCTGAGGGATTTTGCGGACAGAATCTATCATGTCCACATGAAAGACGTGAAGGTTCGCCTGGATGGCCGGGCAGGCATTCTCGGAAGCCATATCGAGTTCGGAGATGTGAGAAGGGCATGGAATTTTGTTTCTCTCGGACATGGCGATGTGGATTTTGACGGTATTATCAGAGAGCTGAATGCAATGCACTACGAGGGTCCGCTTTCCGTAGAATGGGAGGATTCCGGTATGGAAAGAATGTACGGAGCTAAAGAGGCTTTTGAATTTGCGAAGAGGACGAACTTTGAACCTTCTGCGATCGCGTTTGATTCTGCGTTGAAAACGGTGTGATTCACTTCCCGGAAAAGAGCGAAGCCGGAGCAGAAATCCCCCATCTGCAGGGGAGGATTTAAAAGCAATAGAGGATTAACATAATGAGGGGATGTCGCATATTCTGCGACATTCTCTTTTCTTTGCAGGCAAGAGGCCGCTTTATGGAGCAGCTTTTCCATAGCCGGAAAATCCGTTGTCTGATCCGCCTGTTTGAATGCTGCAAGAGGGCTGAACGGGAATCTTTACGGTGCTGCTGTTCGTTTTCACGGTGGCAGGCGGCATTTTAACGAACCCTTTGGCAAATGCTTTTGGGGCTATTTGGCCGGTTCTGCGGCCTGAATCCACTCCTGAACGATGGAAAGCTGCATTTCGACAGCCTTTGCAATATCCTCGGCGGCCATTCCCATGCGGGAGAGGTTGAGTGCCACTCTATGTTTTCCTTCCTGGAAGCCCAATTTTTCGCCTGTTTCCTGAGCTTCTTTTAAATCTTCTGCAAATAATTCTCTCAGTGCTTCACACATAATCCGTTCCTCCTCCATTTTAGTCCAGTTAGCACGGGTTAAAACGTCCATGACTGCCTGATAATTTAAGTTATCTTTCTTTTCCTCGTATCTTTCCAGAAGTTCTCTTATCTCGCCGCCTGACTGCAGATTATTCCTGAGTGACTGTAACCAGTAATTTTGCTTTTTTGAAAGCTCTTTTATTACAATGACTTGCATCGGAATCGAGTCTCCGATCAGCTCATAAATGCCGCTGTCACGTTTGATTGCCGTAATGCCGCGAAGCTTTCGGATATGCTTCAGCATCTTTTTGGGGTAATGATTTGTCACAAATGTAATGGTCAGTTCCTGCGGGTTTATCTCGAATACCTTTTCTGTATCTGCCTGGTAAAAACAGGTATATCCGTATACCTTATAGAAATCATTTATACTCAGATAATCTCCTGGTGATTTATATTCTATAATATTGTGAGTTCTGAAAATTTTGCCAATATTTTTTTCGATTTTTTGATCAGGCTGTTTTTTTATCACTAGAAGATCAATCTGCATTGGCTTTTTTCCAAGTAGGTGCTCTGTTTCAATCTGTACCTTATTAGTTTCATCTTCCAGTTCTATTCGAAATGTTGCATAAAAAGCAGAATGCCATTGAAGCTTTCCTTCGTTCATGTACCTCTCCTCTCAGTATAGTATAATTTACAGATCCTCACAACAAAAATTTGTTCTTTGAAGGCTTGTGAAATTTTGCCGAAAGTCTGGCGGAGCTGCTGATTTAAAAGTAAGAATAGTATTATTTGATAGAAAAAAATATATCTCATATTATATATAAATAAAAACGGCTTGTCAATTTATTTTTGAAACAGGATTTCAGGATTTCGTGATTGACAATCTATATACCGAACGGTATAATTGACTTTAGCAAAGGGCCGAGGTAATTTCTGAATCGGATAAAAACGTACAGGATATGAATAATGTACAGAAAGGAACCGCCATGGAAAACAGAATGCGTATTATGGAATGTGCGAAGGAATTGTTCTATGCGAAGGGCTATGATGCAGTCGGCGTGCAGGAGATTGTTGACCGGGCGGGCATTACGAAGCCTACGCTGTATTATTATTTTGGAAGCAAGATGGGCCTTTTAAAGACGCTTCTGGAGACAAAATTTGAAGAGTCACATATTTTTTTCAAGGAAGCTTCTGAGATAGATCAGGATATCCGTTCGGCATTGTATCAAATGGCGAGAGCATATTTTGATTTTTTTGAGAAAGACAGGGAATTCTATATGCTGATGATGGCTTTGTTTTACTCTGCAAGAGAAAACGAGGCGTATCAGGCGGTGAAGCCTTATGTTACAGAATTTTATGAGACCGTGGTGCAGGTATTTGACCGCGCGTCCGGCCAGCTTGGAAATATGAACGGAAGACAGCGCCAGTTTGCGATTGGCTTTATCGGAACGATCAATCATTATTTGCTGCTTCACTGTGAGATGGATCCGAATCATCAGGAAAAGATCGGTGAAGAAATGATCATTTCCCTGGTAAACCAATTCATGTATGGGATATTCACGTAAGCTACAAGCCGTGCCAGACATCGTTGACAGACAAATGCGGAAAGCTTGCTTACAAGCATTTGTCTGTCAGCGGTGTCTGATAGGGCGCCAGCCCGTGAGCGAGAAAAGCGAAAGCTTTTCGAAGCCGCACGGCTTGGGAAGCAGAGAGAAGGCGCCAGCTTAATAACTATCCGGCCGTTCTGCTTGATCAACAAAGGTAATTATTTTAAAAAAATATATAAAATTCAGACAGATTAGGGAGACTGACATGAGCACTTGGTATGACAACGCAGTTTTTTATCATATGTATCCGCTCGGCATGAGCGGCGCACCTTTTGAGAACAGAGAAGAAGAAGTGGTACATCGGTTTGACGGGCTGAAAAAATGGCTTCCGCATATCAAGGAGCTTGGCTGTGATGCGATTTATATCGGGCCGTTGTTTGAGTCAACGACTCACGGATATGATACCAGGGATTATAAGCTTGTGGACCGCAGGCTCGGAGATAACAAGGATTTTAAAGAATTTGTGCAGCAGGCCCATGAGCTGGGGCTGAAGATTGTGGTGGACGGTGTGTTTAACCATACGGGCAGAGAGTTCTTTGCATTCCGGGATATTCAGCAGAACAGGGAGGGTTCCCGCTACTGCGGATGGTATAAGGGGATCAATTTTGGATGGAACAATCCGTACAATGACGGGTTTGGATACGAGGCCTGGAGAAATTGCTTTGAGCTTGTCAATCTGAATCTTCAAAACCGTGAGGTAAAGGACTATTTGTTTGAGGTGATCCGTTTCTGGATCCACGAATTTGATATTGACGGAATCCGCCTGGATTGTGCAGACTGTCTCGATTTTGATTTTATGAAAGAAATGCGCTGGATGACAGGAAATGAAAAACAGGATTTCTGGCTTATGGGTGAGGTGATCCACGGTGATTACGCGAGATGGGCCAACCAGGAAATGCTGCATTCTGTCACGAATTATGAGTTGCATAAGGGATTATATTCCGGGCATAATGACCATAATTATTTTGAGATTGCGCATACGATCCGGCGTCAGTTTGACGAGAACGGAGGTATTTATAAGGGCAGGATTCTTTATTCCTTTGTGGACAATCATGATGTGGACCGAATTATTTCAAAACTGAATGATAAGCGCCATTTAAAATCCGTTTATACACTGCTCTATACACTTCCGGGAAATCCTTCCATTTATTATGGATCGGAGTGGGGAATTGAAGGACGGAAGGCAGAAGGCGGAGACCCGGCGCTTCGTCCGCAGATCAATCTTGAAAATATGAAGAAGAATCCGCCGGTGGCATGGCTGCCGGAATATCTTGCTTTCCTGGGAGAATGCAGGAAGGAGCATCCGGTGATCGGTGAGGGACGTTACCGTGAGCTGATGCTGACGACAAGGCAATATGCTTATGCAAGGCTTGGAGAGCAGGAAAGTGTACTGGTGCTGGCAAACAATGATGAAAATGAAGCATATATGTCTGTTCCGCTTCCGGTGGGAACGTATCAGATTGTAAACTTAGAAACGCAGGAAATCGTACCGGAAGAAGGGGGCAGAGTAAACATGACTCTTCCGGCAGGGGGCTGTGCGTTATTGCTTCTGAAGCATTGAGGCGATGTGCCGGAGTACAGTCTGTTTTTTGAAAAGCAGATTGAATAGTAGTTAAAACAGATCTTGCTGAGTATCCGGATGGCAGAAATCAGGGGATGCTTTCATGAAAATAGTAAGGAGAAGATACGTATGGCAGGGAGAACAAAGAAGACACAGCCGGCAAAGGCTGAAGTGAAGAAAAAAGAAGAAGAGTTTATCACAGAGCTTGATCAGTATCTGTTTGGAACAGGTACACATTATGAGATTTTTAAAAAGCTAGGCGCACATCCCATGGTGTGGCAGGGAAAAAAGGGCACACATTTTGCTGTATGGGCGCCGAATGCAAAGGAAGTTTATCTGATCGGTACGTTTAATGGCTGGGACGAGCAGAGCCATCCGATGAAGCGTCTGGAACCGCTGGGAATTTATGTGGTATTTGTTCCGGGTGTCGGAGTTGGAGAGCTTTACAAATTTTTGATCATTACTCCGGATGACAGAAAAATTTATAAAGCCGATCCGTTTGCTAATCATGCAGAATTCCGTCCGGGCACAGCGTCGAGAATTGCTGATATTTCAAAGATCAAATGGTCTGATTCCGTATGGATGGAGAAGCGGCAGACCTTCGATCAGGACAGAAGTCCTGTGTCTATTTATGAGGTGCATCCGGGAAGCTGGAAAAAGCATCCCCATGGAGAGGACGAGAGCGGATATTACAATTATCGCGAATTAGCACACTCTTTGACAGAGTATGTAAAAGATATGGGTTATACGCACGTAGAGCTGATCGGCATTGCAGAGCATCCCTTTGACGGCTCCTGGGGCTATCAGGTGACGGGCTACTATGCGCCGACCTCCCGTTATGGAACGCCGGAGGATTTTGCGTATTTTGTGAATTACCTGCATAAGCATAAAATCGGCGTTATTCTCGACTGGGTACCGGCACATTTCCCGCGGGATGCACAGGGCCTGGCTGATTTTGACGGTACATGCCTGTTTGAATATGCGGATCCGCGAAAGGGCGAGCATCCGGACTGGGGAACGAAGGTTTTTGATTACAGCAAGAATGAAGTGAAGAATTTCCTGATCGCCAATGCAATTTACTGGATTGAGCAGTTCCATGTGGATGGACTGAGGGTGGATGCGGTAGCCTCCATGCTCTACCTTGATTATGGAAAGAGCGACGGCCAGTGGGTGGCTAACAAATACGGCGGCAACAAAAATCTGGAGGCTATTGAATTTTTCAAGCATTTGAACAGCCTGATGGTGGGAAGATATCCTGGAATCATGATGATTGCGGAGGAATCCACCGCATGGCCGAAGGTAACAGGCAAGCCGGAGGATGACGGTCTTGGATTTACGATGAAATGGAACATGGGATGGATGCATGATTTCCTGGAATACATGAAGCTGGATCCGTATTTCCGTCAGTACAATCACAATAAGATGACCTTTGCCATGACGTATGCATATTCTGAGCGGTATGTGCTGGTATTGTCTCATGATGAGGTTGTACATTTGAAATGTTCCATGATCAACAAGATGCCGGGATTGTACGATGATAAATTTGCGAACCTGAAGGCCGGATATTCATTTATGTTTGGCCATCCGGGCAAGAAGCTTCTGTTCATGGGTCAGGATTTTGCCCAGTTCCAGGAGTGGAGCGAGGAGCGGGAGCTTGACTGGTACCTGCTGGGTGAGGAGAGACATCAGCAGATGCAGAATTATGTGCGTGCACTGCTGAAGCTGTACGCAAAGACTCCGGCAATGTATCAGGCTGACTGCGATCCGAAGGGATTTGAATGGATCAATGCGGACGACTGCTTCAGAAGTATTTTCAGCTTTGTGCGCCATTCTGAGGACGGAAAGAGCAATCTGCTCTTTGTGGTCAACTTTACTCCGGTGGACAGGCCGGATTACCGTGTCGGCGTGCCGAAGAAAAAACAGTACAGGCTTGTTCTGAACAGTGATGCGGAGGAATTCGGGGGAAGCGGAAAAGAGCAGCCGGTGGTTTATAAGGCAGAGCAGCAGGAGTGCGATGGAAGGGAATATTCTTTTGCATATGATCTTCCGGCTTATGGAGTGGCAGTATTCAAATTTTAATTGTGTTTTCTGAGAAAATAGGGTATGATTAAGGGAGATTTATACAAAGAAAATCCCGTAAATCATGCCCTTTTGATTTACACAGGGGAAGGATAGCGTGTATTTTGCCTGACCATCAAATAAAAGTAGAAGAGGACGTGAAAATATGATTTCCAGCCAGATTTTGCAGAATACCTTAGATGAATTACACATGATTACCAGAGTTGATTTTATCCTGACGGACACTGACGGAAATGAAGTGGCATCTACGATGCCGACGGAAAATATGGACATCAAAACGATTCTTCAGTTTGCTGTTTCTCCGGCGGACAGCCAGGTGATGCAGAATTCACATTTTTTTAAAGTATTTGATGATAAAAAGCTTGAATTTATTTTGATATCCCGGGGATCATCAGAGGACGCGTATATGCTGGGCCGTGTGGCCGTGAGCCAGATACAGAATCTGATCATTGCTTACCGCGAACGGTATGATAAAAACAATTATATTCAGAACCTTCTTCTCGACAACATGCTTTCTATTGACGTTTATAACCGTGCAAGAAAGCTGCATATTGAGACAGAAACCCGCAGAATAGTTTATGTGATCGAGACAAAATATGAAAAAGACAATACGGCAATGGAGATCGTGAAAGGACTGTTTGGGAACAGGACGAAGGATTTCATTACAGCGGTGGATGAGAAAAGCATCATTCTCGTACAGGAGCTTCGGGAACAGGAGGAATATGAGTTTGTGGAGCAGACCGCCAGGATGCTGAGGGATATGCTGAATACGGAGGCTATGTCCAGCGTCAAGATTGCTTACGGTACGATCGTAAATGAGATTATGCAGGTTTCCCGCTCTTACAAGGAAGCGAAGATGGCTCTTGACGTCGGCAAGATCTTTTATATGGAACGCTCGATTGTTGCATACAATACGCTGGGAATTGGGCGGCTGATCTACCAGCTTCCGGTTCCGCTCTGCCAGATGTTTATGAAAGAGGTCTTTACTGCCGATGCGACGCCGGATACCTTCGATGAGGAGACACTGACGACGATCAATAAATTTTTTGAAAACAGCCTGAATGTGTCCGAGACGGCAAGGCAGCTTTATATTCACAGAAATACGTTGGTGTACCGTCTGGAGAAGCTGCAGAAGAGCACGGGACTGGACATCAGGGTGTTTGACGATGCGCTGACGTTCAAGATCGCGATGATGGTGACGAATTATATGAAGTATATGG
>JAUNGD010000124.1 GCA_030524705.1 Lachnospiraceae bacterium | reverse complement strand
GCAGTCAGAGCCACAAATGGAGCAATCAGAACCACAAATAGGACAGCAGAGCATTTCGGAAGGCGATGCACAAAATATGGGCAGCGAGTATATTTTTTCGGATACGGATGTGCGCTATCTGACTCGGGAGGAAGTGGAGAAGCTTTCGCTTCAGGCCGCCTGTTATGCGAAAAACGAAATATATGCCCGACACGGAAGGATGTTCCGATCCCAGGAGCTGCAGGATTATTTTGGCGAGAAATCCTGGTATGTGGGTTCCATTCCTCCCGACGAGTTTTCAGAGACAGTATTCAATGATTACGAGAAGGCCAATATCAGTTCGCTTCAGAGCTGGGAATATACATTGAATGGAAACGGGTATTTACTGGATCAGGCCGGGTATGACATTCACAGCTTCTGATCGTAAAAATGCTTCGCACAGGGGATCAGGCATAACGGCAAAAAGGGAGGTATTGGGTGATGAAGAAAAAGTTAGCAGGAATGTTGGCGGCTGTGCTGCTTTTTTGCAGCTGTGGGAGTTACACGCAGACCGTTTGGGCGGCGGGCACTCTTGATGAATATACACAGATTAAGGATGACTCCTACCAACCGGAAGAGCAGGGGTATTACGGTTATTTTCCGGTAAGCTACGGACTTGAACAGGCAACGACAAGCACGGGGATTCCCGCTCTGGTGAAAGGCGGACATACCTATCTGGATGCGGCAGATATTTGCGAAAGGCTGGGAATGACCTGTACGGTGGATCCTGCAACGGGAAGCTGCAGCGTCGGCGCATGGCAGCGGACGGTTACGTTTCAGAAGGATTCAGAGCAGTGTGAGATACAGATGGGCCCCTTTCTTATGGAAGCCTCTATGCCGCTGAAAACGGTATATCAGGATGAAACGCTGTGGGTGGGGGCAGAATGGTTTTTCTGGATGACAGGAGGCACCTTTTTCCCCTTGCCGGACGGCTATGTAGTCATTGGAGCCCCGAAGGAGACGGCGCTTGATGTGGCGGCTGAGCTGTATACGGATGATGGGGCCTTTGATTATACAGAGGCTTTTGGATTATCTGCCGATGCGCTCCGGGAGCTGGATAAGGCTTTCAATGCCCTGGACGTGTACGACGGCATGCTGAATTTTGAATGGGATAAATGGGTGGCGGCTACCGGCCGGTATCCTCAGGGGGCGTTTATTCCGGACAGTGAGATGTATGATTTAGTAACTGACAGCAGTTCAGGAGCTGATTTTATGAAGCTTTTATTAGAAAATGCGGCGGATGAAGCCTATAGTATTGCGGATCCGGGCAGAGACATCGGCGAATGGGCGCTGGACAAGTATCTGGAATACGTGGAAAAATTTTATGAGGATTATAGCCAGAATGCCGATAATATAAGCAGTATCGCGGCCAAAATGGCCAGCGACTATGCAGAGGCGCAGGATTATACATTTGCTCAGGCACTGGGCCGGTATTCGAACAAAAAAATCTGTCAGTCCCTAGATGCAGCGCGTAAGAGTAATGCTTTTGAGGCGCTGGGGAAGGGAGCTAAAACACTTTCAGCGCTGGCGGACTTTGCCGGATGCTGGAAGGATTATTCGGACCGGGATACGTATGCACTGGAAGGAGCCCAGACGGCTATGGATGTCCTGGAGCAGAGCAAAAAGCTGGGACTTGGCGGGCTGCCCCAGGGAGTCGTTCAGTCCATGAAGGATGTCCTGGAGACTTATGAGAACGGCCAGACAGAGTTCGCTTTTACAAAATGGTTTACGGAAAATATCGGCGGTTACGTGGGAGACGCAGTTACCGGAATGCTGGGAACCATCGGCTTGCCTGTGGAACTATATCAGCTGGGTTCCAGGCTGATTCCGCAGTACGTATCCGGGCTTGAGGAGGCAGAAGCCTTTGAGATGTCCCTGGAGGGAATTCTGTATCAGTCCTCTGCTTACACTGCATTTAAAGCTGCAGCGGAGGATTGCTTTACAAGAAAAAAGGCTTTCTTCCTCATTCGGAATGCGGAAAAGGTTTTTAATATTAATCTTAAGGATGAAATGCTGGATCAGGTAGTTGCCCAGGCTTATCACTATGTGAAAACCCGATACGTGACAAGGAAGCTGGCGCTTACTGCATTGCAGTCGAAGGAAGAGCTGCAGGTATACCAGGCCCAGGCTGCGCTTTGTGACCGGGATCTGGAGCGGCTTAAGGTGCTGGCCGGTTACTGTAAGGAGGATCTGCCTGTTCCATCCCAGTGGACAGAACGGGCGTCCGGCTATGATGACAGTTATCTGAAGGCGCTTGTAACGCCGGCTTACCTGCATCTGAATGGAAGCTTTTTGGATGTGCGGACGAAAATGCCCGTCAGTGACGTGGCCGTTCAGGTACAGGATCCTGCGGAAAATGTGCTTGCAGAATTTGTCTCCCGGGAGGATGGAAGCTTTGATTTTTATGTTCCGCTTAGCTGGAACGAGGAGGAGGCGCACCAGATGTACCGGAGACTGCCCCAGGCAGCGGGGGTATTTCTGCCATGGGAGAAGCCTTACAGCAGCAGCTTTGCCTATCCGCAGCTTCAGGAGGAAGCTCCGATTGTTTTTACCTGCTCACATCCGGATTATCCTGAGCTTACCAAAACGTTTTCCAGTCTGGAGATGACGGAACTGGAGGGGACGGGAGCGTCCAGGGAGCTGCGGCTGGATGCAGGAAAGATTTTTCTCGGAATTGATTATTATCAATTTATCCATGACGAGCTTTTGCCGGATATGGGATTTGCTTCTCTGGAGACGGCGCAAAAGGAGGTCGGGACGGATTTCTATGATATGGGCTGGGACCGCCGGACCGGGCTTTTGGGAGCGGATATAGCAGATTTGAATCTGGACGGAATAGAGGATCTGCTGGTATACTATATTACAGAAGATACGGAATACACGCCGTCGCCAGGCGGCGGGTATCCGAAAAAGCTCTGTGCGGCGCTTTATTCGGTCAATGAAGACGGACAGATTGTCTGCATAAATAACCGAAGGCTGGCCGGCTTTAATGACGTTACGTATGAGCGGATAAAGCTTGGCCTGATGGGGCGGGACGACCGGGTCTATCTGTATGTGGAGACAGACAGCTATGCCTATTTTGCAAACGGCGGTTCCGTCAGCTATACCTGGTACTGCTGGGATGAGAAGGGAGCGCTCCGGCCCAGATGGATGATAGGCCATACGGACGGAGGAAGTATTGAACTGGCAAGCTCACTGCTGGATTATTACGGGGAGGACGCCTATGATAAATATGTGCTCTGTGCAGACGGCGAATTCCGGCGCTGTTATCCGGACGTAGAGGTGCTGACAGACGACGACGGTTATGCTTATGAGACAGAGGGAGCTTTGCGGGCCGGTTTTGCTATGTTGGGGCTGGATGGAGTCGGATTGTATCAGGGTAGTCCGAATATTTACTTTACCCAGGTCGGGAGGCTTCCCACCTGCTGGGGTACGAGTCTGATGAAGGAATCCTCCGGCTATCTCTGTACGGGACAAAGAACGGATGGAGGACAAAGCAATATCTGGCAGATGACCACGTATCTGGAGGACAGGAGCGGACTGCGAGAAAAAATGGCGGAGATCGATTCTGCCGGAAAATAAGAAAGGACTGGGAGGGAAAAAGATGGGTAACATAAATCATGAAAAAGCAGACTGGCAGGATTTCTATACCTATGAGGAATACCTGCGGGACAAGAATGGAAAGAACGGAAATCAGGACAGCTTTGCTTATACCTATTGGGAAACAGCAGAAGAGTTCTGGGCAAGCTATAATGACATACCGGTTACTCTGCAAGAACGCCATATGTACAGCGATGATCTGTGCATAACAATGAACAACAGATTTCGGGAGCTCAGAGACCGGCAGGAGAAGGAGCTGCAGCTGTATCTGCTGGAGCATAACGGCGTCGTTGAACGCTGGCCGGATCCCTGTCTGCCGATTCTGTGGGTACCGGATGAGATATATGACCGCAGTGGGATTGGGGTCCCGTCAAGTGAAAAAAAGATATTTAAGGAGTCAGGAGACGGCCTGGTATTTCATTACTTTGGCGCGGATTATCAGGCAAGATATGACGGAATCGGACGGTCCGATATACCGGTGCTTCATGGAATAGAGGAGTACGATCTGGACTATAAAAAAGTGGGGTCATTGAAGTGGGGACAGAAAAAGGAAGAGACATTGTCGACCGCAGAATATGAGTCCCGGCTGGCAAATCTTCCGGAACGGGAGAGATACAGAGAGCTGCAGGATCGTCTGAATTCAATCAATGCATCGAAGAATTCGGAGGAGATCGTGCGGGGAGGCCTGGGAAATCGTTTGGCCTGGCTTCTGATGACGATCGTAGGCGCTGCCTGCATCGGGCTTTTGCTTTTGTGCATGTATTGGCATTTGAGCGGTCAGGATTTCTCAGCAGTGACAGAGCAGATGGAGAAAAGTGCAGAAACGATGAGCCGTCCCACGGCCAGTCTTGTAGTTACGGCGGCTGGACTCCTGGTATACTCAGTTACGAGCCTCGGGGAGATGTTTTTGGGAGGGGCAGGCTTCTGGCTGGTGTCAGGCATTTTGCTTCTTCTGATCATTATTTTGCTGGCGATCATCCGCAGACGTTTGAATGCAAAGAAAATTCCGATAGGAAAAGAGGTACGGGAAGGAAAACAGAAGAAGAAAGGCCTGAATCAGGAGGCTGATGAGATAAAGCGTGAGCTGAAAAAAGCGGAGGATGCGCTGTGGAGAGCGGAGGCGGCAATCAAGAATTCCGAAGGCTACCGCAATGCGCAGCAAACGAAAAAATGGTGGCACAACAGCTCTGTGAGCCTTGCCCGCGAATGGCATGAGGCATGGTTCAAATGCTATACAAATCGCTGTAAGAATCCTAAGATGCCTTCTCTGGAGGAAAAAA
>JAUNGD010000039.1 GCA_030524705.1 Lachnospiraceae bacterium | reverse complement strand
CAGTTATATTTTTTCTTATCTCTAACCTGTGTCATAACTGCTCCTCCTTCTTATTTGTAACTGTCATCTGGAATACAGAAATTGCAACGATCATTACGAAGAATACGAATGCGTTGGCACTCTGGAAACCGAACTGTCCGCCGCTCATACCATTGTTGTAGATCAGGTATGAGATAGACTCCGTACTCTGGGACGGGCCGCCCTTGGTCAATGCCATGATCTGATCGAATACCATCAGGAAGTTCTTCATGGACAGTACCATGTTTGTGGAGAAGAACGGAATGATCAGCGGGAAGGTCAGATATTTGAATTTCTTCCAGCCGGTAACGCCGTCCAGGGAACCAGCTTCATATACATCCTCCGGAACCGTCTGAAGACCTGAAATATAGATGATCGTATTCATAGCAATCGCCTGCCAGCATCCGACGATCACAATGGCGATCCATGCCGTACCCGTATTGGAAAGCATGCTGCTGCTGAGGAACTCAATACCCAGGTTCTGGCCGACAGCCGGAAGCACATACGTAAAGATAAAGCTGAAAATATAACCGATAACCAGTCCGCCGAGAACGTTCGGGATAAAGTAAATACCGCGCAGGGCACTCTTTGCTTTAATCTTGCTGTTCAGTCCCAGTGCAAGGATCAGACTGATTACGTTTGTAACGATCGTACCTACAAGAGCGTATTTGAAGGTAAACAGATAGGATTTTCCTACTCTGGCGTCTCCGAAAAGATCCTTGTAGTTACGCAGGCCCACCCATTCATAGGAACCGTAGCCCTTAAAGTTTGTAAAGCTGTAGATAAAGCCTTTGATCAGCGGCAACGTATTGAAACAGAAGAACAATGCGATTACCGGAATCGTGATTAAGAGAAATGTCCGTTTTCTCTCCTGTGCGCCTTTGGATTTCATTACTCTTCTCCTCCTTCCGTCAGTTTATCGGGATTCTCTTCATAAAATTTCTGAACCTTTGCGATCAGGTCGCGGTTGTAGCGTGCCCACTCAGTGTCGAACTTCTCAAGGAATGTATCGAGGGCGTTGTCATTTTCATCCATCAGGAAGGTCTGGATCAATGCATCCACAGACATCTCTGAAGGATAATGGTGATCCTGATAATCTGCCATCTTGTCGTTTTCAATGTACTCCTTCATACCATCCAGCATGGAGGGAAGCTCAAAGTCACCCTTCTTACACGGAACGGCATTCTGGTCGTCCAGATATGTCTGAATGTTCTCATCCTCATACAGGAAATCAAGTACCTCGTAGATTGCCTCTTTCTTGTCTTCCTTGCCTGCCATTACGGACCACTGAAGGTCGTTGCCGGAGTTCAGAAGATTTTCTTCCGGATCATTGCTTCCCGGGAATACAAAGGAATCAATGTTAATATCCGGGTTTACGGATTTAATCTGCGGAACAGCGTAACTTCCGATCACGTACATTGCCGACTCACCTCTTGCAAAGGCCGTACATGCATCGTTGTAGCCGTAAGCGAAGGGATCCGGCTGTGCATACTGAAGCAGCGACTGCGTTACCTCCGCCACCGGACGGTATGCATCGGCAAACTTGGCGCTTCCTGCATTTACCTGAGAACAAATATCTGACGGAGCCAGGTCTACGCAGATCGCGTTCCACGGTGCAAGAGTAGTCCAGGTATCCTTGAAGCCAAAGTACAGCGGCTGAACTCCCGCCTCCTGAATCTCGTCGCAGAGTGCATAAAACTCATCCAGCGTCTCAGGAATCGTCCATCCATGCTCATCAAAGATATCTTTGTTGTACAGAACGCCGGCTGCATTCGCCATATATGGTACTGCATATGTGCCGTCCAGAGGAATGAACTCCAACTCCTTTGCAGTTCTCAGATAGGATTCCTTAATGTCTGCCAGCCCTTCATAGTCAGAAATGTCCATAAGCATCTCGGCATCCAGGAAATTGGAGTAGTTGATGTCTCCGCCAATGCCGATGATGTCAGGATAGTCCTCTCTGATAAATCTGGTCTTCAGGATTGTCATTGCATCGTTGGGGGAATCAATCTTCAATTCGATGTCATCATGGGTAGCATTGAATTTTTCCTCAAGGGCATCAAATGCTTTGACCGCTTCCGGCTTGTAAGAAACAATCTCGACCACAGTCTTTCCATTTGCATCTTCCTTTGCACCGCATCCTGAAAGCAGTGCTGCCATTGCCGCCGCGCTCATCATCAAAAGTCCGGCAGTCTTCACGTGTGTTCTCATGAAACACCCTCCTTTCTTTTTATCACCATGTTCGCCTCGTAGGGTCTCAGGAGTCCCTGAGCAAAACCATTCTCCTCATTGCTCAGCAGGAGCTCTCCATCCTCCCAGACTTCGGCCAGGTCATAGCGAACCTCCCGGCCGGTAAAATTGCAGATGACCAGCAGACAACTTTTTTCATCTGTTCTGGTATATGCAAAAATGTCTGGATGCTCAGATAGTACCGGCTCAAATTTGCCATCTATCAGTACCGGAATCGTCTTCCGGAGCTGAATCAATTTTTGGTAGAAATGAAAAACGGAATCTGGATCCTGCAGCTCCTCTTCGGCATTGATGCTGCCGTAGTTCGGATTCACCCTGATCCAGGGCGTCCCCTCAGTAAATCCCGCATTCGGTTCTCCACTCCACTGCATCGGCGTCCGGGCATTATCCCGTCCCTTGGCGTAAATAGAATCCATGATCTCCTGTTCGGAATATCCCTTTTCCTTCCGCTCCCGATACATATTTAAAAGCTCGATGTCGCGGTAGTCTGAAAGCTCATACCGCACATTCGTCATGCCCAGCTCCTCCCCCTGGTAGATATAGGGAGTTCCCTGCATCCCATGCAGCATAAGAGCCAGCATCTTCGCCGATTTTTCCCGGTATTCCCCGTCGTCTCCAAACCGGGATACGGCTCTTGGCAGATCGTGATTGTTCAGGAACAGGCTGTTCCATCCCTTCTGGTACAGACTGGTCTGCCATTTTGTAAATATTTCTTTGAATTTTGCAAAGGGAAGCGGGGCCAGATCCCACTTTTCGCCTCCCGGCTGCTGATCCAGGACAATGTGCTCGAACTGGAATACCATGGAAAGCTCTGAACCGTCGGGGCTGCTGTATAAAAATGCCCGCTGGGGAGTCGCGCTCCAGGCTTCTCCGACTGTAACCAGTTCCTTCTGCTGAAATACGGCGCTGCTCATCTCCTTCAAATACGGATGAAGCATTTTCCCTTCTGCCATCACGCCGGTGTCCGGCTCTTTGCCGATCAGGTCGATGACATCCAGGCGAAAACCGCCCACGCCTCTGTCCACCCACCACTGGATCATTTGATAAATTTCTTTTCTTACCTTGGGGTTCTCCCAGTTCAGATCCGGCTGCTTCACCGAAAACTGATGGAGATAGTACTGTCCGCACTCCGGAACCCATTCCCACGCCGATCCACAAAATGCGGATTTCAGATCATTGGGAAGGGTATTCTCATCGCCGTCACGCCATACGTAATAGTCATGGTACGGATTTTTCCGGCTCTTTTTTGCTTCCACAAACCATGGATGCTCGTCGGAGGTATGGTTCAGCACCAGATCCATAATAATCCGAATCCCCCTTTTCGCCGCTTCGGCGATCAGGGCGTCCATATCCGTAAGGTTCCCAAAAATCGGATCAATATCCTGATAATCGGAGATATCGTATCCGTTATCATCCTGCGGGGAGCGGTAAACCGGAGACAGCCATATTGCATCAATACCAAGCTCTGCAAGGTAGTCCAGCTTAAGGACAATCCCCTTCAGATCGCCTATGCCGTCGCCGTTGCTGTCATAAAAGCTGCGCGGATAGATCTGGTAAATGACTGCGCTCTTCCACCAAGGTGTATCCTGCATTCTCTCACTCCTTTCTCCCTGATTCCCGCAAAGTGCTGACTTATCTGTCTTTTTTACATTTTTCATCAGGTTTTCTTATCTTGAGACTGATTATAACATCCCATTATGCGTCTATAAATATCGCTATATTGTCGTTTTTATACCATATTGCGATTTTTACAGCTATATATGAAATAGGTCTAGCATTTTGGTATGTTTTAAGATATAATATCTAAAAAATTTATAAACTTTACGGAGGAAAAGCGATGTCCAACTACCTTTTTTCCATCTTCCCAAATGAAAACTTCGTAGATCTGGGCCTGTATCAGTACGGCTGGGAGCAGTGTACCCCGGCCTATTCCTTCGGTCCGGCGGCCCGCAACCATTATCTGTTTCACTATGTCATCTCCGGTTCCGGCAAGCTTGATGCAAGCGACTCCAAGGGGGTCACTCAGACGTACTACATCAAAAGCGGCCAGGGATTTATGCTTTTTCCCGGACAGATTTCCATGTATACTGCCTCAGAAGACCTTCCCTGGGAATATACCTGGCTGGAATTTGACGGACTCCGGGTAAAAGAAGCGATTGAAATTGCCGGACTCACCGCCGATACTCCGATTTATCACGCCCGATCCAAAGACCTGCGGGAAGAAATGATGAATGAAATGCTGTATATTGTCCGGCACAGTGGAGAAACGCCTTTTCATCTGATCGGGCATCTGTACCTGTTTCTTGACTATCTGACCCGCTCCGCCGCCCAGCTTTATACGCCGAAGCACAGTAAGCTGCGGGATTTTTACATTAAGGAATCCCTCACCTTCATTGAGCAGAATTTCCAGAATGATATTTCGGTGGAGGACATTGCCTCGGTCTGCGGGCTGAACAGAAGCTATTTCGGGAAAATATTTAAGGACGCCGTGGGGAAATCTCCCCAGGAGTTTCTTTTGAATTACAGAATGATAAAAGCGACGGAGCTTTTGAAGCTCACGTCGCTGTCTGTCAGTGATATTGGAAATGCGGTGGGATATCCGAACCCCCTGCATTTTTCCAGAGCGTTTAAGAATGTGTATGGGGTGTCGCCGAGAGCGTGGCGGAATCAGAACAGCAATTAGAATTTTCAAAAAAGTCTCCTGCCGCAGCGCAGCCGGAGACTTTTTGCAGTTTATCCTCGGGCCTTCGTTCCCTTCGAATCCCGGCTTCCGATCTTCAAACGGTTGATGTGTACCGGCTTGTCATGGTACAGGACCTCCGGCACCTCGCCGCCGTCCAGCCAGTATACATGCTCAATCTCGTCCTTCTCCGAAAGCTTCATGCCTCTTACACCCACCGCCGTCTTTTTCTTGAGCGGAATCTCCGATACCGGAAAACGCAGGAAATAGCCTTCCTTCGTGGACAAAACGATATGCGCCTGCTCTGAGGCCGCATGGACAGCCACGACTGCGTCGTTTTCCTGCAGCTTCGTCGCTGCAATCGTCCGCTTTGACACATCGAACTCACAGCCCTGCACCTGCTTTGCCATGGCCTGCTTCGTCACAAAGGTGAGCACCGTATCTTTGATATCATTCAGCGCTGTCACCGCCACAAAGTTCTCCTCAGCGCTGCTGTAATTGCAGAGATTGTCCACCGGAGTTCCCTTGTCCCTGAATTTTCCGTAGGGAACGTCCAGCACCTTCAGCAGATGTACCCTTCCCGTATCGGTGAAAATACAGATGCGGTCTGTGTTCAGACAGTGGATCACATATTTGTTTTCCGTATCCGCCGCTTCCTTATTGCGCTCGTAGATCGTCTCGTCAATGGTACGGACGTAGCCGAAGCGGTCCATCAGAAATACCACCGGTATCTCCTCGAGCTTCTGCTCCTCCAAAACGATCTGTTCCGCATTTTCCAGAGTGGTTCTTCTTGGACGTCCAAATTCTTTTTTATAAGAATCCAGCTCCTTCATAATGACCGCCGCCATAGAGTCGTAATGGTTCAGAATATCCTGATATTTCGCAATGTTTTTCAGCGTCTCCTCGTGCTCCTTCATGAGCACCTCGATCTCAAGGCCGATCAGTCGGTACAGCCGCATATCAAGAATGGCATTTGCCTGAGCCTCCGTAAAAGCCAGCTTTGCGGCCATCCTCCGGGACTTCTCTGTCTTAAACCTGATCCCCTCCGTGACGCCCTCCACCAGGCAGGCTTTTACCTGCTCCCGGCTTTTGCTGCCCCGCAGGATCTCTATGATCAGGTCGATGACGTCACAGGCCCGGATCAGTCCCTCCTGGATCTCGCTTTTCTTCTCTTCCTTTTCCAGCAGGTTCTGATATTTTCTCGTCGCCAGCTCAAACTGGAAATCAATATGGTGCTCCAGGATCTGGCGCAGGCTCAGCGTTTCCGGCCTACCCTCCGCCACCGCCAGCATATTGACGCCGAAGGTATCCTCCAGCCTCGTTTTTTTATAAAGAAGGTTCTGCAGCCGCTCGACGTCTGCGCCCCGGCGCAGCTCCAGCACAATGCGGATCCCCTCCTTGGAAGACTGGTTGGAAATATCAACAACATCCGTCGTCTTCTTTGTCTCCACCAGAGCGGCCACATCGTTCAGGAACTTGGCGATGTTGGCCCCCATCATGGTATACGGAATCTCGGTGATCACCAGACGCTCTTTTCCGCCCTTGACCTTTTCTACCTCTACCCTGCCCCGGATACGGATCTTTCCCTGTCCCGTCTCATAGATGGCTGCCAGCTCATCCTGATTCACGATAATGCCTCCGGTGGGGAAATCCGGCCCCTTGATATACTTCATCAGCTCCTCATTGGTAATCTGATTATTTTTGATCATCGCCTTGACCGCGTCAATGACCTCTCCGAGATTGTGGGGCGGAATGGAGGTCACCATACCTACGGCGATACCCTCCGAACCGTTTACAAGAAGATTCGGGATACGCGCCGGAAGCACCAGAGGCTCCTTCTCCGTCTCGTCAAAGTTCGGGCCGAAGTCCACCACGTCCTTGTCCAGGTCAGCGAGAAACGCCAGCTGCGTCACCTTCTGCAGCCTGGCCTCCGTATAACGCATCGCCGCAGCGCCGTCTCCCTCGATGGAGCCGAAGTTGCCGTGGCCATCCACCAGAGCCATGCCCTTTTTGAATTCCTGGGCCATGACCACCAGCGCCTCATAAATGGAGCTGTCGCCGTGGGGATGGTATTTACCCATGGTATCTCCGACGATTCTGGCGCATTTACGGTACGGCCTGTCATAACGGATCCCCAGCTCATACATATCGTACAGCGTCCTTCTCTGTACCGGCTTAAGGCCGTCCCGGACGTCCGGCAGAGCCCGGGAAATGATAACGCTCATGGCATAGTCAATGTATGATTTCTGCATAATATCTGAATATTCAGCTCTTATAACCTGTCCATCCATCTATATTTCTCCTTTTTTATCCTCACATTATGCTGCAAGCGGCATATGCATGCACCTGGCTCATTGTTTTTACACATCCAGCAATGCGTCCTGGGCGTGCTCGTAAATGAACGCCTTTCTCGGCGGCACCTCGGTTCCCATCAGCATCTGGGTGATATTGGAAGCGATTCTCGCGTCCTCGATCTCCACTCTCTGCATCACCCTGGTCTCAGGATTCAGCGTCGTCTCCCAGAGCTGCTCCGCATCCATTTCTCCAAGGCCCTTGTACCGCTGAAGCGTAAAGGGTGATTTATGAGTCTTACGGTATTTTTCCAGGGCCTTATCGTCGTAGAGATACTGCTCCTTCCCCTTTGAGGGAATTACCTTGTAAAGCGGCGGCATCGCAATATAGACGTGCCCCTCGTAGATCAGCTCCGGCATAAAGCGGTAAAACAGCGTCAGCAGCAGCGTACAGATATGCGCGCCGTCCACATCGGCATCCGCCATAATCACAATCTTGTCATAGCGCAGCTTGGAAATGTCAAAATCGTTCCCGTATCCTTCTGAAAATCCGCAGCCAAAGGCGTTGATCATCGTCTTGATCTCCGCGTTCGCCAGAACCTTGTCTATGCTGGCCTTTTCCACGTTGAGGATTTTTCCCCGGATCGGAAGAATCGCCTGATAATTACGGTCCCGGGCCGTCTTTGCCGAGCCCCCGGCAGAATCTCCCTCCACGATAAAGATTTCACAGATACTGCTGTCCCGGCTCTCACAGTTCGCCAGCTTTCCGTTGCTGTCGAAGGAATACTTCTGCTTCGTCAGAAGATTGGTCCTGGCCCGCTCCTCAGTCTTGCGGATCTTCGCCGCCTTCTCCGCACAGGACAGGATGCTTTTAAGCGCCTCCAGGTGCTTGTCAAAATACAGAACGATCTCCTCGCCGGTCACCTTTCCCACGGCCCGCACCGCATCCTGATTATCCAGCTTCGTCTTCGTCTGTCCCTCAAACCGGGGCGCCGGATGCTTGATGGATACCACCGCCGTCATACCGTTTCGAATATCGGCCCCGGTGAAATTTATGTCCTTTTCCTTTAAAATTCCGATCTGGCGGGCGTAGGAATTCATCACCGTAGTAAAGGTGGTTTTAAATCCGGTCAGATGCGTGCCGCCCTCGGCATTGTAGATGTTGTTGCAGAAGCCCAGCACATTCTCATGGAACTCGTTGACGTATTGAAACGCCACCTCCACCTGAATGCCGTCCGCTTCTCCCTTAAAATAAACGGGCTCGCTCACCGCCTCTGATTTCTGATTTAATTCCCGTACAAATCCGGTGATCCCCTCTGGCTCACTAAAAATGATGGACTCTACTTCCTCGCCTCTGCGGTCCTCAAAATGGATCGTCAGATTCGGATTCAGATATGCCGTCTCATGCAGACGGCTCTTCAGCTCCGTGGCTGAAAATCTTGTCTTCTCAAAAATCTCCGGATCCGGCAGGAAGCTGATCCGGGTTCCGGTCTGTTTTGTCTTTCCGATCACAGGAAGCAGTCCCTTTTCCAGCTCGATCACCGGGACGCCACGCTCATAGCGGTCGTGATGGATCTTTCCGTCCAGCATGACCTGTACGTCCAGCCATGTAGACAACGCATTTACCACCGAAGAGCCTACGCCGTGCAGACCGCCGCTGGTCTTGTAAACTGTATCATCAAATTTGCCCCCGGCGTGCAGCGTCGTAAATACAAGACGCTCCGCCGACATGCCCTTTTCGTGCATTCCCACCGGAATCCCCCGGCCGTTGTCCTCCACAGTGGCCGAGCCGTCCTTTTCCAGATATACCTCGATCTGGCTGCAAAAGCCCGCCAGGTGCTCGTCCACCGCATTGTCCACGATCTCATAGATCAAATGATTCAGTCCCTTTCGCGATACGCTTCCGATGTACATACCGGGGCGCTTCCTGACTGCCTCCAGCCCCTCCAGCACGGAAATACTGCTCGCATCATACGTATTGCTCTTTGCCATGTTGCTGCTCCTTTTCTGTTCTAAAATGGCCCTGCTTCTGCCCGGCCATGATCAATATTTCTGACTTGAAATATTTTAATATTTCTCCGCCACTTCTCCGCGCTTCTTGTAGATGGAGTTTGCCGGTACCACCTCCCGCACAGAGGAAAGCGGATAAATATTGGAATGAGGGCCGATGACTGTTCCCGGATTCAGCACGGAGCCGCAGCCGACCTCCACCTCATCCCCCAGCATTGCGCCGAATTTTTTCAGCCCGGTCTCGATCCGTTCCTGTCCGTCCTTTACCACCACCAGCTTCTTGTCTGATTTTACATTTGAGGTAATAGATCCGGCTCCCATATGCGCCTTATATCCAAGGATCGAATCGCCCACATAGTTGTAATGCGGAACTTGCACCTTGTTAAACAAAACCACATTTTTAAGCTCCGTGGAATTTCCCACCACAGCGCCTTCACCGACGATGGCATTTCCCCGGATAAAGGCACAGTGACGCACCTCGGCATCCTTTCCTATGATCGCCGGGCCGTTGATATACGCCGTCGGAGCCACCTTTGCGGATTTTGCGATCCATACATTTTCCCCGGCCTTATCGTATTCCTCCGGGGACAGCGTGCTTCCCAGCTCCAGAATAAAGGCGCTGATCTTCGGCAGGACCTCCCAGGGATACTCTGCTCCCTTGAACAGGTCAACGGCAATTGTTTCATTTAAGTTATAAAGATTTTTGATTTTACACGTTTCCATACGAACCCTCCTGTATGATATATATGCATCCTTCTATATTTTGTTCTGCGTTCCTGTATTTCTTCCGCGGCCTGCCGAGGCAGTCCTTTTGCTTCTCTCCGGCTTCGCAGCCTTGTAATACTTCGCCGCCTCATCAAACAGAGGCCGCATCGCGTACTGATTGTTGATGTTCAGCACTCCCTCCGTCCGGGAGCGGATAAAATGCTCCAGCTTCATCATATATTCATCGCTGGTTATCGTCCCCTCTGCGACGTAGGTTAATCCCTTTTCCCAGCTCGCGGTAAGCTCAGGATTCAAAAGAGACCGGATCGAATAAAACACCACGTCATGTATCATCTCCCCCTGCAGTGTCGGGGAAAGGATCTGCGTTTTCTTATTTAATGCTATGTACTTATTGGCCACCAGCTTTTTCAGGATTTCCGCCCTGGTGGCGCTCGTCCCGATGCCGCTTCCCTTGATCTGCGCCCGCAGCTCCTCGTCTTCAATGAGCTGCCCCGCATTTTCCATCGCCAGGATCATCGAACCGGAATTATAACGCTTCGGCGGCGAGGTCTCCCCCTCTTTGATATTCAATGCCTTCACCGGAAGCTTCATGCCCTTTTTCAGTCCCTTTAATACCTCCAGAAGCTCTTTACCGAACTGTGTGTCCTCCGCCTGTCCGTCTCCTCCGGCATTGCTCTCTGCATTACCTTCTGCACTCTCCTCCGCGCCGTTGCTCCCTGCAGAATTTGCCCTGGTCTTCTTTTCATACGGATTGCCCGCTACCTTGAAGTAGCCCTCCTCCAGCAATACCTTAAAGGAAAAGAAAAACTTTTCCCGCTCCATTGCGGTTACCATCGAGATCTTCTGAAACTCCGCCGCCGGATAAAAGATGCTGAGGAAACGGCGCACGATAGCCGCATATACGCCGAAGGAATTTCCCTTCAGGGAGCCCAGCGCATTCAGGCCCTGTCCGGTGGGGATGATCGCATAGTGGTCCATGATCTGCTTGTCATTGACGTAGCGGCTCCTTCCAATTCCCTTGTAGGCCCCGCTGCTGATAATTTCCTCTGCAAATTCCTTTGCCGGGCCGAAGCCTCGAAGCCCCGCTATATTCTTGTAAATCTCCTTCGCCACTGCGCTGGAGAGCACTCTGGCGTCGGTTCTCGGATACGTCACCAGCTTCTTTTCATACAGCTCCTGCACGATCCTCAATGTCTCGTCCGGGCTGATTTTAAACATCCGGGAGCATTCGTTCTGCAGCTCCGCCAGGTTGTAGAGAAGCGGCGGATTCTTCTTTTCCTTTTTGCGCTCCAGGGAATCAATCACGGCCTCCCCGACACAATCTGACGGCTTCCGGGCCGCCGTGTTCTGTCCCGGCTGCCGTCCTGGGGTCAGCCTTGCGATCAGCTCCTGTGCGTCCTTCTTCTCCTTGAATCCGTTTTCCTTGTACAGCTTCGGAGAAAGATAATACGCGGAGCCCTCCACCGCCCGGAATTCTCCCTCCAGCGTCTTCCCCTGTATGTCAAGGCTCTGAAGTACCCGGTAAAACGGCGTCTTGACGAACTGCCGTATCTCCCGCTCCCTGCGCACGATCATTCCCAGGACGCAGGTCATGACCCGGCCCACGGATACTACGGAATACTTTGTCCCAAGATAATTAGAAATCGCATTTCCATATTTCAGGGTGAGCAGCCTGGAAAAATTAATCCCCATCAGGTAATCTTCCTTCGCCCGCAGATAGGCCGCCGCGGACAGATTATCGTACTCAGACAGATCCTTCGCCTCCCGGATGCCCCGGTGTATCTCTTCTTCCGTCTGCGAATCAATCCAGACGCGTTTTCGCTGTTTGCCCTTTACGCCTGCCATCTGCTCCACAAGGCGGTAAATATATTCTCCCTCCCGCCCGGAATCAGTACAGACGTAAATGGTCTGCACGTCCTGCCGCTTCAGCAGGCCGCTGACGATATTGAACTGCTTTTTTACATCCGGTATGACCTCATATAAAAACTCATCCGGCAGAAACGGAAGGGTATTCAAACTCCATCTCTTGTATTTTTCGTCGTACACCTCTGGATAGCTCATGGTCACGAGATGTCCGACGCACCATGTCACCACGTAAGAATCTGACTCCAGATACCCGTCGCCGCGCCTCATATTCTCTTTTAACGCCTTCGCAAATTCCTGCGCTACACTGGGCTTCTCCGCAATAAACAGATTCTTCATTCAAGTCCTCCTAAATCAATCAGGCTGCTGCGGAAAATTCCGCAACAGCCCTATTATACGTTACTCTTTATAGGTTTTGCAACCAGATTTTGATTTTCAGTCAAATACAGCTGCAAAATTTGTCGTTATTTTGCCTGAATATATCCCTTTGCCTTCAGAGTCTCGGCACACAGCACAGCGCCGCCTGCAGCGCCCCGGACTGTATTGTGGGAAAGTCCGACAAACTTGAAATCATAAATGGAATCCTCACGGATACGTCCGATGGACACGCCCATACCGTTTTCGTAATCTACATCCAGCTGTACCTGGGGACGGTTGTCCTCCTCCATATAACGGATAAACTGCTTCGGCGCGCTGGGAAGCTCCAGCTCCTGCGGAATGCCCCGGAAGCTTTCCAGCTTCTCGATCAGCTGCTCCTTCGTCGGCTTCTTGCGGAATTTTACAAATACTGCTGCGGTATGTCCGTTTAATACCGGAACACGGATACACTGGCAGGTGATCTTCGGCTCCACCGCCGGCTTGATCACGCCGTCCTCGATCTTTCCCCACAGTCTCAGAGGCTCCTTCTCGCTCTTCTCTTCCTCGCCGCCGATATACGGGATAATGTTCTCCACCATTTCCGGCCAGTCCTTAAAGGTCTTTCCTGCACCGGAGATCGCCTGATATGTAGTGGCAACTACCTCGTACGGCTCAAACTCCTTCCATGCAGTAAGCACCGGCGCATAGCTCTGGATCGAGCAGTTCGGCTTTACTGCAATAAATCCTCTGGTGGTTCCGAGACGCTTTTTCTGGTATTCGATCACCTCAAAGTGCTCTGGATTGATCTCCGGCACTACCATCGGAACGTCCGGCGTCCAGCGGTGCGCACTGTTGTTGGAAACCACCGGGGTCTCGGTCTTTGCATATGCTTCCTCGATAGCCTTGATCTCCTCCTTGGACATGTCCACTGCGGAGAAAACAAAATCAACCTCTGCAGCTACCTTTTCCACCTCATTGACATTCATGACTACGAGCTTCTTCACAGCCTCCGGCATCGGTGTCGTCATTTTCCATCTGCCGCCGACAGCCTCCTCATAGGTCTTTCCCGCGCTCCGCGGGCTGGCTGCCACAACAACCACCTCAAACCACGGATGGTTCTCCAGCAGAGAAATAAATCTCTGTCCCACCATACCTGTCGCTCCAAGAATACCAACTCTTAATTTCTGACTCATTTTTCCATTCTCCTCATACGTTATTGCATCTGTTTTTCTCAGACGCACAAGTGTCTTTATCTAAAATACGCTTCTTTTTTCAATCTGTCAAGTGGAATTTCTGTACTATCTCTCTCTCTATTTCTATACTATCTATCTTTCTGCCTCATCGAGATAATCTCTGTTCCTCTTTATGATCTCCCGCATAACCGTCTGTCCCGGCGCTCCCAGGGTCAGACGCTTCTCCACACAGGTCTTCATACTGATGGCCTCATAAATATCCGGCTCAAAGACAGCGCTCTCCTCCCGGAACTCCTCTAAGGTAAGGTCGTCCAGCGCCTTGTCCTGGGCAATGCACCTCAGTACCAGCCTGCCGGAAATACTGTGGGCGTCCCGGAACGGAACGCCGTGGTTCACAAGATAATCCGCCACATCCGTCGCGTTCGTGAACCCGTTCTTTGCAGAGCTCTCCATCACAGCCTTATTGAATTTCATCGTATCCGCCATTCCGGTAAACAGCGTAATACAGGAGGTCACCGTATCAATCGCGTCAAATACGCCTTCCTTATCCTCCTGCATGTCCTTATTGTACGCCAGCGGAAGTCCCTTCATCGTGGTCAGAAGCCCCATCAGTGCACCGTACACCCGTCCCGTCTTTCCCCGGACCAGCTCGGCAATATCAGGATTCTTTTTCTGCGGCATAATGCTGCTGCCCGTGCTGTATGCGTCGTCCAGCTCCACGAACCGGTATTCATTGGAATTCCAGATGATGATTTCCTCCGAAAAACGGCTCAGATGCATCATGATCGTCGCCAGCGCCGAGAGATACTCGATGACGTAATCCCGGTCGGATACGGAATCCATGCTGTTCATGGTCGGCCCCGCAAAGCCCAGCAGCTCCGCCGTATATTCGCGGTCCAGCGGATAGGTGGTCCCGGCCAGCGCTCCGGCTCCCAAAGGACAGTAGTTCATTCTATGGTAAATATCATGCAGACGGGAGCGGTCTCTTTTGAACATCTCAAAATATGCCCCCACATGATGCGCCAGAGTCACCGGCTGCGCCTTCTGAAGATGGGTGAAGCCCGGCATAAAGGTATCCACGTTCTCTTCCATGATCCGCTGCAATACCTTCAAAAGCCCCAGAAGCAATCCGTCCGTGCGCTTTACCTCATCTCTGATATACAGACGCATGTCCAGAGCCACCTGATCATTCCTGCTTCGTCCCGTATGGAGCTTCTTTCCGGTATCTCCAATGCGCTCGATCAGGTTTGCCTCCACGAAGCTGTGAATATCCTCGTACTTTGAGGTGATCTCCAACGTCCCGTTCTCCACATCCCGGAGAATTCCCTGCAGGCCCTGCTGGATGCTGTTGCATTCCTCCTCCGTCAGAATACCCTGCTTTGCCAGCATTTTCACATGCGCCATGCTTCCCTCGATATCCTGGCGGTACAGACGCCTGTCAAATAAAATTGATGCATTAAAGTCATATACAAGCTGGTCCGTTTCCTTCGTGAAACGGCCTCCCCATAATTGTGCCATATTTTTCCTCTTTTCTTTCCATAAGAAATATGGTTGTATTTTTCTTTTACTATTTCAGTTTTTCAGTCTATCATACGAAGACATTCATGACAAGTGCAAAAGTATATTCATACACCCGCAAAAAGGAGCTGTTAAATAACAGCTCCCTTCCAGAATTTTATTTGTTATTGCTTTAATAAGATACTACGGTAGTTCCAACCGGACATGTCTTATCAAGGTATGCCAGATTGGAAGGAGTGAGTCGTACACAGCCGCCTGACACTGCCGCCCGCGTATATTTATTGAAGGTGGTATGGAACGCATTTCCAACCTTCAGCTTGCTGTTGTAGGTAAAGTATATTACCGGCCGACCATTCAGTGTAGATCTCTGCTTCAGAATCTTAAATACGCCCTGCGTGGTCTTCCCATACTGTCCTACTACACAATTCATCGTACGTACCACCTTCCATGCTCCCTTCGAGCCCTTGAAGATGGTGGTCTGCAGCGTATACTGGTTAACCCAGATCAGATAATTGGTCGAACTGCTGTATCCTCTGCTGTTAACAAAAGCCTCTTTCTGCTCTGTTGAGTAGGTGGACTTCGTTGTATGCAGATTGCCGTAGGTCAGGTTGGAGCCCTTAACGCTGATCTGTGTTCCATTTTTGAGCATCGCGGTGATCGTACTGCTTCCCTTTTTGGTCGCTATAATTGCTGTTCCCTTGCTCAGAGTCATCTTCTCACCGGTAGACTTGACTGTAACCGTCGTGCTCTTCTTCACCGTTGCATTCAGATACCGTCCATGGACAGCTGACACATCAATTTTCTTTGCCGTTGCTGATATGTGATCAGAGATCGCGCCATATGCTTCCTTGCCCTGAGCAGCATGGTAAGCCTGAATCTTGAAATAGTATTTCTCGCCTTCTGTCAGATTCTTTACCTGATAATTTGTCTCATCAGTAGATGCAGTCTTTTCATATGTCTGGCTTTCTGCATTGTACTTATATATGATGTATTTGTCCGCATTGCTGGCCGCGCTCCAGGCAAGGAAAACGGATTCATCTCCATAGCATACCACTCTGAAGTTCTTCACCGCCCCCGGCACGCTCATCTTTGTTCTGATCGTCACGGCATTGGAAGCACTCTTACTTTTATATGTTTTCTTGCCAACCTTTTTATATGCATACACCTGAAACTTATAGGTCTGTTCGATGCCAAGATTCTTGATCACACAGGAAGTTGATTTCGTAGTCGCAATCTTCTTTTCCTGACCCGTTGCCGTATCCACAGAATAAATAGAATACCCCGTTGCACCGGATACCTTTGACCAGCTAAGCTGAACGGAAGTATCAGACGTTACCTTTGCCTTCAGCTTTGTCACCTTTGCCGGATACTTAGATGCGGCCATAGACGACTGGGCAGGTATCAGAGTCAGTACCATCAGCATAAAAAATAAAATTAAAGATTTTGATAAACGCTTCATAATTTTCCCTCTTTTTTTCTAGTCTCAATTGCATTTGAATCAGTTAAACAGTTACTTATTGCAGGATTATCCGATCCTATACGCCTTTATGTCGCCCATATCCCGAACCACTTCTGCTTCCGCGTCCGCATCGTAATAGGTTCTGACATATTCCAGCAGTGAACTGATATCACGGCTCAAAACATACACTCTGTCATTTCCTATCATATCCTTCAGCGGATTTTCAAGACCGAAATCCCTGGCGATATCCAGATACAATGGCGCCGTCACGGCCCACCCTCCCAGCGGAAGCGTGTTCTGGGATATACCAAAGGGTATGGGATCCAGTACATTGTAGCTGCTGCTCGTTGAAACTGTCCCCGTGGTGATAAGATATAAATGCTCTTTGTCCGCGCTGACCGTTTCCAGCTCCAGACGGCACTGCCGCATAGTGGCTTCCGCGTCTTCGGCATTTATGCGGTAACGGCTTTTCCAGACGGGCTGTACTGCAACAATAACCGTCAGCAGAAGTGCTAAGCCTGCCCGGTTCGGAAAATACGCCTTTCCTTCTGTAAACGTCCATAATACTACCATGGACACCGCCAGCCATATACCGACATCAACCCGGTTCAGAAGATACCTGTTCTGATAAAACATGTACAGATATATTCCTCCCGCAAGCAGCGCTTCATAGATAACAGCCAATATGCCCCTGCGGTCACGCACTCCCCAGCAGAGCCAGTAAACGCAAATCAAAAGAAAGCAGTAAACGCACGGTATCTTCAGAAAACCTTTTGGGAATGTTTCAAAGAAATCCTTTGCAAACTGTCTGCTAAACCTCCTTGGGGTCTTCATGGAAGCGATCTTTTCCAATGTCTCAACACTGAATTTTTCAGTATCCATATTGACCCAGCCCCGCAGCAGCCGGTATGCGTTTTCATCGATGCCAAGCTCATTATATGCGCTCTCATTTTCCTTATATGACGGAAAACCTCTGTCATATAATTCTGTCTTTACCTCCCTGGATTGTTTGTACGCTTCCCAGTCCGGAGATGTATAAAAATACTGGTCCGCAAAATGCAGGACAAGCACCAGTGCAAGCAATGACCCGAAGGCGGCAATATATCTGCCGAACCTTTGCAGGCGCTTTCCTCTCTCCAGCTCTGTCAGATCAAGAAGAAGAAAGACACCGATACCGGTCATCAGGGCCGCTTCCGCAAAAAACTGAGCATCCCGGTAAAGGAACCCCGTCACGGAAAGAAGCATTCCGCAGGCAAGAGCCTTTTTGGATATCCTTTCACGGGTAACCGCATAAAAAAGCAGGAGAAGACCGGCAGCAGATGCAATCCCGGCGGTCTTTGTAAACTGAACCTTAATATATCCCTCATAAGAAAACCAGAATACAAGTACGCCTGAAATCCATACCGCCGACGGACTGGCCATCTTGCGGATCAGCACATATGTGACCGCAGTAAAAGACAAATACAGAACCACATACTGCAGAACTCCATACCAGGGGAAATTCTGCTTTATGAGATAAAGCGCCTTCAGCAGCAATCCCAGAAAATAGTGGCTGTAGATCAAATGTGCATCATACACACCCTTTGCCCCATTCACCATACTGGCTATTCCCACATCGTCATTCGTCTCATATACCGGCCGGAAAGCCAGCAGCAAGCCTGTGAAAAATAACGCATTCAGTAAAAAAGAGAACCACAACTTTTCCCTGTTTTCTTCTATCCAAGTGCTTACCCTATTCATTGCGCTCTCCTATCAACCATATTAAATTTTCATTTCCCAATTTTATAAAATATGTATAAACTGGTATAAATATCTTATCAGAATCACCATGCCGTGTCAATGACGAATCACCTCATATTTTCCTCAAATTCTACTATATTTTGTATGCTCCTCCGAATCCGGAAGACTAAATATTCCAGGCTCTCCGCCTTCTACTCCGGCTCTGTACCAGAATAAAAATATATTTCCTGTAAGTAGTCCACAGCTCCCCGGAGCTGCCGCACAGTAAGCTCCAGTTCATCCTCTCTCCCTCCCATAGGAGCCTCATGGCTGCCGACCGCACGAAAGCCGATTTTAAGATAGCTGCGATATGCCGCCGCATTTTCCTGATGAACAGACGCGGCAATCTTTTCCAAACCGAAATAATGGAAACCGATACAGGCAGCCAGCGCCATACTCTTCGCTGCGATTCCCCGGCCGTGCGCCTCGTCGTCGCCAATCTGAATCTTGCCTGCTTCCGCCGCCCCATCTTTAAAATTATACAATGCCACACTGCCGACAAGGCGGTGTAGCTCCTGAGTCTCTTCAATGGCAAAGGTTATTTCATCCGGATTTTCCAGATACGCTTCAAACCATTTTTTCTGCATATCAGGAGTGATCTCACCGATCCTCCTGAGAAACGCCGTCTTTTCCGGATCGTTTCTCCAAATGCGCAGGGATTCAATATCTCTTTCTTCCAGCGGACGCAGCCTTACATTCTGCACGCCGGCACTGTATGAATGCTTCATTCTTTTCTCTCCATCCTTGTGATTTTTCCTTCTTCCCGTACTACCGCCTGCCTGTCATTCTTTCCGAAAAGCCCACAGCTTATTCAGCAGGAAATTCAGCGGAATCGTAACCACAAGATTGACAAGCGGTGCAATAATTTCCGAAATATGCAGAAGATCCACCTGCACATACAGCAGAATATTATTGAGGACAAGTCCCGTCCCCGCGTACGACAGGAAGGTTTTGCAGAAGCTGCGCCACAGATTCCTGCTCTGACCGTCCTCCAGGACAAAAACATAACGGTTGTTCCAGTAAAAAGCATTTATGACGCTGACCAGAAAGCCGATTACATTCGCCGCAACGTAGTGCAGCCCCAGTCCCAGCCCTGCCAGATACACGACATACATGATCAGAGTATTGGAAACTCCCACCAGTCCGAATTTTACAAACTGCATCAGCCCATCCCAGCTTCTCTCCAAAAAAGAAAGATGCAGCACCCGTATCAGGAGAAATCTCAGCGTCCGTTCCAGCCAGTCCCACAATTTAGTCCCCATACTAAGTCCTTTCCTTTTCTGACAAATTTATCTTTTGCCCCCATGCCTCTGTCAGGCACCGGGAAAAGCATTCAGAGCCTGTATCACATAATCCTGTTCCTCATCTGTCATACCGTTATACAAAGGAATCGACAGCACCTCGTCCGCCAGGCGCTCTGTGACCGGAAGGCTTCCTCTGGGCATCCCCAGGTACTGATACGCTTCTGACAAATGCGGAGGAATCGGATAATGAATAATCGTTCCTATCTCTTTTTCATTCAGGTATTTGATCAGCGCCTCTCTTTCTGTACAGCGGACCACAAACTGATGCCATACAGAGGTTGCGCCCTCCCGTATTCCCGGAAGCCGGATCAACGGATTCTCGATCCCCTGCAGGTAATTTCCACAGAGCCGTTCTCTTTCCTGCGTCAGCTCCTTCAGATGCGAAAGCCTTACCCGAAGCAGCGCCGCCTGCAGCTCGTCCAGCCTGGAATTCGCGCCAACGACCTTATTGTAGTAGCGCTTTTCACTGCCGTAGTTCCGGAATACCCTGACATCCTCAGCGATTTTATCATCGTTCGTCACGATGGCCCCCCCATCGCCGAAGGCTCCCAGGTTTTTGGAGGGATAAAAGGAAAAGCATCCGATGTCCCCGAATACCCCTGTCATCTGTCCGTCAAAGCATGCGCCATGAGACTGGGCACAGTCCTCCACAAGACGAAGCCCGTATTTGCGGGCCAGCGCTGCAATAGGCGCCATGTTGGACGCCTGTCCATACAGATGCACGACCAGAATAGCTTTGGTCCGCTCCGTGATCTTCTCCTCTATTTTAGAGGCGTCAATATTATAAAATTCATCCGGCTCAACAAATACAGGCGTAGCTCCGTTGATCGTAATCCCCATAACACTGGCTATGTAGGTATTCCCCTGAACAATAACTTCATCACCCTCGCCGATATTCAGAATACGGAATGCGATCCACAATGCATCCAGCCCGCTGGCCAGACCGACACAGTGCTTTGCCCCGAGATAGCCTGCAAACTCTTCCTCAAAGGAACGGACCTCATTTCCCAGCACATACCAGCCGGAGCGCAGTACCTCCAGAGCCTTCTCTTCAAATTCCTGCTGAAACATTTCAAAACCGCGGTCCATGCGGTTCGGCATTATCTTCATTTTTCTCTTCCCTCCTGCCTGTCTCTGACAGACCCAGACTCCTGTTCATCCGTCAGCTTTTATTTGCTTTTTCTCTCATCAGACGCTCAAATTCTTCATAGCTCCGAATATACTCATCCGGATCGTAATGCTCGCTTGAAAGAACAAGCAGCACAGAATCCTCGCTGAAATCATACATATCCTTCCATACCATTTTGGGAAGATAGATTCCGGTATGCGGCCGGTTCAGATGGAACACCGCCTCATTGCCGAGACCGTCATCTACCCTGACCTTGCTTCTTCCTGCCACGTTGATCAGCACAAATTCACTCCGCAGGTTTGCATGCTGTCCCCGCACCACAGTATCATCAGAACCATAAATATAAAAAATCCTTTTTATCTCAAAGGGGATATCCTGATTTCCCTCTACGATCACAAGATGGCCTCTTTCATCGCCCCGCTGCGGAAATTCCAACATACGGACGGAATCACGATCTATCATCCAAACACCTCCCACTATCAATCCTCTGTCACTTCACTCAAATACACATTTCCGCTGAAATCAAGGTCTGCATACTGCAGCTCAGTCAGCAAATGACCTGCCGCTGAAGCCCAGATCAGGGCCGCCAGCACCAGGGTCATGCCTGTTACCAGCCAATGCTCCCTGATAAACCTCCATATCTCCCGATAATCCATAATCATAAACACATAACAGTATACCAGCAGATAAACCGGAAGGAAAAAACGAACCTCCAGCGCTCCGGGCATCGCAAGAATTGCCGGCACGGCAATCACAAACAGAGTCAGGAGCTTCTGCAGCAGATTCTGCTTTTTCTTTCTCGCCCCAAATGCCATCAATCCGGCCAGCGCCATAAGATACAGCAGACAGTTAAGCCCAAACAGCTTCTTCCCGACCCGGATATCATTGACGTACACATCGTTGTAAAACATCGTGATGCCGCTGACGCAATGTTCAAAATAGATCGCGCACGCCTCGAAGGGATGCGTAAGCATGCATTTCACAAAATCTCCGATGCTCTCGATCTCGTTTTCCTTCAGTAGATTTTCGCCCAGCTCACTGACAAACTCCGCCTTCGCCTTCGGATACTGGGCCTTATCTCCAATATAGGTCTCAAAACGAGGCATGCGGACGCCCCACTTCAGCTGATACACAAAAAGATTGTTCTGAAGCATCGGCGAGGAAACCCCGAAGGTATTCTGATTGATGACCGTCTGCGGATACGCAAAGACCGCGGTTCCCAGCACAATTCCCAGAATGCAGAGCAGCTTTTTCGTCTGCTTTCCGGCAACCACAAAAATCACCCAGATCAGCATCGTAATGAAAAGAGGGATCATGTATACGCTTCTGGTATTGTATGCCCCATAAGCCAGAGCTCCTGCCAGAACAGACAGCGCCCCGCAGAGCAGAAAATTCTTTTTCCCTTTTTTCGGAGTTCGAAAAATCTTTTTCAAAATCAATATCACAGACAGGTACATTGCCAGCGCCGGTACATCCGACAGCGGATAGATCAGCATATCCTTCCAGAAGAGCAAAAATACCGCCACGCCTGCCGCACTGCCGGCCATCCACCGGCGGGTCCCTGTTTTCACTTCCAGTATCCCCGGCAGGATCACAGTGATCATCAGCACCGTAACCAGACTGATTACAAACCGATAGACCACGTACCGGTTTCCGAACAGCCCGGCCCCGATCTGCCGGCACAGTCCGATCAACAGAGGGAAGAAATAGCCCCTGATGTGCTGCGGATAAGACAGCAGTGAAAAATGTCCATCCTCATCAAAAAAGCTTTTTCCAAGCTTCCAGTATTGCCCGGAATCATAGGGAAAGCTGGTGTTATCCACCCACATAATCAGTACAAAAACAAACAGCGTCAGTCCGGCTGCCGTCAGCACTGTATTTCTTTTATTACTACTTCTCATTCTCTTCCTCCACGATATACGTCGGCCTGTTGCGGGAGGCGTCAAAGGTTCTCCACAGGTAACCGCCCAGGATTCCTAAAGTAATCATGATCACTCCGAAGCTGAACAGGTTAAAAATAAACAGCGTTGTCCAGCCGCTGACCGGGATCATTCCCAGCAGCTTGCAGACCAGCACAAAAACGGCCCAGATAATTGCCCCAAAAAAGGATACGGCCCCGATCGTCGTCACCAGCGTGATCGGCAGCGTAGAAAAGCTAAACAGCGTATCCGCCACCAGCTTTACCTTCTTACGGAGCGTCCATTTACTGGTGCCAATCTCCCGGGCCAGGCGTACATACGGAATTTCCTCTGTGCGGAATCCGCTCCACAGGATCTGTCCCGTCAAGGCACTGTTCCGCTCATCCAGCGCCAACAGCACCTGGATCACCTTGCGGTCCAGCAGATACACGTCAAAACCGCCCTTCGGCATATTGGCCAGGGCTGCTTTCCTCACCATCCAGTAATACGTATTGGCAAAGAGCTTCTGGCCAAAGCCTTCTTTCCGGTCCTTCCTCACCGCCAATACTACGTTATTGCCGCGCTGCCAGCTCTCCACCATCTGAAGGATCAGCTCCGTAGGCTCCTGGAGGTCTGCCGCCTTGACAACGGCACAGTCTCCGGTACACTTTTCCAGTCCGCACAGGATTGCCGCGTGGGATCCGAAATTCCGGGACAGGCTGACAATCTTTATATTGGGATCCTGCTGCGCAAGGGATTTCATTACCTCATAGCTTCTGTCCCCGGAGCCGTCGTTTACCATGACAATCTCATATTCATAATTGATTTTTTCCACAAATTTTTCTTTTATATCCTTATACAGAGGAATGAGATTATCCTCATTATAATAAACGGGAATTACAATCGAAACTTTCATTTGTCCATACTCCTTCTGTCCTCAAAAGCACTCCGGTACATCCGTCTGCCCTGTCACTGATTTCCGCCGTCAATCCGGATCACCTGTCCGTTGATGTAAGACGCCTGCCCGGAGGTCAGGAAATATACCGTATTGGCAATCTCCTCCGGCTGTGCCAGACGGCAGAGCTGGCCTTTTTTGCTTTCCAGACGTTCCCGTTCTGCTCTTACCTCCTCGGACTGTCCCATCCGGGTATCCACAAAGCCCGGCGCCACGGCGTTGACCCGGATTCCATAATAGCCAAGCTCACAGGACAACGTTTTTGTAAAGGCTGCCAGGGCAGCCTTTGAAACGCCGTAGGCACACATCCCCATACCTAGATCCAGTCCTCCTATGGAGGATAAATTCACAATGCTGCCGCCTTTTTTGCGCACCATCATTTTCAGCGCCAGCTGTGTCAGCTCCATAGCAGAAAACAGATTCACCTCAAATACATCCCGGATCGTCTGCATTTCCGTCATCTGGAAGAGCCCGGAATGGATCACGCCGGCATTGTTCACCAGCACATGAAGCTTCCTCCTTTCCTGAATCAGCTTCCGCATCTCCCTCTGCATCGCCTCGCTGTCCGTCATATCAAAATAAACCGGAATTATCTCCACCGCATATTCTTTTTCGAGCTCCAAAAGATGCTGTTCAAATTCCTGCGAATATTTTCTTGCATGTGCAAATATGTGGTACCCGTTTGCGGCAAACTTCTCCAGGATTGCCGCGCCGATCCCCCGGCTGCTTCCTGTGATCAACGCCCACCTTGCTTCCATTTTCATTCCCTCTTTCTTCTTTCCCGAACCCTTTATTCCGAAATAAAGCGGCCCGGCCTTCCGTTACGGATTCTCCGTTTCCTTTTCCGCAGCGTCTATCTTCGCCTGAATGCTTTCCTTCAGCTCCTTTGTCTCCTGAAGCCACACTTCATAATCCTTGTCCCAAGATGCATATTCCGGCTCACCGGCCTTAGACACAAAGCTGTAGTGATCCATCAGATATTCTCCGACAAATTCCGTGTACTTATCTGCGCCATAAATATTCACATGGGACTTGTCATAATAATCAGTGGAAAAATCAACACCTATCTCCTGATAAAAATCGTTCGTATTCAGGAAGCCAAATCCATAGTCTGTGATAATGCCCTCCATATAATTGTACATTTCCTTATGCTTCTTCGACTGGCAGTAATTATTTACCAGAAACAGCACCTGCAGGTCTTCCTCCCTGCAGTAATCCAGCAGGTCATATAAAATTCCCTCCAGCCTTTCCGAAAGCTCTCTTTTGGAATCCACTTCACTGTAATCCTTAAATTCCACCGGCTTCACTGCATTCACCAGCTTAAAGCCTTTCAGACTGTCGTGGGTCTCGTTCCGTCCGAACAAAAGCGACTGCTTATCCTTCAGGCGAAGCCATTCTGTATGATACTTCACAATATCTAGATAATACGACAGCTTATCGTAGGTATCCGGGACACAGTCTGCAATCATCTGAAAACGGTTCAGAGAATATTTTACATTGTCCGTCACATTCCGAAGCGGAACCTCATGATCCATATTCATGACTTCCTTCTCCAGATAGTACCCGTCCTCCGCTGCGTTGAAGGTGCGCAGGTCGATCACATACAGTTCCGGATCCTGCGTTTTTTGAATCTCCTTCAGGCAGTATTTCACAGTCTGCGGCGGCATCGTCCCCACCGCAAAATCATAGGAGGTAACGCCGTATTTTTTCCAGAATTCCATGGGCTCCCAGTAGGTAAAAACCGCGCTGGAGCCGATAAATACCACATCCAGAGAATCCTCTTCTTCCGCATAAAAGCCGCACAGGTTCTTACGGCTGGCGCCTCCGCTGTAGGGTCTCAGAATGTATGATACCGTAACGAGCATCACCAGAAAAATGCCGAAAAAGAAAACACATCTCAATAAATTTTTCGTCCATACCGGCATCCTTTTCATGACTAAAATCCTCCGTAAATAAACTGTGACGCATTAAATTCCGGTCCATATACCCCCAGAAGAATCACAGTGAACATCATAACGTAAAGAATCCCCCAGCGTATCACGATATTTCTGCCGGCAAGCCACTGGTAGAAGGATTTTTCCCTGGCCTGGAACCACGTCAGCACAAGCATAAAAAAGAAACCGATCCCCACACAGAGCATTGCCTTATAAAATTCCTTCACCGGGAAGGAGCTGCTGAACACCTGCCACTGCATCAGGAAATTAGACGGTGCCAGGCATTTCGGTGAAACAGACGCCTTTACATAGTGGAGCGCCCGGCGCACGGTAGACGCCCGGAAGAAGTATACGCCGACTCCGTAGATCACCGCAGTACGGAAGCTCTGAAAGCCGTGCCACCACCTGGATTCTCCTGAAATCCGAAGCAGCCTCATCAGTTTTTTCAGCTGCTTGTCCAGGAGCTGTCCCAGCATTACCACAACTCCGAACCAGATGCCCTCCGCCACATAATTCCATGCGCCGCCATGCCAGATTCCAATGTAGATCCATAGAATCATCATGGCAATATAGGTAGGCACGTTTTTGGCCGCTGCCTTTCCGTATTTCACCTTGAGATTTTTCCGCATTTTCGTCCAGGCCCGGGAGCGCAGGATCGGATACATGATATAATCCTGGGCAAAGCTTCCCAGAGTGATATGCCATCTCTTCCAGAATTCCTGTATGCTTCTTGAATGAAACGGACGGTTGAAATTCTCCGGCATATAAATGCCAAAGCATTCCGAAGCCCCCAGCACAATATCCATACAGCCGGAAAAATCTGCATAGAGCTGTATTACATACGCAAACAAGCCAATCCAAAGGAACATTCCATTGTAATTGGCGCTTTCATCAAATATATAATTTACATAGACAGCCAGATTTTCCGCTACCACCAGCTTCTTGATAAAGCCAAACAGCATACGCTGCATTCCGAAGCTGATCTTCTGATAATCAAATTTATGCGGCGCGTAAAGCTGCTCCATCTCCTGATAACGGCAGATCGGCCCGGAAGACATCTGCGGAAAATAGGCGGTAAACAGTGCAACCTTGAAGAGGTTTTTCTGCGGCTTCGAGGTCCCCCAGTACACGTCCACCAAATAGCTGACGGCCTGAAGGGTATAGAAGCTGACGCCCAGGGAAGCCGCCCAGTGAACCGTCTGGATTTCCTGTCCCTTCCCAAAAAGCTGACACACGAGCCGGAAATTCGAAATAAAAAAGTTCATGTATTTCAGAGCGGCCAGAATACCAATATTTACCAGCAAGGTGGCGATCAGCGCCCTCTTTGCTTTCCGGGGGCTGTCCTCCCGAACCTTATCAATATAATTGCTTCCCGCCCACACCGTCACGATCGTCACCAGCAGATAAATCACCGTATACGGCGTGGCCGCACAAAAATAAAATACAGCGCTGGCGGCTAACAATACCGCCCACTGTATCTTACCCGGCACCAGATAATACACCGCCATCGTAACTGCCATAAAAACCAGAAAGCCAAAAGTTACCAAAAACATCTTTACTCCCCGTCTCTCTTTAAAAACCCGATCCGCATTTTTCCTCTGCAGACCTTCTCTTTATTCTGATTTGTAATCACGACCTTCAGCGTGACCGTCTGAAACGTCTCGTTCCTCTCCTGTACTTTTCCGGTGACAGTCAGATGGTCCCCGATAAATACCGGTCTGGGGAATTCCGTTTCCACCCGATGGATCAGGCTTCTCTCCCCCGGAAGATATACTCCGGCAAGCGTGGAGAAAAAGGATGAAGTCAGCATTCCGTATACTACACGGTCTGCGTAGCCCATCTGGCCCGCAAATGCCGAATCGCGGTGCAGCGGGTTCTCATCCCCCGTGATCCTGTAAAACTGCTCCATCATCTCCTCCGTGATGTCTGCCTCAAAGCTTTCTTCCTGTCCCACCGTCAGTTCTTCAAAGCTGTAATGATTCAATGTCCTGTTCCTCCATTTAGCACAAAAGCCGCTCCATCAAAGCTTTGCAGACTTCATAATAATATCAAGCATCTCTCCGACATTTTTCATACCGAGTACGTCCTTCATGGCGAAGGTAAATCCGAACTCGCCCTCTACTTCAGAAATCAGAGTGATATGGGTCAGGGAATCCCAGTCCTCAATATCGGCAGCCGTGGTCTCCTCCGTCACCACGATCGACTCATCATCAAATACATCCCAAAAAATTTCATTTACTTTTCTTAAAATCTCTTCTCTGCTCATTGCCGTTCTTCCTTTCATTCCTCTGTTTTTATAAATGTTTTGTTTTGAACAAACGTATCTACATCTGCCACAAACAGACCGCCGCCGGCTTCCCGGAAGCCAAGCTTCCCGTAAATATCCTTTACCATTGCATTTTTCGGTGTCTGGATGTATTCTCCAATGACCCTTTTATATCCGTTCTCCCTGGCAGTTTCCATTACCTTATTGATGATGAACTCTTCCATCCCCCGCTTCAGGACACGGCAGCTCATCAGCCAGTTATGCATAAACAACGTCTCTTCATCCTGCTTTTCCAAAATTGCAACACTGATCAGGCCGTGATCGCCGAATTGATCCTTCAGCATAAAATACAGCGTCAGGAAATGATCGTCTTCTGCCAGCTTTTCGATTTCCGCCTCTGTATACCGGACAGTCCTGAGATTGAACTGGTTCGAGCGCTGGGTCAGCTGGGCAATTCTCGGATACTGAAACGGATCGAAGGGCTTTGCCACGGCGACCATCCCCAGACTCTGCAGGTACTCATCATAATTTTGGTACTGCCGTCTCTGCTCCGTGCGCTTTATTTCAGACTGATACTGCTTCGTCCGGTCCTTATCCGCCTCCGACCAGGATGCCGTCTCAAACAGGTTCAGTCCCTTCAGATAGCTCAGATACATGGCCGGATCCTCCGGAAGCTCCGGCACGGTAATATCCGGGATCATGCTCTTTACCTGATTCCGTTCGAATGCATTGTCATCCAGAAATACAATGCTGTCCATTCCGATATTGAGGGTTTCCTGTATATAACGTATGTTGGAAGCCTTATCCTCCCAATTCGCCACAAACATAGAAAAATCATCCATGCGTAGCACCATTTCCGGGTGTTTCAAAAACGGCTCTTTTGCCGTATCCTCGTTGTTTTTGCTGCACACAGCCAGAATGATCCCCCGGCTTTTCAGCCCCTTCAGCCACATCTGAAATTCTTCAAATGCATGCCCCAGACCAAGCTCGCCGATCTGTATTCCTTCCAGGCCGTCGTCTCCGATGACGCCTCCCCAAAGCGTATTGTCGAGATCTGTCACCACACATTTTATGATACGCCCTGAAACCGCCTTGACAATATCTGTAACCTGCTTTGCCACCTCCGGGAGAATCCCCGTGGACAGCGGCATTTTGGCAATATAATACAGCTTGTCGTCGTATACCTTTTCTCTTCCGTACTGCGCCGTAATATAATTCAGGTCCATCAAAAAAGCATTCTTTACTTCCTGAGCGCCGTTCATCAGCAGATAATTCAGCTTCTTTACCTGGTACAAAAAGGATGCCTGTGTCTTTGCCGCATAGTTCCCGAATATCCGGTCATCCGCCTCAACGAAGGTAAACTGAATAATGTTTACAGCTCCATGGCTGTTTATCAGCTCCCAGTAGGAGCGGATCTTCTGATATACCGCATCGGCAAAGCCTGCCTTATCCTCCGTCTCATAAAAAGAATGGTATAATTTCTCAGAGCACATATAAATTAAAGCAAACTGGGGATCAAACTGAAAAAATTCAGACTGGGGATCGAGAAGCTGTGCGTCGATCTGATTATAATCGGCGTCAAACACCTCAAACCACAGCTCCTCTTCCACGCCGTATCCCCGGATGGCTGTTGCCAGATGCTGGGTGGCACAATCCCCCAGAATAGCCAGACGAAGCTTCTTTTTATCCGACATATCCTTCTTGCAATTCCTTTTCAGCCTTGTAAACGTAATCTCACTCATTTTATGATTGCCTCTGATTTCTCTTTTTTATTTCTGTGCAGCCAAAATCTGTTCTGCAATTCCCGCCGCATCCAGCCCATTGGCCGCTTTTACCTGGGCGTGAGTGCCATAGCCCGCAGCAAAGCAGTTACGAAGCCCAATTCTTCGGAATCTGACCTTCACATCGCTCTCTGCCAGCACCTCGGCCACCGCGCTTCCCAGGCCTCCCGTAATGCTGTGCTCTTCCACAGTTAAAATTGTATTGTATTTGACAGCGCGATCCAAAATCTCCGCCGTATCCAGCGGTTTGATCGTCGGAACATTTACCACGCCAATGTCCAGCCCTTTTTTCTCCAGAAGCTCTGCCGCCGTCAGCACCTCCGAAGCAATACTTCCCGTCGTATAAACACAAAGATCCTTACCAGAGCGTAATTCTCTGTTTCTGCCGACCACAAACGGCTCCTCTTCCCTGTAAATATCCGGCTCGTTGTTCATGCCGATCTTTATATAAACAGGCCCCTTTATGTCGTAGGCCGCCTTCACGGCTTTTTCTACCTCTTTCGGACAGGAGGGCGACAAAATCGTCAAATTCGGAAGGCTTCTCAAGGCCCCCAGGTCCTCCGTCGTATGATGTGTTGAACCCAGCGTGCTCCAGGAAAGGCCCGCGCCCATCCCCACAATTTTGACATTCAGATTCTGAAAACACACGTCGTCCCTGATAAATTCAAAGCTTCGGTACGCAAGGAAAGCCCCCGCCGTATAAACAAAAGGAATCTTCCCGCACAGAGCAAGGCCTGCCGCCGCTGCCACCATGTTTTCCTCAGCAATTCCAAAATCCAGCATCTGCTTCGGAAAATAACGCCGAAAAAGCTCATCATATCCTGTTCCGCTATCCGCCAGCAGAGAAAGAACATTTCTGTCTTTTTCCGCCAGCTCACACAATGCACTCATATATGCTCTCTGCATTTTTCCAGCTCCTTCTCCGAAATTTCCAGTTCGCTGACAAACGTTTTCATTTCTCTGCGATTCGGCATTTTGTAATGCCAGTTCGGGTTGTTCTCCATAATGGAGACCCCTTTTCCCTTTGTCGTATTTGCCACTACAAGCCTTGGAATATTTTCATCATTTTTTCTGCGCAAAACCTCACAGATCTCATCCAGATCGTGACCGTCTTTGATCTCATCTACCTGCCAGCCGAAGGATTCCCACTTTGATCTCCAGGAGGAAATACGCATGGTCTCCTCAATAAATCCCATCTTCTGAATTTTGTTGCAGTCCAGAATAGCCGTCAGATTTCCAAGCTGATATTTGTGAGCCGCCATAACGGCCTCCCATATCGTGCCCTCCTGACACTCCCCGTCGCCTAAGATCACATACGTATGAAAATCTTTCTGATCCAGCTTTGCCGCCAGCGCCATCCCAAGTCCCAGGGAAAGGCCGTGCCCCAGGGAACCCGTCGCCGCTTCTATCCCGGGAACGCCGTTGGGACACGGCTCCCCGCTCAGCCTCGTTCCCGGCTGAATAAACGTGTATAGCTCCTCCTCCGAAATAAACCCTGCCATGGCAAGAGAAGCATACCAGGCCAGACTCGCATGGCCTTTGCTGAGAACCAGACGGTCCCGATTCTCAGCCTGAGGATTTCCCGGTTCTGTCCGAAGAATCTTTTTCTGATATAAGGCATAAAATATTTCAGCAGACGAAAATGCGGAGGCAAGATGTGCCGAGCCTCCTGCATACGCTGCTAAAAACATTTTTTTTCTCATTACTTTCAGATTTTTTAAATCTTCCGCCGTCATAAAAGATCATGTCCTCCAAATATCCGTATCTATGAAAAATATTTCTTTTTTCTTTGCTTTTTATGCCATAAAATCGTTGTAAGTATACCATATGGACATGGAAAAGTAAATAGCAGGCCGCCGCACAAACACGCTTGCCTGAAAAAGGATTTTTTATTATACTTGAATCAATCCGCAAAGATAACAGAAACCCTGCATTTTCGTAATTCAATATATCAGGAGAATCTTATGTCTGAAACACAAAATCAAAAACGCAATTATCAAAAGGAATTGGACCGGCTCCTTTGCCTGTCCGCTTTGGGAACCGGAAGTGTCCCCACCCTCCTTCTCCACAGCTGCTGCGCTCCCTGCAGCAGCTACGTGCTGGAATATCTGTCCGATTATTTTCGGATCACCGTTCTCTATTACAATCCGAATATCTACCCGGAGCAGGAATACGCCCACCGGGTGGAGGAGCAAAAGCGGCTGATCGGCGAGCTTCCGGCCCGCTATCCCATCCAGATCATAGAGGGCAGGTTTGAGCCCCGGGAATTTTACGACGCCGTCCGGGGCCTTGAACACATCCCGGAGGGCGGGGAGCGGTGCCACGCCTGCTTCCGCCTGAGACTGGAGGAAGCCGCCCGGACGGCCGCGGCCGGCAGGTTCGACTATTTTACCACTACCCTTACCATCAGTCCTCTGAAAAACGCCGCTAAACTAAATGAAATCGGTGAAGAGCTGGCCGGACGGTACCACGTCCGCTGGCTCCCCTCCGATTTTAAAAAACGCAATGGATATAAGCGTTCTGTAGAATTATCCGCCCAGTACAATCTGTACCGCCAGGATTACTGCGGATGCGTTTTTTCCAGGCAGGAACGGGAACTGCAGAAGCAATGAGTCTTTTCCGTTCTACCTGCTGCGCAGACAACGTTTTTCTATCAGATTTAAAATTCCATACAGGGCCATGGCAATCACACATAAAATCATAATAGACATGATGACCCAGTCCAGCTTGAAAACCTGGCTTCCATAAATGATCAGATAGCCCAGTCCCTGTCTGGCCCCAATGAATTCACCGATCACCACCCCCACCAGGCAAAGCCCGATGTTCACCTTCATCACGCTGATCTGCAAAGGAATCGTCCCAGGAAGAATCACCTTCCAGAGGACGTCTCTTTTGCTGCCCCGAAGCGTATAGATCAGTTTGATCTTATCCGGGTCCATCTCCGCGAATCCCGTATACAGATTCAGAACCGTTCCGAATACCGCCACCGAAATTCCTGCCACAATGATGGATTTCATATTTGCGCCCAGCCACACGATCAAAAGCGGCGCCAGCGCGGATTTCGGCAGACTGTTCAATACCACCAGGTACGGTTCCAGGATACTGGACAATTCTTCATTGTACCAGAGCAGGACAGCAACGCTCATTCCAAGAACGACAACAAGCCCAAAGCTGGCCAGGGTCTCTGCCAGGGTGATCCCCACATGGCTAAATATGCTTCGATCCTTCCACATGTCCGCAAAGGTCCTGCATACCCGGGATGGACTGCTGAAAATAAAGCCGTCGATCCAGGAACACCGGACTGCCGTCTCCCACAGCAACAGAAAAAGTACAAAAATCAATATCCGAATCACCGTTATCCTGTGCTGTCTGCGCTGAAGCTTTCTCAGATAACTTTCCTGGGCAGAGGAAATGCTTTCTCTACTCATCGTCATTCAGCTCCTTCCAAAGCAGATTGAAGTACTCTTTGAATTCCGGCGCATTTCTTCGTTCCAGGGGAGTCAGGCCCTGTTCTTCAAAATCCATATCCAGAACCGACCGGATTCTGGCCGGGCGTTTTCCCAGAACAATAATCCGGTCAGCCATGCTGACCGCCTCCGACAAATCATGCGTCACCAGCAAGGCCGTTTTTTTCTCTTTATGCAGAATACTACATACGTCGTCGCATACGGTAAGCCTGGTCTGGAAATCAAGAGCTGAAAAGGGTTCATCCAGCAAAAGCAGCTCGGGATTCAGCGCCAGTGTCCGGATAAGCGCCGCCCTCTGCCGCATCCCTCCGGAAAGCTCGCTGGGCTTTGCATCCTTAAAACGATACAAATCGTAATCCATCAGCATTTTTTCGACTCTCGCCCTGGATTCCTCATTCAGCTTATTCTGAATTTCAAGCCCCAAAACAACGTTTTTATAGATGGTCCGCCACTCAAACAGGTGATCCTTCTGCAGCATATACCCGATCTTGTCACGGAACACCGTTTCATTTTGTCCCTCAAATAAAATCGAGCCGCTCTCTGGAAGGAGCAGCCCGGAAATTAAAGAGAGCA
>JAUNGD010000038.1 GCA_030524705.1 Lachnospiraceae bacterium | reverse complement strand
GGAATGCCGTAATAACAAATGACCGAAGCTATGACGGAAAATTCTTTTATGGCGTGAAGAGTACAGGTATATTTTGCCGCCCATCCTGTGCGTCAAAACCGCCTAGGCCTGAAAATGTTGTTTTTTTCGATGATAAAGAGGAGGCGGACAGGGCTGGATTTCGTCCCTGTAAACGGTGTCGTCCCGACTTAATTACTTATGACCCAATGGCAAAATTGGCGGAGGATGCAAAAGCAATCATTGATGGCAATTTTACAGAGCGGTTGGAACTTATGAAGAAATTAAATGCACTGGGTATTACACGGCGCCATTTGACTGAACTTTTTGAAAAAAGATTTGATATATCACCGGAACAATATATTGCGCAGATAAGGTTCCAGCGCGCAAAGGAGCTGCTGGATACCGGGTGCCGGTCTACGGATGTAGCATTTTCGGTTGGCATGGAGAGTTCAGCCTCCTTTGCAGCTTTCTTCAAAAAACTGGCGGGCATCTCTCCGACAGAATACGTTTTGCAGCGAATATCGGAACGACCATACTGCGTTTGTGAAACGCCATTGGGACGGATCCGTATCGAGGAAAATCGTTATGGTATTACTTCCCTGCGGTTTGCAGATGATAAAACGGAAGCTGCTTTAACGAATGAAAATAGCGTTTATTTAGCAGATGCCAAAGTGCAGATTTCGGAATATTTTGCAAAAAACAGAACAACATTTGATGTTCCCCTCTCCATAATGGGGAGTGAGTTTCAGAAAAGAGTTTGGAGTGAGGTACGCAATATCCCTTATGGTGAGACACGCAGCTACCAGCAGATAGCCGAAGCACTTGGCAATAAAGATGCGGCGCGAGCAGTCGGTATGGCGAATAACCGTAATCCTGTTTTAATCATCATTCCCTGTCATCGGGTGGTAGGGAAGGACGGAAAGCTGGTAGGGTATGCCGGAGGAATTGATAAAAAACAATTTCTTTTAGAAATGGAGACTACATAATAAACACGAATATTGTGCATATCAATATCGGCTGTGCGGGCTGTGACCGTCGCTTTCGTTCGGAGCATGAAGGACTAAAGACTGTCACATTGATAATAGCCTCCGGTTGATACGGCATCCCATTTTGCTAAGAAGGCAGCGGCCTCAGCCAGGGGGCGACAGCGCATCATAAATAAGGAACAGAGCGGCAAATTCATAATTGGGTGAGGTAATATTGAATGGAGAGTTGGTTCACTGTTGAAGAAATTGACCGTGAAACATTTGCTATCAGCGAATATAGACACTGGGAAGAAACGCATTGCTATCTAATATGCGGAAAGAAATGTGCGATTCTCGTTGATACAGGTTTGGGCATTTCCAACATCAGAAAAATTGTGGATAGTTTGACGGAGCTGCCTGTTATGGTAGTTACTACTCATATTCATTGGGATCATATCGGCGGACACAAATATTTTGATAATATTGCCGTACATGAAGCAGAAAAAGACTGGCTCTCAGTCAGGTTTCCAATACCGCTGCAGGCTGTTAAGAAGAATTTGACAAAACCTCCCTGTGATTTTCCAGCAGATTTTGATATTGACGCTTATCAGATTTTTCAAGGTATTCCGCAGGGAATTTTACATGACGGCGATTCCTTGAATTTAGGCGGGCGGGAAATTCAGGTCATTCACACACCGGGACATTACCCCGGACACCATCAATTAAATATTTCTGTTTCACTTATACATGAAATTGAAAATGGATTTGAGCAATTGGAAGAAGCTGGAAAGCTTAAACAGGGAAAGGGGATGTTTGATTTTGGAGATCTCCAAATTCATATTTGAACTATGACTTCCATTTTGGGAAAAATAGCAGCCCCTTCGCTATTCTTGGCCAGGAGACGTCTTATCATTCCCAGCCCTGCTTTAATGAATGAATCCATGTCTCAATAGCCTGGGCGAGGGCAAGCTGCTGCCGCAGAACGGCCATTCCCGTTTTGGGGATTTCCGGCAGATTTTCCTTCTCCCGGAGGTTTTCTTCCAGATATGCTTTTAAGGCTTTTATATTACCTTCAATATCCGCCAGGCATTTTTCACGGCCCTTCGGCGGAAGCGCGTCCAGATTTACGATCACAGCGTTAAAATCCAGGAAAATCTGAACCGGCTTGGCGGAAATCTCAAACATAAGCTTTTCAAGCTGCTTTTCCCCGGCCTCGGTCAGGGAATAAACAGCCTTTTCAGGCATTTTCCCTTCTTTGACAATTGTGCTTGAAATATAGCCCTTTTCTTCTAATTGAATCACCTTTTTGTAGATGGAGGGTGTACTGATCTTTACCCATCTTGATATATTGCGGTATTCTACCAGCTTCTGAATGTCATAGGCGCTCAGGGCTTCTTTTTTTAACATTCCCAGTACGATTAAATCTATTGCAGCCATAAATTTCTCCTTTTTCTATTGACATATACTATAAATTATAGTAGTATGTACGACACAATTCGAATTGCTATAATTTATAGTACTATACTTTGTTTAACATGTCAAGAGAAAGGAGCAGGAACAATGAGTCAGCAAAACAAAAAAATACAGTTATTAGGCAGCGCCCCTATTCCCAGGGCGCTTCTGGCAATGGGCATTCCAACCATGATCGGAATGCTGGTCAATGCCTTGTACAATCTGGTGGACGCTTATTTTGTAGGAGGACTGGGAGAAAGCCAGATGGGGGCAATTTCTGTCGTGTACCCGCTGGGACAGGTCGTCGTGGGGCTGGGGCTTTTATTCGGAAATGGCGCGGCCTCCTATATTTCCAGACTGTTGGGAAACGGGGATAGGGAAAAGGCAGATCAGGCCGCCAGTACGGCGCTGTACGGCAGCCTTTTCACCGGAGTGGTGGTGATCGTCCTTTCCGTTCTTTTCCTGAAGCCCATTCTGAAGCTTCTGGGAGCCACGGACAGTATTTTGCCCTATGCAGTCACATATGGAGGGATTTACGTGCTTTCCTGTATTTTCAACGTCTTTAATGTCACGATGAATAATATTGTGACGAGCGAGGGAGCGGCCAAAACGACGATGTGCGCTCTGATGGCCGGGGCCGTTCTGAATATCGCATTGGATCCGGTATTCATCTATGTGCTGGAGCTGGGGGTGGCCGGCGCCGCCGTCGCTACGGCCATTGCGCAGATGGTATCTGCCCTGGTGTATCTGGTCTATATTTTCCGGAGGAAAAGCATCTTTCATTTTAAAAGGAAGGACTGCTGCTTTTCGAAGGAAATTCTGGCTGAAATATTTAAAATAGGGATTCCGACGCTGGTGTTTCAGATTCTGACCAGCCTCTCCATTTCGCTTACCAACAACGCCGCGTTTGTCTATGGAGATGCGGCGATCGCGGGAATGGGCGTCGTGACGCGGCTGGTATCCATGGGAAGTCTGACGGTATTTGGATTTATAAAGGGATTTCAGCCGATTGCGGGCTACAGCTACGGGGCTAAAAAATTCAGCCGCCTGCATGAAGCGGTCAGGATTTCCGTTATCTGGTCGACGGTATTTTGCGCCGTCTATGGTCTTGGACTGACGCTTTTTGCGGCAAAGATTGTATCGCAGTTTACAGCGGGCAATCAGGAGATGATCCACATAGGGACCAGCTCGCTGCGGATAAACGGAATCACCTTTCTGCTGTTTGGATTTTATACGGTGTATTCTTCCCTGTTTCTTGCTCTGGGAAAGGGAAAGGAGGGCTTTATCCTCGGAGCCTGCAGGCAGGGAATCTGTTTTGTGCCGGTTATCCTCATCCTTCCGATGGCATGGGGACTGGATGGGATTTTATATGCACAGCCCGTTGCGGATGTGCTTTCGGCCGCCGTCACGGTATTCATGGCCGTCCGGCTTCATAAGGAGCTGAAGGCGGCGGAAAGCCTTTGTGCTGCAGAAAGGCGAGAATGATAAAAATATAGCTATTCAATGTTTGCTACCTGTATCATAACTTTTATGGAAAGAGAGCAGCAATTCATTTTGAAAATGTTGGATGCCTGATATACAACATAAAAAAATAAATATGTTGCAAAATATATCAAGATAAATTATAATGCAGTAAGAGATATGAGTTGTGAAAATCGGTCGGACAGGCTTTCCGGGGGCAGAATAGCTTTCCAGAATTTGCGGAGAAATATATTTGCCAGATGTCAGATTATACTGTGAAACGATTCGAATTTATGATAAAATAAAGGAGGCTTTAATGAACAGAAAAAACGAACAAAGTATGATACCGCTGAAAGATCTAAACCTTACAAACCGCTTTCTCTTTGCCGAGGTAATGGAAGATTCGCAGACGCAGAGGGACGTGCTGAGTATTATTTTTGGGCGGGAGATTCCGATACTTAGGAAGGCTGAGACGGAAAAGGAAGTACGGCTGTCGCCGATGATCCGTTCTGTCCGTCTGGATATGTTTTCTGTGGATGAGGAGCAGAACGTATACAACACCGAAATGCAGGACCGGTGGAAAAAGGATCTGGCCAAGAGAAGCAGATATTATCAGGCGCTGATGGACACCTCCCTTTTGCAGCCCGGAATTCTGGATTACAGCTGTCTGAATAATACGTTTTTTATTATGATAATGACCTTTGATCTCTTCGGATACGGAAAGTACCAGTATACATTTCAGGCCAAATGTGAGGAGGTCCCGGATTTGTACTTGAAAGACGGAGCCGTTCGGATATTCCTGAATACTCATGGAGAAAACGAGGATGAAGTATCAGAAGAGCTCGTAGATTTCCTTCGTTATGTCGAAAACACGACAGATGATACTGTGGAGAGGATGGAAAGCGAAAGGATCAAACGGATACATAAGCGGGTATGTGAGGTGCGGGCCAGCGAAGAGATTGGAGTGAAATACATGCAGGCGTGGGAAGAGAGATATTATGATAAGCTGGAAGCACAGGAAGAAGGGCGAGCAGAAGGACGGGCAGAAGGACAAAAAGCCGGTAAGGAGCAAATTAATGAATTGAATCGCCGGCTATTGGAGGATAACCGGATAGAGGATTTGAAAAAAGCAGTCCTTGATATGGAGTATCAGCAGAAATTGCTGGAGGAATATGGGCTGCAGAACTGATTTTTGGCTGAAAAGGCTCCGGGGATTCCGGAGCTTTTTCAATAAATTATTTTTACAGAATGATATTTATAAGCTTATCTCTGCAAAGCAATACTGTCCAGAAAATCCCGGATAAACGGCAGAGCCGCACCTATGGAAACGGCATCGCTGCGGCATTTTCCCTGGATGATATAAGAAGTATCATCGGAAAAGGTGGAGCGTTCCTGTACTTTCTGCTTTACAAAAGCAATGTCCTCATCGGTAAAGTATGGCGTAATATGACCGCCGAGGATGATCGTGTTTTCGAGAACCATATGCAGGTTGTTGATCAGTATGGCAAGATGCTGCAGGTAGTCTTTCCATTTCTTTTGGCAGTCAGGATTTCCCTGCTCCTTCTCTCTGAAAAAATCGTCCAGCTCCATATCGGATTCCAGCAGGGAATTTCCGGAGCAGTAACACTCTGCACAGCCATTTTTTCCGCAGTAGCAGTCTGCGCCGCCGGGAACCAGCGTCATATGCTCAAAGGTGCCGGATTTTCCGGTAAGACCGTTCTGCAATTCTCCATTAATGATAACAGCGCCCCCAAGATGATATCCCAGAGAAAGATAAATGGCATCTTTGATGGAAGGGTTTTCCCAAAGCTCGCTGTTGGATGCGCATTCTGCGTCGTGAATGAATCTGCAGGGGACAGAAAAATAGTCGGCAAACATCTGGATCGAAAGCCCGGTACAGTTCAGAATCTTTCCATAAGTCATATGAGTACCGTCGGGGGCGGCAAGACCCTGCATTCCAAGACCAATTCCAAGAATCTGCTCTTCCTTATAATTATATTTCTGAAGAAAGCTTTTCACTGCATTTTTCAGCTCTTCAAAGTAATTGGGAGTGGGCTGAAAATGAAGTCTGAATTTCTCTTTTACTTCTTTTTTTCCATACAAATTTAACGCAACAATATAAACACAGCGGGACAGTACCTCAATCCCTACTGCAATCCTGGCAGTGGCAATCACCTGATACGCCATGGCGCGGCGTCCCACCGTGGAGGTGAGCTGGCCGCATTTTTCGATCAAATGCTCATTTAGCAAAGTGGTGAGATGCTGGGAAACCGTGGGCAGGCTGATGACCAGAGCATTGGCGATGGCCTGCTTGGAACATTCAGGATTAGAATAAATATAATGATAAACGTCAGAAAGATTTTTTTTCTTAATATCCGTAAGTGAAAATGTTTCCATAAGAAAGCCTCCTGAAGGGACTAGTATTATGATACTGGGTAAAAATGTTTTTGTTCTTCGATATCATATCATAAAAACATTTAATAAAATTATTATACAATTTTGACGTGAAAAAAGAAAGAAAATATTGTTTGTAAGGTTTACACAAAATTCAAACCGAAAATTTATGTATAATGTCATGTTGCATAATCTGAAAGAGTGCGCTATTATATAAACATATTAAATAAAACAATTTTATAAAATAAAAAGTAAAAAATGATTAACAAAAGAAAATTAATAAGAAAGGAAGGTTATCATGGGAATTATTGAAAAAATGAGACTGGATGGCAAGAAGGGCTTCGTAACAGGAGCAGCAAGAGGGATCGGTAAATGTACCGCAACCGCATTTGCAGAAGCAGGCGCTGATGTAGCTATTGTTGACCTTGATTATGAAGAGGCAAAGAAGACTGCCGCTGAGCTGGCTGAAAAGACTGGAAGAAAGGTCATTGCAGTCAAGACAGACTGCACAGACAAAGAGCAGGTAGATGCAATGGTGAAGCAGGTTGTGGAGGAACTGGGCGGCCTTGATTTCTGTCACAACAATGCAGGCATCTGTATCAATGCACCGGCAGAGGAGATGACCTACGAGCAGTGGTTAAAGGTTATCAACATCAACCTGAACGGTATTTTCCTTACAGATATTGCAGCAGGAAAATACATGCTGGAGAACGGCGGCGGATCCATCATCAACACAGCATCCATGTCCGCGCACATCGTAAACGTACCGCAGCCTCAGTGTGCATACAATGCTTCTAAAGCAGGTGTGATCCAGCTTACGAAATCTCTGGCTATTGAGTGGGCAAAGCGCGGCGTGCGTGTAAACAGCATCAGCCCGGGATACATCGGTACAGAGCTGACGCTGAATTCTCCGACATTAATCCCGCTGATCGAGAAGTGGAACGAGATGGCTCCTCTTGGAAGAATGGGCAAGCCGGAAGAGCTGGAGTCCATCTGCGTATACCTTGCAGGAGATACAAGCACCTTTACAACCGGTTCAGATTTCGTGATTGACGGAGCTTTCACCTGCTTCTAAAGCGGAAGAATGTTTTATACAAAAGGCAGTGGTCTTTAAGAGGTCGCTGCTTTTTGTAATGTAAGCGGAACAAAAGTCATGCTGCCCAGGTTTTTTAATGCGGGAATGTGCAAAGCACACTTTCGTCCCTTGTAGTATGAACAGACAGGGTGTAAAATCAGAGGAAAAGTAAGAAAAACAGGAAACGGAGGAATTGCTATGAGCATGAGAGAAGCTTTGAAAAGCAGGAGAAGTTATTACAATATTAAAAAGGAACTCCCGGTAGCGGAGGAAGAGGTAATCCGTCTGGTGGAGGATGCTACGGAGCTTGTGCCGGATGCCTTTAATATGAAGAGCTCCAGAGTCGTGATCGTGATGGGAGAAAAACAGGATCAGCTTTGGGGAAAAATTTATGATCTTTTCGGAGGGAAGGTTCCGAAGGAAAAGATTGACGGCTTTAGAGCCGGTGCCGGGACGCTTCTGTATTTTTATGATGCGTCTGTGGTGAAGGGACTGCAGGAGAGATTTCCTGCGTATGCGGATAATTTTACAGTATGGGCGAATCAGGCCAGTGCAATGCTGCAAATAAGCGTCTGGGCAGGGCTTCGTGAGCTGGGAGTAGGAGCTTCCCTGCAGCATTACAATCCTGTAATAGATGGGCTTGTCCGAGAACTGTGCGGCGTACCGGAGAACTACGTGCTGGTGGCACAGATGCCCTTCGGAGGGATTGTGTCAGAGCCGGCTCCAAAGGAGAAAGAGGACATTACAAAGCGGGTTAAGGTCGTAAGAGACTAAAATAAACATGTATCGCAGAAGAATACCGTAATCTCAGAGAAAAAGGGATTACGGTATTTTTTATGTAAATAATTGAGTTCATACTTTTTTCACAAATCAATTAGCACTCGAGGCTTGACAGTGCTGACAAATGGTGTTATAACACAAATAGAACAAAGGTAACAAGGAATAAGGATGAAGAAATTCAGACGATGCCCAGACATATAGTGATTGGCAGACATGTCATGATTGAGAAGGAGGAATGATTTATGTTGATGCCTAGTATTTTTGGAGAGAACCTGTTTGACGACTGGATGGATTTTTCATTTCCAGACATTGACCGGGCTTTGTATGGAAAGCATGCAAACCACGTGATGAAGACCGATGTGAAGGAGACGGAGAACGGCTATGAGGTAGACGTGGATCTGCCCGGATTCAAGAAGGATGAGATCAAGGTGATGCTGGACAACGGTTATTTAACCATCAATGCAGCGAAGGGCCTGGATAAAGATGAGAAGGATAAAGAAGGAAAGTACATCCGCAGGGAGCGTTACGCAGGGTCGATGAGCCGGAGCTTCTACGTTGGGCCTCAGGTGAAGAACGATGAAGTGCATGCGAGATTTGAGGATGGTATTCTAAGGCTTCAGGTTCCGAAGAGACAGGAGACGCCGGAGCTTCCGAAGCACGAGCCGATTGCCATTGAGGGATGAGCGAAGAGCAGCATATAAAAATAAAATAATAAATAAAAAGCCGACATAAAAAGGGCTTTTGGAGGAAAAGATAAAATGGATACTTTAAAGGCTGAGAAAAGGGATTTAGCAGTAAAGGCAAAACGACTGAGAAGAGAAGGCTTTGTCACAGGAAATATTTTTGGCAGAGAGATTGAGGGCTCCATACCGGTACAGATTGCACGGTCAGATGCGGAGAAGCTTCTCAAGAAAAGAAATAAGGGAAGTCAGATTCTGCTGGAGATCGGCGGACAGAGGCTGGATGTCCTGATCAAGGATATTTCCTTTGGTACTCTGAAGGGTCAGGTGGAGAACATTGATTTTCAGGCGCTGGTAGCCGGGGAAAAGGTTCATTCAGTGGCTGAGATCGTACTGCTGAACCATGAAAAGGTTGTTGGCGGAGTGCTTCAGCAGATGCTGCATGAGATTTCCTATAAGGCACTGCCCTCGGCTCTCGTAGAGAAGGTAGAGATTGATGTGGGCAGCCTTCGGGTAGGAGATACGATCCTGGTACAGGATCTGGACATTGCGGCAAATAAAGATATTGAGCTGATCACTCACCCGGAGACCATGGTTGTCACGGTTTCCGAGGCACACAGAACAGAGACGAATGCAGAAGGAGGAAATGAAGATGTTGATGCCTAGTATTTTTGGAGATAGTATGTTTGATAACTGGATGGATTTTTCATTCCCGGAGTTTGGAAGGACAGCTCACAGAGGAAATACTCAGAACGTTATGAGAACCGATGTGAAGGAGACAGAGCAGGGCTATGAGGTGGACATTGAGCTGCCGGGCTTTAAGAAGGAGGACGTAAAGGCGGAGCTCAAGGAAGGCTATCTGACCATCAGCGCTGTGAAGAATGTGGACAACAGCGAACAGGGTTCCAATGGAAAATACATTCGCCGGGAGCGTTATTCAGGCTCCGTGAGCCGCCAGTTCTATGTTGGGAAAAATGTGACTCAGGAGGACATTCACGCGAGGTTTGAGGATGGCATTCTGAAGCTGGCCGTGCCGAAGAAGGATGCACAGCAGGCAGAGCAGAGCAAATATATTGCCATTGAGGGCTGACAGGTAAGGTTCCATTGTAAAAGAAAGGTCTCAATCAGGGTTTCCGGGTGTCACAGCCCGGAGATCCTTTCAAATACAGTCTGGTTCTGCAAAATCAGACAATATTTTTTAAAGCATCTTAGCACTCGACGCTTGACAGTGCTGACAATAGGGGCTATAGTGGGAGTGAATAAGTGAAGGAGGTTTGCTTATGAATATCAGTAAATTTACGCAGAAGTCCATTCAGGCAGTCAATGATCTGGAAAAGATTGCCTATCAGTTTGGAAATCAGGAAGTGGAGCAGGAGCATCTGCTTTACACGCTGTTGCATCAGGAGGACAGCCTGATCGGCAAGCTGATCGAGAAGATGGAGATACAAAAGGAATATTTCGAGAACCGTCTGGAGCAGGCATTAAATGCAAAGGTGAAGGTTGCGGGCGGCAATGTTTATATCGGCCAGTATCTGAACAAATCACTGGTCAGCGCTGAGGACGTGGCAAAGCAGATGGGCGATGAATACGTATCGGTCGAGCATCTGTTTCTGTCTCTGCTGAACAATCCCAGCCCATCCATGAAGCAGTTCTGGAATGAGTTCGGGATTACGAAGGAGCGGTTTCTGCAGGCACTCTCCACGGTGCGCGGCAATCAGCGGGTGACCTCGGACAATCCAGAGGCCACATACGATACTTTAAATAAATACGGACAGGATCTGGTGGAAAGGGCAAGGAATCAGAAGCTTGACCCGGTGATCGGCCGGGACGCCGAGATACGGAATGTCATTCGGATCCTGTCCAGAAAGACCAAAAATAACCCGGTGCTGATCGGTGAGCCCGGCGTCGGAAAGACGGCGGCCGTAGAAGGACTGGCGCAGCGTATCGTCCGGGGCGACGTCCCGGAGGGTCTGAAAAACAAAAAGATTTTTGCCCTGGATATGGGCGCACTGGTGGCCGGAGCGAAGTATCGCGGTGAATTTGAGGAGCGTCTGAAGGCGGTTTTGGAGGAGGTGCGCAAAAGCGAAGGCGAGATTATCCTGTTTATTGATGAGCTGCACCTGATCGTAGGAGCAGGAAAGACTGACGGCGCTATGGATGCCGGCAACATGCTCAAGCCGATGCTGGCCAGAGGTGAGCTGCACTGTATCGGCGCCACGACCCTGGATGAGTACCGCAAATATATCGAGAAGGATCCGGCGCTGGAGCGAAGATTTCAGCCGGTGCTGGTGGATGAGCCTACGGTGGAGGATACGATTTCGATTCTGCGTGGTCTCAAGGAGCGCTATGAGGTATTCCACGGCGTCAAGATTACGGACAGCGCGCTGGTGGCGGCGGCTACTCTGTCGCACCGCTATATTTCCGACCGGTTCCTGCCGGACAAGGCCATCGACCTGGTGGACGAGGCCTGCGCTCTGATCAAGACGGAGCTGGATTCTCTTCCGACAGAGCTGGATGAGCTGCAGAGAAGGATCATGCAGATGGAGATTGAGGAGGCGGCCCTGAAAAAGGAGACCGATAAGCCGAGCCATGACCGTCTGGAGGTGCTGCAGCGGGAGCTGGCGGAGCTGAGGGACGAATTTAATTCCCAGAAGGCACAGTGGGACAATGAAAAGAAAGCCGTAGAAAATCTTTCTGCTTTAAGAGAGCAGATTGAGGCATTAAATAAAGAAATTGAGCTGGCAAAACGCAACTATGATCTGAATAAGGCGGCGGAGCTGCAGTACGGAGAGCTGCCGAAGCTTCAGCAGCAGCTTGCCATTGAGGAGGAAAAGGTCAACCGCCGGGAAATGTCTCTGGTGCATGAGAGTGTGACGGAGGAGGAAATTTCCAGAATCATCTCCCGCTGGACCGGTATTCCGGTGGCGAAGCTGACTCAGGGAGAGCGGGCGAAGATCCTTGCGCTGGATGAGGAGCTGCACAAGAGAGTCATCGGCCAGGACGACGGCGTTTCCAAGGTGACAGAGGCGATCCTTCGTTCCAAGGCAGGCATCAAGGATCCGACGAAGCCCATCGGTTCCTTCTTGTTCCTGGGGCCGACAGGCGTCGGAAAAACAGAGCTGGCGAAGGCGCTGGCGGAGAGCCTGTTTGATGATGAGCAGAATATCGTCCGCATTGATATGAGTGAGTATATGGAGAAGCACTCCGTATCCCGGCTCATTGGAGCGCCTCCGGGATACGTAGGCTATGAGGAGGGCGGACAGCTTACCGAGGCAGTGCGGAGAAAGCCGTATTCCGTGGTTCTCTTTGATGAGGTGGAAAAGGCGCACCCAGATGTATTTAACGTACTGCTCCAGGTGCTTGACGACGGCCGTATCACGGATTCCCAGGGCAGGACCGTAGATTTTAAAAATACGATTCTGATTATGACCTCCAATATCGGTTCCCAGTTCCTGCTGGACGGTATTGAGCCGGACGGCAGCATCCGAAAGGAAGCCCAGGATATGGTGATGGAGCAGCTTCGGGGCAGCTTCCGGCCGGAGTTCTTGAACCGTCTTGACGAGATTATCATGTTCAAGCCATTGACAAAGGAGAACATCGGCAATATTATTGACCTGATGGTGGCAGACCTGAATAAACGTTTGGCAGCCCAGGAGATTCGTCTGGAGCTGGACGGGGAAGCCAAGGATTACATCATCGAAGGCGGATACGACCCGGTATACGGTGCAAGGCCGCTGAAGCGTTTCCTTCAGAAGAATGTGGAGACCCTGGCGGCCCGGTTGATCCTCTCCGGTAAGGTCGGCATGGAGGATACCATCGTATTCCATGTAGAGGACGGGGCGCTGACGGCGGACGTGAGAGTTACGCCGGAGGTAGTCGGCTGAGAGCTGTGAAAGCTGTGCCGGGAGCTGCCAAAGGGTGCAGGAATTAGGTGCGGGGATTACCCTGACGCCAGCCGCCTGACAAAAGAAAACGTAGAGCAATGCTGTTTGAAAGGAGTGTCTTTATGAGCTTACCCCAGGATCCGATCATGCTGCTCAGCTATGTCAACACGCAGCTTCGCGATAATTATTCTTCTCTGGAGGATTTCTGTGCCAGTTTTGATGCGGACAGAAAGGAATTGGAGGAAAAATTAAGAGCGGTGAATTATGAGTATGATCCGCAGAAAAATGCATTTGTGTAGAATGGTGTCAGCAGACAAGGGGCAACACGTTCAGAAAAAAGAAATGAGAAAACATTTCCCGTAAATGAAAATCCAGCCGCGCTTAGCTAAGCGGCTGGATTTTTTGTGCATAGATTTTTCGGAACAGAATCAGCGTCATGGCGATGGAGGCCAGCTCCGCGATGGGGAATGACCACCACACTGCGTCGAGTCCGGCGGTCTTGGCGAGAATCCACGCAGAGGGGAGCAGCACCACGAGCTGACGGCAGACGGAGGTGATCAGGCTGTATACGCCGTTGCCCAGAGCCTGGAAGACCGAGCTGATGACGATACAGAAGCCGGCCAGAAGGTAACTCAGGCTGATGATGCGGAGCGCCTTGCAGCCGATGGCCATCATATCCTCAGAGGCATTGAAGAAGCCCAGCAGAACCTCCGGGATCGTATTGAAGGCGATCATTCCCAGTACCATTACGACAAAGGCCGCGATACAGCCCAGACGCATGGTATCCATGATACGCTTTTTGTTTCTTGCGCCGTAGTTAAATGCAATGATCGGGACGATACCGTTGTTCATACCGAACACAGGCATGAAGAAAAAGCTCTGAAGCTTGAAATATACGCCGAATACGGCGGCTGCCGTGGAAGAGAATATCAGCAGGATTTTATTCATACCGAAGGTCATGACAGAGCCGATGGACATCATCAAAATAGAAGGAACACCGACGATGTAGATCATTTTGACGGTTGGCCCGTAAAAGCGCATCCGTTTCAGAGAGAGCCGGATCTCCGTATTCTTTTTGAAATTAAAATAAATTGCCAGAAGCATGGCTACGATCTGTCCAAGAACCGTAGCGGCGGCGGCTCCCGCAACGCCCATCTTCGGGAAGCCGAAATATCCGAAAATCAGGATCGGGTCAAAGATAATGTTGATGATCGCTCCGGTTCCCTGGGTGATCATGGTAAAAAAGGTCAGACCGGTGGACTGCAGCAACCGTTCCATATTGATCTGCATAAATAATCCAAAGGAGAAGATACAGACGATGCTCATATACTGAAAGCCGTATTCCTGAATCTGTACATCCGGTGTCTGGGAGACGAAGAACAGGCGAGAGCCGAAAATACCCACCAGTGCAAATACGGCGTAGCTGCAGAGCGTCAGCAGGACACTGTTGTTGGCCGCCCGGTTCGCCTGATCGTAGTTCTTTTCACCGAGGCTTCTGGAAAGCAGTGCGTTGACGCCGACGCCGGTACCGGAGGCCACTGCGATCATCAGGTTCTGGATCGGAAACGCCAGAGACACGGCGGTGAGGGCATTTTCATTGATCTGTGAAACAAAAATACTGTCCACAACGTTGTACAATGCCTGTACCAGCATTGAAATAACCATAGGCAGCGACATACTGACCAGCAGACGAGGAACCGGCATGGTGCCCATCTTGTTTTCCTTTGGTGCGGGGGTGATATTTTTCTCTTGTTCCATAAAAATCCTCCTTTTCTGATGTAAATGTTGTGGTAGAAAATATTCTGAAAAAATCAGATAATTATGTGACTAATTAAAAGGAACGCATGAGCTATTGTAAGGGGAATTTATTATATTGTCAATCATTGAGATAAAAAGCTGTGGATAGAAATGGATTTTAAGCGTATAATCGTCGTAATAGGAGGCGTATTGTATGTCAGTTCGAAAGCTTTCCAGGATGCTTCTTTTTGTCAACGGAGTACAGTTTGTTCTGGGCGCCGGCATTTTGATCGGGCTGTGGAGCGACCTGATCGCGTACACCGAGGAAATGCTGGATTTATCAATATTTCTTGTGCTTTTTTCCAGCCTGCTTTCTATAGCGGGACTTTTTTCTCTGACCAGATACCAGCAGAGAAATTATACGGAAAGTATGGAAAATCTCGAAAATCTGAATGCGAAGCTGCGGGAACAGCGGCACGATTATCTGAACCAGGTACAGATCGTACACGGGCTTCTTGAGCTGGGAGAGTATGAGGAGGCCAGAGATTACCTGCGTCCGGTGTTTAAGGATATTATGAAGGTAAACCGCGCGCTGAAAACGGCACAGCCCGCCGTTAATGCGCTTTTACAGGCAAAAATGGAGGCTGCCGAGCAGCAGGGAATTGATTTTTACCTTGAGGTGGGAACACAGCTTAAGGAGCTGTCCATGGAGGCATGGGAGCTGTGCAAAATACTGGCCAATCTGATTGACAATGCGGTGACCGCCGTCAGCCAGAATGAGGGCGAGAAGCGGATCAAGCTTCAGATAGAGGAAAACCGGAGGGAATATCTTTTTCTGCTAGAAAACAACGGGCCCGGGATTCCGCAGGAACAGCGGAAGCTGATTTTCAGCCGGGGCTATACGACGAAAAAGGGAGAGGGCCACGGCATGGGACTTGCGATTGTCGTGTCAATTCTGCGGGAAGCGGGGAGCAGCATCCATCTGGAAAGCAGCGAGGAGGAGACCGTATTTTCCTTCATCATTCCCCGTCAGAAGGCAGAAAAGCACGCTGTCAGTTCGGAGGCAAAAAATGACAGATTGAAACGGAAAATGTATAAGTGATGGGATACGTCTTTTCTTCTTTTAAAATTGAGGTAAACTGTCGTTAAAAATAATCGCTGTCAATTAAGCACGGAAAATCATATCATGCGGACAGACGGCAGAAAGGGGGAGACAGGAGTGGAGATAATAAATATAGTAGGAATTTTGCTTTTGGTCGCGGGATTTATCCTGGTAGGTATTGAAATGGTGCTGCCGGGATTTTCCGTACCGGGAGTGAGCGGGATCATTTGTCTGATCGCGGGCGTGTTTGCCCTGGCGGATTCCGCCATGGAAGCGGCGGTGATCACGATCGCAGTACTGGCGCTTCTGGGAATCCTGATGGCGGTGGTTTTAAGCCTGTTATCCAGAGGAAAGCTGAAAACGCCGATTATTCTGGAGGAAGAGCAGAACAGGGCCCAGGGCTATTTAAGCTCCAGCGACCTGAAATATCTTCTGGGAAAGCAGGGGATTGCAGAGACAGATCTGCGGCCGGCGGGGATCGGAAAATTTGATGATATCAATTTTGACGTGATGTCGGAGGGAAGCTACATTTCCAGAGGTACAGAAATTGAGATCATTAAGGTGGAAGGCTCCAAGCTGGTAGTAAGAGGAAGAGGAGGAAAAAATAATGAGTAATCTTATCGTCAATAATATTGTATGGATTGTTGTGTTGGGCATTGTCGGACTTCTGGTGGTACTGTTTTTCGTATTCGTTCCAGTGGGGCTGTGGGTATCTTCCCTGGCGGCAAACGTTAAGGTCAGCATTTTTAATATGATCGGAATGCGCCTGAGACGGGTAAAACCGGCGAAGATCGTTATGCCGCTGATCAAGGCAAGAAAAGCGGGGCTGAACCTCGGCGTCAATCAGCTGGAGGCTCATTATCTGGCCGGCGGCAACGTGGATAACGTAGTCAATGCCCTGATTGCATCGGAACGTGCCGGCATTGAGCTGGAATTCGAGAAGGCAGCGGCCATTGATCTGGCGGGCCGGAATGTCCTGGAAGCGGTAAAGATGAGTGTAAATCCGAAGGTCATTGAGACGACAAACGTATCCGCAGTGGCGAAGGATGGTATTGAACTGCTGGTAAAAGCCCGGGTGACGGTTCGCGCCAATCTGGAACGTCTGGTAGGTGGCGCCGGCGAGGCTACCGTTCTTGCAAGAATCGGTGAAGGTATCGTCACAACGGTGGGTTCCGCAGTTTCTCACAAGGAGGTGCTGGAAAACCCGGATGATATTTCAAAGCGGGTGCTTAGCAAGGGTCTGGATTCCGGTACGGCTTTTGAAATCCTTTCGATTGATATAGCAGATATTGATGTGGGAAGAAACATCGGCGCACAGCTGCAGAGCCTTCAGGCGGAGGCCGATAAGAATATCGCTCAGGCGAAGGCAGAGGAACGCCGGGCGATGGCGGTGGCAAAGGAACAGGAAATGCGTGCTTACGTGGTGGAGGCCGAGGCAGAGGTGCCGAAGGCGATGGCATACGCATTGAGGGAAGGAAAGCTCGGAGTAATGGATTATTACGAGTTGCAGAACCTCAAGGCGGACACAGAGATGCGGGCAACCATCGGCGGCCAGAATCCGGAAAGTAAGATTATCGAATAATTTAGGCCTTGTGCGCCGCCCTGCAGGGCGGCGCAGGAAGAGAGGAGTGAGGAAGGATGCTGGTTGGGTGGAAAAATAATATCAATATGATGAATATGCGGATGAACAGTCTTGGGACCTTTGGAAAGCCCCGGGGGTATAAGGCCGGCAGCTTCACCTCGCCGGTGCCCGACTGGAAACCGCCGAAAAAGAAGAAAAAGACAGATAAGAAAAAGTCCGATGGGAAGCATAAGACGCTTCAGGAAAAAGCGAATGCAGTAGGCGCAAATGCGGAACAGCAAAATACGGAACCGCGGGATACAGAATGGGAAAATGCAGAACGGCAAAGCAGGGAACTGCAGGATGCAGAACGGCAAGGTACAGAACGGCGAAGCGGGGAAGTTCAGGATGCAGAGTGGCAAAACGCAGAACGGCAAAATCGGGACTTGCAGAATACAGAACGGCGAAGTAGGGAACAGCAGAATGCGGACAGACGGCAGACAGTAAAAAATTCAGGGTGTGATAAAAAGGCCGCCCCGGGCTTCTTCACGGCGGCCGGGAATGCTCCGGCCTCTGTGGATTTGAAGGAAGCAGTTGTCTGGGCCGAGATCCTGGGTGAGCCGGTATCCAGAAAGCGCCGGAAAAGAAGGGTGAGTTTGCAGTATGGCAATCAAGGTAATGTTGATTGAGGATGAGGAGGGAATGCGGCTTCTTCTCAAAAAGATCATAGAAAAACATGAGGAATTTGAGGTCGTTGCAGAATGCGACGAGCTGACAGAATCTGTGATCCTGTTCCGCAGGCAGCAGCCGGAGGTCGTATTTCTCGATATAGGCATTAAGGGGCAGAACGGGATTGAGTGCGCCAAAATTCTGACGGAGCTTGACCCAAAGGTGAAGATTATCTTTGCGACGGCCCATGCGGAATACATGCCGGAGGCTTTTGAACTGTATGCGTTTGATTATCTCGTAAAGCCCTTTGCTCTGGAGCGGGTGAACCGGACGCTGGACCGTATCGTGTCGCTGAGGCAGCCGGAAAAAAGCTTTGAGCCGGAGGAAAGGATCGTCAAATCGGAATACCGCCGGGATAAGCTTCTGGTAAAGGGAAAGGAAAGCATGAGCTTTATCTCTATTCCCGATATCATTCTGATCCAGCGGGAAAACAATGCGACGGTAATCTATACGGAAAAGGACAGCTATGTGACCTCCGCCAGTATGGCGGAGCTGGAGCGCAAGCTTGACCCGGAACAGTTTCTGCGCAGCCACAAATCCTACATTATCAATCTGTCCCGTATCCGCAGGATCGAACCGTATGGAAGATGGACTTACGTGGTACATTTTCAGGGGAGAAAAGAAGACGCTCTGCTGACGGCGGAAAAATTTGAAGAAATAAAGAAAAGGTTTATTTAAAGGATCCGGTGGCAGGTCAGAGGAAGGGATAAACAGAAAATAGGAAGATCAGCGGAATAGGCAAGTAGAAAAGGGAATCAGCCCGATATCGTTTGATGATACAGGCTGATTCCCTTTCCTGTTACACCTCTCCAGTGGACGCACAGCCCGCGGAGAGGAATTTATTTCTGTGCAAGCTGTATAGAAAAGCTTTGTCTTTTATGCAACGGCCTTTTTTGCTGTAGTACGCTGGAAAAAGATTACTCCGATGATCAGCACAAGACCGATGATATCGGTGAGAGTTCCCGGGATAAGCAATGTCAAACCGCCTGCGATGCTGATAAGGCGGATCACAGGAGACATTGATTTATACAGGAAACCGCTGAGTCCGGCTGATACGCCAAAGATACCCAGCAGAGCCGTCACACAGATCTGTACAACCTGAAAAGCATTGGCGTCAATCAGCAGCATAGCAGGATTAAGCGCACAGATGTAGGGTACGATGAAGGCCGCAATCGCCAGTCGTGTAGCGGTCAGAGCCGTCTTCATCGGGGACGCTTTCGCAATGGCGCTTCCCGCGTAAGCGGCAAGGGCTACCGGCGGTGTAATATCTGCTACGATACCGAAGTAGAACACGAAGAAATGTGCTGCTACGGTTGGGATAGCGATTTCCGGGCTCACCAGGATCGGTGCGCATGTAGCTGCCATAATACAGTAGGTAGCGGTGGTCGGTACGCCCATGCCAAGTACGATACAGCAGAGCATGGTCAGTACCAGAGCGATCATTGCATGGCCGCCGGAGATGGAAACGATGGCGGTAATCAGCTTGGAGGCAAGGCCGGTGGATGTAATACATCCGGCTACGATACCTGCCATTGCACAGGCAACGGCAACTGTGATGGTGCCCTTTGCTCCGGCTTCCAGAGCTTCAAGACATTTCTTGAAGGTAATGCGGTCGTCCTTGTTGAACAGTCCGACAACAATTGTCACACCGATAGCAACTGCAGCGGAGAACTGCATGGTACGGGTATTGGTAGAAACGAGAACTACCAGTACCACCAGCGGAGCCAGCAGGTAGATCTTTTTGATCAGCTTGCTGAACTTCGGGAGCTCTTCTCTCGGAATACCGCGGAGGCCGAGTTTTTTCGCCTCAAGATGAACCGCAATATAAATACCGGTGAAATACAGGATTGCCGGAAGGATTGCCCGGAACGCGACCTCTGCGTAGGTAACGCCCATGTACTCTGCCATCAGGAATGCAGCAGCACCCATGATCGGGGGCATGATCTGACCGCCCGTAGAAGCGGCGGCCTCAACTGCTCCGGCAAATTCGCTCTGATAACCGGTCTTTTTCATCATCGGGATCGTGACAGAACCGGTGGTTACGGTATTGCCTACGGAGGAGCCGGATACCATACCGCACAGTGCGGAGGAGATAACGGCTACCTTTGCCGGGCCGCCTGCGGTGGAACCGGCGATGGAGTTTGCCAGATCAATGAAGAAGCTGGAAATTCCGGTCCGTTCCAGGAAGGCGCCGAAGATGATGAACACAACGATGTATTTTGCACATACGTCGATGGGCGTGTTCATGATGCCCGAGGTTGAGTAAAACAGGTCGTAGATGACTTTTCCAAAACGGACATTTGCGAACGTATAGATCAGAAGCGCTCCGACGACGCCCAGGATCGGGATACCGACACTGCGGCGGCACAGCTCCATCATAGCAAGAATCGAGATAATGGCAATGGCTACCATGTAAGGATTCCGGGTGACCTTTGTGGCCTGCATCAGGATGTCCTTGGCATTGAAGGCAAAATAGAAAAATCCGCCTGCTCCGATAACCATGATCAGAATATCATACCAGGGCATGTAGTTGGCGCGCTGTTCGCCCTTTTTTGCCGGGAAATTCAGATAACCGATTACTAATATCATACCGAGAAATGTCATCAGACGCTTTTCACGCAGTCCGCCTCCGAACAGCGTATTGTAAATGCTGTAGACCGAAAATGCTATCATCAGAATGCTGATGATGTATTTTGGTACGCCTTCCCAGATTCGGGTATTTGATTCACGATCATATTTTTTCATTACTGCTTCCACGTCTGCAGCGGTGCCAACATCCACGTTCCCTGGAGGAGTAGCTGCAGAAAGTGTCTTTTCTTTTTCTTTACTCATTCATGTTCCTCTCTTTCCTGGATATCTGCGGCGGAATGCGCCGGATAAAAACAAAGGCTGAGACAGGACGGCCCGCCTCAGCCTAAAATGCATCATAACTGTGAAATTACGCATTCGAAATGAAACAGGAATTATTCTGCAGCCACGGTCAGGCCCTTTTCTTCGAAGTATTTCACTGCGCCTGGATGATAAGGAACAGCAGTAACAGATGCTGCAAATTCCGGATCCAGCTCAGCGCCCTTTGCGTGTGCCTCTGTGATAGTGTCAATGTTTTCGAAGATGGTAGATACGAAGTTGTATACATCCTCGTCAGCTACATCATTCCGTGCGATAACAACAGCGCCTACAGCAACGGTATTTACATCCTCGTCCAGACCGTATACGTCAGCTGCGATGGTGTTCTTGGAGTAGTACGGGCACTCTTCAAGAAGAGCGTCGATATGCTCGTCGTCCAGGCTGACAAGATATACATCCTTGGAGGTACCAAGTGAGGTAACAGCTGTGGTCGGTGCGCCTGCTGTGATGAAGGCTGCGTCGATCTTTCCATCCTGAAGGCTGTCTGCGCTGTCGCCGAAGGACTCGTAGGTCGGTGTGATATCGTCCTCAGTCAGACCGTAAACGCCGAGAATATCCATTGCGTTGAAGAAAACGCCGGAACCCGGAGCGCCGATGGAAACATTCTTGCCCTTGAGATCCTCTACGGATTTGATGTCAGGATTGCAGGTAACGATCTGAACCTGCTCCATGTACAGGTTAGCTACTGTGGAGAAATCCTGGATAGCTTCACCCTCGAAGATGTTTGTACCGTCGTAAGCGTAAGCCATAACATCAGACTGTACGAACGCCAGCTCTGCATCGCCGTACTCAAGCGCCTCGATATTTGCCTGAGAGCCGCCGGAAGTGATCGCTGTGACAGTGGTGTCTGTTGCGCCGCTCACCTGTCCTGCCAGTACGCTTCCGAAACCATAATATGTACCCTGGTCGCCGCCTGTTGTGAAGGTAAGATCACTTGCGGAAGCCAAAGATACAGGGAGAGCTGCCATCATCATAGCAGTCATTGAAAGAAGTGCAATTTTTTTCATCGTTACATTCCCCTTTTCTAATTTTTATTTTCTGCATAAAATGAAGTGTTTTTTATACAAATTTAATGTATAATATCACAATTTCCTAAGAAGTTCAAGTATTTCAGGGCGTTGAAGAGGTTTTTTACGGTACAAATTTATCGAATGAAAGTAAATTCAATCTTTTTGCGGGATATGGGAAGATCTGTTGATGCCTAAGCATCGCCTCCCGCAGGGCTGTTTCGGGGGATGGCTGTTTCAAGCATTGGCCCGTATATACAGGCGCTTGTGAAAAAATCCGTGTTTGGACGCTTGTATTTTGATACGGCATGTGATACAATAAGTGACATAACATCCCGGCAGGGATTATTATGTGGGCGGATGTGGGAGAGAGCCAGGACCATATATGAAAGGAAAAAAGGAACAGGATACTGTTTTAAAGAGTTTTTGGCAGGACAACCGGCATTTTGCCGATTTATTTAATGCTGTGTTTTTTCATGGGAGGAATGTGCTGCGGCCGGATGCTCTGGAGGAGATGGATACCGATGCTTCTGCAATGCTGGAAATGAAGGACTACTCCCGAACGTTGGTACGCATTCGTGACGTGGTGAAAAAGGGCATGTGCGGCGTTTGCTTTATGATTTTCGGAATTGAGGATCAGATGAAGGTACATTATGCCATGCCTCTTCGCGTATTGATTTATGACGCTTTGTCATATCTGAAGGAGTATGAGAAGCTTGTGCGGGAGAACAGGAGTGAGCGTAGGCTGTCAGATTCCGGGGAGTATCTGTCCGGCTTGCAGAGAACGGACCGCCTGCATCCCGTTGTGACCTTGGTGGTATATTATGGAGAAGAGCCCTGGGATGGGCCGTTGTCATTACAGGATATGCTTTGGCGGACGGATGGCATGGAGAAGCTGGCAGGCGATTACAAAATGAACCTGCTGCAGGTGTTGGATACGGACCGATATGATTTCCAAAATAAAGATGTTGCGACGGTGTTTGAGATATCGCGGCACATCCTGAAGAAGGAATACAGAGAACTGGAAGAAAAATACAAAGGACAAGAGATTCCGCTGAATTTGGGGCGGGTGATAGGAACAATCACAGGATCAAAGGAAATTTTGCAGTTGATGGAAGGAAAGCAAAAGGGAGGAATAGATATGTGTTCTGCACTGGAGGAGCTGAAGCAACAGGGAATTGAAGAGGGAATTAAGAAAGGAATCAGGAGCGTTGTGGAAAATATGCTGCGGCGCGGGCTGGAAGACAGGGAAATTGCTGAGCTGTCAGGGATACCCAGAACAGAGGTGGAAGCGATACGGCAGAGTATCGGTTAAAACGAAGCAGGGCAGTGGGAAAACCGGACGTATATTCTTGACAAAACAGCGGGAACTGGCTATACTGTTTGAAAAGCGACGAAGGGAATAAGTAGAGATCAGTGGAAGGTACAGAAAGCTACCGGCAGATGAGAGGTGCACGCGGAAACTGTTTTTGAATACCTCCCGGAGCCTCGCACCGAACGGACAAAGGTTTTAGTAGGCTGCGGCGGAGGGCAACCGTTACGATGCCAGGGTATTTTTTTCATATGTACCCGCTGAGGCAGACAGTGTGAGCTGGCTGTGAAATAAGGTGGTAACACGGGATTATGGCTCTCGTCCTTATAGTAAAATAAGGCGGGAGCTTTTGTTTTCAAAAAAGTGAGTCATGTGAATACAGCTTCCGCAGGAAAAGCAAGGAGGAAGAAAAATGCAGATTTATGAGGAGCTTGTGGCAAGAGGGTTGATTGCACAGGTGACGGACGAAAAAGAGATCAGGGAACTGGTAAACAATGGAAAAGCGACGTTTTATATCGGGTTTGATCCGACGGCGGACAGCCTTCATGTCGGACATTTCATGGCGCTTTGTCTGATGAAGCGTCTGCAGATGGCAGGCAACAGGCCGATCGCCCTGATCGGCGGCGGTACCGGAATGATCGGCGATCCCTCTGGAAGGACGGATATGCGCCAGATGATGACGAAGGAAACAATTCAGCATAATTGTGACTGCTTTAAGAAGCAGATGAGCCGTTTTATTGATTTTTCCGACGGAAAGGCACTGATGGTCAACAACGCGGAGTGGCTCATGGATCTGAATTATGTGGAGCTTCTCAGGGAGGTCGGGCCGCACTTCTCGGTCAACAGAATGCTTGCGGCTGAATGCTACAAGCAGAGAATGGAACGGGGCTTAAGCTTTCTGGAGTTTAACTACATGATCATGCAGAGCTACGATTTTTATGCACTGTACCAGAAATACGGCTGCAATATGCAGTTCGGCGGCGACGACCAGTGGAGCAATATGTTAGGCGGTACAGAGCTGATCCGCCGTAAGCTGGGCAAGGATGCCTACGCAATGACCATTACGCTGCTGCTGAATTCCGAGGGCAAGAAGATGGGCAAGACCCAGAGCGGCGCCGTGTGGCTTGATCCGAATAAGACCTCACCCTTTGATTTTTACCAGTACTGGAGAAATGTGGCAGACGCGGATGTCTTGAAATGCCTGCGGATGCTGACCTTCCTGCCGCTGGAGCAGATTGATGAGATGGACAAATGGGAGGGCAGCCAGCTTAACCAGGCAAAGGAGATTCTGGCATACGAGCTGACAAGCCTTGTACATGGCGAGGAAGAGGCGAAGAAGGCGCAGGAGGGCGCAAGAGCGCTGTTTTCCAGCGGAAGCGCGGCCAATATGCCTTCTGCGGAGTTGACAGAGGCTGATCTGGAAAATGACGGAATCGACATTATTTCCCTGCTTCAGAAATCCGGCCTTGTACCGTCCCGTTCCGAGGGCCGCCGTGCAGTAGAGCAAGGAGGCGTATCGGTGGACGGAGAAAAGGTGACGGATACAAAGGCTGTGATCTCGAGGGAACAGCTTCAGGGCGACGGTATTGTACTGAAGCGCGGCAAGAAAAATTTCCGCAAGGTGACCTTGGCTTAAAGCAGGAGAGAGATTATGACAGATGAGCAAAGAAAAAAAATAGAAAACCGTATCCTGTTTCTCTCTATAGGAATTCTTGTCCTGCTGATTGCGGCTCTGGTGCTTATCGGCGTAAAGGGCGTGGCGGATACGCTGCTGTTTCCGACAGTGATTGCTGTTTTTCTGGCAATCTATTGGGTAATATCAGATGTGCTTTCTGTAGTCTGGCTGCATTCCTTTGAGGGAAAAACGGACGATCAGAAGAGGTCTTATTATCTGTATGCGGGACTGGATTTGATCGGTTTGGGCGGTCTTGTATATTTCATGGTCGATATGAAAAGTACAACGGGCGCTATTATCTACGTTTGCTGTCTTTTCCTGAAGAGACGTTTCAAGGATGAATTTAATGGAGTTCAGAAGGATGAAGATGAGGAAGAGGCGGAAGCTGAAGAGAGCAGCGCAGAAGTAAAAACGATAGAAGAAGCTGATGCGGAAGCTGAAGAGAGCAGCGCAGAAGTAAAAACGATAGAAACGGCCGAAGAGAGCAGTGCAGAAGTAAAAACGGTAGAAGCGGCTGAAGCTGAGACGGAAGAAGAAGCTGAAGAAAAAGCAGAGGTTTCGGAAGCGCTGAAGGATCGTGACGCGGAAACGACTGCTGCAAAAGAGCCGTAAACCGTAAGTCAGAAGCGATTGTTTTGGAACTGACAGAAGAATAAGAAGTTCTCTTTGGGTATGCTCCATGCTCCGGTGTCATATAATGAAAGAAAAAACGCTGGGTGGAGTATGGAGCATTTGAACAAAAAAAGAAATGGCGGATGGCTTCGGCGGTCTGCGTATATTGGAGCCAGGATTGTGAAGTCCCTGTTTTTCTGGGGGATGGCGGCAGTTCTGGCATCCTCTGCATATATGGATTTTATAAAACTGAGTGATTCTGCAAACACTTCCGCAGTTATGGAGGATGCGGGCGGCGGCAATTCGGAAAAGGCATCGGAAGTTATAGAAAATACAGGCGGCAATTCGGAAAAGGCATCCGCAGTTATGGAGGATGCGGGCACCAGTGATTCTGGCGGTATAACAGCAGGGCAGGAGGACAGGACACAGAAAAAGGTGGCCCTGACCTTTGATGACGGCCCTCACAGCGTTTACACGAAAAAGCTGCTGGACGGACTGGCGGAGCGGAACGTACACGCGTCGTTTTTCGTGATCGGGAAAAATATACCGGGGAATGAGGAGCTGATTGCCCGGATGCAGCAGGAAGGGCATCTGATCGGAAACCATACATACGATCACGTAAAAATCTGCGACCTGAGCGGAGCGGAGGCGTGTGAGCAGGTGGAAAAGACCAGTGCCCTGGTTCGGGAGATTACCGGAAAGGATACGGAGTTTGTTCGGCCGCCCTTCGGCGCCTGGAATAAGTCTATGGAATGTTCCTTCACAATGATTCCGGTGCTGTGGGATGTGGATCCGCTGGACTGGACGACGAAGAATAAGGCGCTGATCGAACAGCGGGTGCTGGAAGATGTAGACAGCGGAGACATCATTTTGCTGCACGATTACTATGAGTCCTCGGTGGAAGCGGCACTGGAGCTGGTGGATAAGCTGAAGGCAGAGGGATACGAGTTCGTAACAGTGGATGAACTGATATTGGAGTAGTAGGAACCGATGAGGGAGCAGAGCAGTAGGAAGTGGAGCAGATCGGAGCAAAAGGAACCGATGAGGGAGTAGAGCAGCAGGAAGTGGAGCAGATCGGAGTAAAAGGAACCGATGAGGGAGCAGAGAGATAGGAACCAGCGCAAGATATGAAATCAGAGAAATTGGCGTGAGGTATGGAATAAGAGGAACCGGCGTGATAAGATAGGATCATATCATAGGATTAAATAGGAGTAGGAATGGATCTGTTTGAGTATGCACGAACGAAAACGATGAAAAGTGAGGCGCCTTTGGCATCCCGTATCCGTCCGCGGACACTGGAGGAGGTGGTGGGGCAGCAGCATATCATAGGGAAGGATAAGCTGCTGTACCGGGCGATTTCAGCGGATAAGCTGAGCTCGCTGATCTTTTACGGGCCGCCGGGGACCGGAAAAACAACCCTGGCGAAGGTCATTGCCAATACAACCAGCGCAGAGTTTACCCAGATCAATGCCACGGTGGCGGGAAAAAAGGATATGGAGGAGGTTGTAAAGGCGGCGAAGGACAATCTCGGGATGTACGGGAAAAAGACGATACTGTTTGTGGATGAGATTCACAGGTTCAACAAGAGCCAGCAGGATTATCTGCTTCCCTTTGTGGAGGACGGCACGCTGATCCTGATTGGAGCCACCACGGAAAATCCGTATTTTGAGGTGAACAGTGCTTTGATTTCCCGGTCCGTGATTTTTGAGCTGAAGCCCTTGAAAAAAGAGGACATTCGAATCCTGATAGACCGGGCTGTCTACGATACAGAGCGGGGCATGGGAGCATACGGCGCGGAAATTGACGAGGATGCGGCAGAATTCCTTGCGGATATTTCCGGCGGCGATGCCAGAGCGGCGCTGAATGCAGTGGAGCTTGGCGTGCTGACGACGGCGCCGGGGGCGGACGGGAAGATCCGCATTACTTTGGAGGTAGCTTCCGAATGCATCCAAAAGCGAGTCGTCCGTTATGACAAGGATGGGGATAACCATTACGATACGATCTCTGCCTTTATCAAAAGTATGCGGGGCTCGGATCCGGATGCGGCGGTTTATTATCTGGCCCGGATGCTTTACGCGGGAGAAAGCGTGACCTTCATTGCCAGAAGGATTATGATATGTGCGTCGGAGGATGTGGGAAATGCGGATCCCCAGGCATTGCAGGTGGCGGTGGCAGCGGCCCAGGCGGTGGAGCGCGTCGGTATGCCGGAGGCTCAGCTGATTCTGGCTCAGGCGGTGCTGTATGTGGCGACGGCTCCCAAGAGCAATTCAGCGACGACTGCGATTGCTGCGGCGATGAAGGCCGTAAAAGAAAAGCCGGCGGCGGTGCCGGTGCATTTAAGCGACAGCCATTACAAGGGCGCGCAAAAGCTTGGGAAAGGGATTGGGTATGAATACGCCCACGATTTTCCAAAGCATTTTTCCAGGCAGCAGTATCTGCCGGATGAGCTGACCGGGCAGAAATTTTATGAGCCCTCCGAAAACGGATACGAGCAGAGCATCCGCCGGTATCTGGACTGGATACATGAGGAATAGAAACAAGACGGGGCCGTGAATGAAAGCGGAGACACAAAAAGAGAGGTAGTAACGTGAATAAAAATTGGATAAAATTTGCAGTGATAGCCATAGCTTCATGCCTGTGCGTCAAATATTCAGACACCGTATTCGGGCTGCTGGCGCTGCTGTTTAACACACTGAAACCGCTGTGGATGGGATTTGCCATCGCTTATATCCTGAATATTCTGATGGGAAAGCTGGAAAAAATCTATTTTCCCCGGAAAAAGGAGCCCTGGGTGGACAGGACGAGACGTCCGGTGTGCGTGTTTGCCAGTATTTTTATCGTGCTGTTTATCGCAGTATTTTTGATCCTTCTGGTGATCCCGGCTATGGGCGATTCGATTTATGTGCTGACGAAGGACATACCGAAGGCGTTCCTCCGGTTCCAGAAATGGCTGTCCGGTCAGGCAGAGAACGCCGGATTCCTGGAGATCCAGGAGCTGGTCAACGGCCTGAAGATTGACTGGAACGACCTGTATAATAAACTGAGCGGCGTTCTGTCAAAAGGGATCGGCAGTATTTTCACATCGGCCTTTTCTGTTGCCAATCTGATCGCTTCCTTTACGATCACGGGAGTTGTGGCGGTTATATTTTCGATCTATATGCTGTTCCAGAAGGAAAATCTGAAACGGCAGTTTAAAAAGGCGGCCAGTGTATATCTGCCCCAGAGATGGCGCAGCAAGGCGGAGGAATTTCTGCATCTGGCGAATGAAACGTTTACGAGCTTCATCAGCGGGCAGGTTCTGGAGGCGTTCATTCTGGGAACGCTCTGCGGCGTGGGAATGTTTATCCTGCGGCTTCCGTATGCTCTGATGACAGGAGTGATCGTCGGAGTGTCCGCATTGATTCCGGTCATGGGCGCGTACATCGGCGCGATCGCCGGAGCCTTTATGATTCTGACCATTAGCCCGCTGAAGGCCCTGATTTTCCTGATCTTCCTTGCGATCCTTCAGCAGGTGGAGGGAAATGTGATTTATCCTCGGGTCGTTGGGGGCTCTATCGGGCTTCCGGGTATCTGGGTGCTGGCAGCCGTAACGGTGGGCGGCGGTCTGTTGGGCGTGCCGGGGATGCTGCTGGGCGTGCCGCTGACGGCGACCTTGTATAAATGGATCCGAAAGGATGTCAATGAAAGAGTTCAGAACCACCGCATGTTGTGGAAAAAGAATGAAGCGTAAATAAAAACAGTCCCGGGGGCAGTCAAGAAGCTGATCTTGCTGTCTGGTGGGACTGTTTTGCTGTGGGAGGAGGCAGCGGGCTGTGCCGCCTGCCTCCTCTGGCCCGTTTTTAGGAAAGGAAATTTACAGTGAGGATGGAAACCCCAAGTATGACTAATACAACACCCACAGCACGGTTCAGCGTCTTTGGTTCTGCCTTGTTTGCAAAGCGGGCGGCGATTCTTGCCCACAGCAGCGTACTCAGGATGCAGAAAATAAAAGAAACCATATCCGGCTTGCCGCCGATCATAAAGTGGCTGGCAGCGCCGGTAAAGGCGGTGAAGGTCATAATAAATACGCTGGTGCCTACTGCGGTCTTCAGCTCGTAGCCCAATACGCTGGTCAGGAGAAGGAGCATCATCATACCGCCTCCGGCTCCGATAAATCCGCAGATAAATCCCACGACGCAGCCGCTGAGAGCCGCTTTGACGTACCGTGTTTTCGGATCGTCGGCATTCATAGCCTCCTTTGTGGTCATAACAGGGCGGACGATGAATTTAATACCCAGCAGAAGTGTCATAAAGGTGGAAAAATTACCCATGGTGCCGCTGGGAACCCGGCTGGATACGAAGCTGCCCACTACGGTAAAAACAAGGACGGCGGCCATCATCACCAGGCCGTTTTTGATGTCGAGATTTTTATTTTTGCCGTAGGTGTAAGCAGAAACGGCGCTTGCCAGTACATCGCTTGCAAGAGCGATACCAACGGCCTCGTAGGGCGCCATGCCGAGAAAGGTGATGAGCATGGGGCTGATCACGGCGGCGGCGCTCATACCGGCGAATCCGGTTCCCAGACCGGCTCCGATCCCGGCGATAAAGCAAACAATAAATTTAGTCAGCATATTTGTTTTCCTCCTGTTTCATTGTATTTTTTGGCTGTTTCAGCATAGTTGCAATATTTTGATTTGTCTTCTGAAAGAAATCGCTTACTGTCTGTATTTCCTCATCAGAAATCCCCGCCAGCATTCCGGTAAAATAATTGCTCTGACAGATGCAGAGCTCCCCGGCGATGCGCTGTCCCTCCTCAAGAAGCGTGATCCGGTTGGTGCGGCGGCTGCGGGAATCCCTTTCTATATGAAGGATGTCCCGTCGTCTCAGCCGCTCCAGCGCGGTGGAAATGTTCGGCTTTGACAGGCCGCGGACTGCGGCAATATCGGTGGCGGTATCGTACTGCGGGTTATTTTTCAGGAAAAGCAGGATGTCCGCCTCAGTCTGAGAAAGCTGATATTTGCTGCACACGGGAAGCAAAGCAGCGCGGTATGCTTTTCTGTGAAGCATTATATAGGAAAGATATTCTGTGCGCAGTTTCATAGCGTACCTCTTTTCATGTAATTTTTACAGGTAAAAAGATTATAAAAATAATAGTTATAAACATAACTATAAATATACAGCCGCAACGGCCGATTGTCAAGAAATGTTTGATAAGCATTTGCAGGTATGGTACACTGAGAAAAACGGCAGATGCCGCAGCGGTATTTGTCAAAAGGGGGGAGGGCTTTTATGCAGTCAGTATTTGAAGCTATTAACAGTGTTTTTGCTTTTATCGGGCCTTTGTCAGATTTTTTGTGGGATTTTCCCACCAACTTTGAATGGTACAGCAGAATCCCGCTGCTGGGAAATTTTTCTCTGGCCATCATTCTGCTCCTTGGCTCCGGTATTTTTTTCAGCTTTAAACTGGGATTTATGCAGGTGACGCATTTCAAAAAGGGCGTCGGGATCCTGACGGAAAAGCGTGCCGTTGAGACGGGGATTTCTCCGCTGACGGCGTTTCTTTTGAGCTCGGCGATGCGGGTCGGACCGGGAAATATCATCGGCGTTACGGGAGCCATCGCGGTGGGTGGCCCCGGGGCGTTGTTCTGGATGTGGATTTCCGCATTTTTCGGAATGGCGGTAGCCTATATGGAGGGTGTGCTGGCGCAGATTTTCAAAGAGAAGAAGGACGATGAGTTTGTGGGCGGACTTCCGTTCTATGGAAGAAAGCTGCTGGGGAATAAGGTTTGGGTCGGAGTTTTCCTGTCGCTGCTGTATATTCTGTACGCGCTTTGTTGTCTTCCGGCACAGGGATTCAATGTGGTGTCATCCATTGGACAGATGGCGGAGATCGTTACTGGAACCGCGATAGCGACAAATTCCGCCTTTTATTATATTGTAGGCACTTTCATTATTATTCTGACCGCGGTTATTGCCTTCGGCGGCATCCGCAAGGTAACAAAATGGACGGATAAGCTGGTTCCGGTCATGGCCGGGCTGTATATCCTGGTGGTTGTGATATTAGTTCTGCTGAATCTGGGACGCATTCCGTATTTCTTTACGGCGGTATTCGGCGGCGCTTTCAAATCAGAGGCATTCTTCGGCGGCGTATTCGGAACGGTGCTGGCCCAGGGCGTTAAAAGGGGCCTGATGTCCAATGAGGCCGGACAGGGCACGATCACCATGTCGGCAGCCGCTTCGGATGCAAAGCATCCCTGTGAGCAGGGTATGCTGGCCTCCATCGGTGTTTTTCTGGACACCATCGTGATCTGTACTCTGACAGGATTTGTCGTGGTTATGGCGCATTGCTGGACCGGAGCGGAGGCGCAGGCCTGGGCGGCGCTGGATAAGCTTCCGAAGTTCACAGAATCCATTGCGGTGCTGACTCCGGGAACCGCCTTTAATGCAGTGATGACCTTCCTTGTCACACTCTGCTTCTGCCTGTTTGCGTTTACGTGCCTGCTGGGAATGATCAGCTTTTCAGAAATTGCGGCAAACCGTATCCGCAAGGACGCTGTCTGCATCAACATCGTCCGCTGCATCGCGTTGTTTGTGGCGGCCTTCGGAATTCTCTGCAACATTGCGGGGCTGGAGCTTGGCAACCTGTGGGCGTTTTCTGATCTAGGAAATATCCTGATCGTGTTCTTCAATGTTCCGATCGTATACGTTGGAGCGAGATACGTGTTCCGGGCGACGAGACATTATAAGAAAAATGACGGTACTCCGTTTACCTCCGAGGTGATCGGGCGGCAGGACTGTACATTCTGGGACGAGAGGGCAGGAAAGCGCTGCAAATAGAAAAAAGCGGTTGACAAAGATGCATTAGAATGATAATATTTAGCAACAGCGAAATACCCGTGAGGGAGTAGTTAGCATGACATAGTTCATGTGACAAGTCAACACACTGACCGGACGGTCTGGCTTGTCTTAAATAGCGAGACTCATGTGCAGCCTGATTCAGGCTGTACGTGCAGTCTCGTTTTTTATGTCATAGGAAAGACCTTGTCACGCTAAAGCGTGAAAGTTCTTTCTACATGACATAAAAAGCACTTCGTGCAGCGATGCGCACGGGTGCGAGATGTATTTTATTGCTGCGCAATACGCTGTCTTCGCTCCGCTACGGTCGTTGCTAAACGAGTGCCACTGGCACTCAGCAATGGCGCGGCAAAAGTGTGCTTTCTGAAAGAAAATGAAGGCGCGAGGGTGTGCGAAGCACACTTTTTCATGTATTACAGTAAAGGAGAAAAGAGTATGGGAATTATTGAATTGTTTATTTTGGCGGTGGGATTGTCGATGGATGCATTTGCGGTTTCTGTCTGTAAGGGCCTTGCCATGGAAAAATGCAGCTTCAAAAAGGCTGCGGTCTGCGGCATATGGTTCGGAGGATTTCAGGCGTTGATGCCGGCGATCGGATACCTGCTCGGATACCAGTTCCGGGGGTATATTACCGCGGTGGATCACTGGATCGCTTTTGTGCTTCTGGCAGTCATCGGAGGAAATATGATAAGAGAGGCCCTGTCAAAGGAGGACTGCCCGGAGGACGATTCCCTGGACGTGAAAACGATGTTCCTGCTGGCCGTGGCCACCAGTATTGATGCTTTGGCGGTGGGGATTACCTTTGCCTTTCTGCCGGATACCAACATTGTGGCGGCGGTGCTCTTTATCGGTCTTATCACTTTTGCGTTGTCTACTCTTGGGGCGAAGATCGGCAATCTGTTCGGAGCAAAATACAAGTCAAAGGCAGAGTTTGCCGGAGGGCTGATCCTTATTTTACTGGGAGTGAAGATTCTGCTGGAGCATTTAGGAGTATTCTAAAAGAAGCAGCCGTATCAATTTAAAATATCTCAGAGAAGGGTCTGTGAGGGCCGCTCTGAGATATTTTAGATTGTGTGGCATTTCGGTTTATTCTTTTATTAAGTCACAGAAGCATGCGCCGCAGGCCTTCTCGTAGTCCCGGGGCGTCAACTCGATCTGTGCGCCGATTTTGCCGCCGCTGACAATGATATGCGGCTGGGAGAGGGCTGATTCGTGCATAAACACCGGATAATTCTTTTTCATACCGATGGCGGTGCAGCCGCCCCGGATATATCCGGTCACTGCGTTGATCTCCTTGACATGTATCATGGAGAGGGATTTGGCAGAGGCGGTCCGGGCCGCTTTTTTCAGATCCAGTTCGTCGTCAATGGGAATCACAAAGACGAAGTAGGATTTGTTCGGGCTGACGGTCACAAGAGTTTTGAACATGATCTCGTGAGGAAAGCCCAGAAGATCCGCAGTCTGCTTGCCGTCGGTAAATTCATCGCATTCGTAGGTGTGAGTCATATAGGGGATTTTCATGCGGTCAAGAATCCGCATGGCATTTGTTTTGATTTCTTTTGCTTTTGCCATTTTTGTTACCTTTCCGTTCTTACAGCCTGCCGGAAAAGCAGGCTGTATTTTTTAAGCTTAATTAATTCAGGTAATTATATACTTTTTTGGAGATGCTGCGTATGCCCGAAATTGCCGAGGATTCACCGCAGCCGGAGGAAAATACACAGATGACGTATTTCGTTTTCGGGCCGTAAACGATAGCCATATCATGCTGAACACTGCTGGTCTCTCCGGTCTTGTTGGCTACCTTGACGCCGGAGGGAATGCCGGAGGGGATTTTCCAGCGCCTTGTCTGGCGAAGAAGCAGATCCAGCATCTCCTTTGAATATTTTGCGGATACGCATTTGCCATTGTAAATATTTTCCAGAAGTATGCCGCAGTCCCTGGCGGATGAGGTATTCCCGTGACCGTCGCTGACCGGAGAGGAAGCGGCGGGATGCAGGGAGCTGTGGCAGCCTGTATTTTTGTATAATAGGAAATTCCTCCTGATGGAGGAATCTTGAATTAAAATAGCCC
>JAUNGD010000123.1 GCA_030524705.1 Lachnospiraceae bacterium | reverse complement strand
CTCGGAAATATATGCTTCGTAGGCCGCGTCATAAATAATGACGGCTCCCACCTTGTTTGCGTAATCCACCCACTCCTGAAGCTGGGGCTTTGTGATGGTGGCTCCTGTGGGATTGTTCGGGAAGCAGAGGTAAATGATGTCCGGGGTCTCCTTCGGAAGCTCCGGGGCAAAATTGTTGTCAGCCGTACACGGCATGTAGATCACGTCGCTCCAGGTCTCGGTCTTCGCATCGTATGTACCTGTCCTTCCGGCCATAACATTTGTGTCTACATACACCGGATATACCGGATCGCACACCGCGATCTTATTATCCACACTGAAAATCTCCTGAATGTTTCCGGAATCACATTTTGCACCGTCGGAGACAAAAATCTCATCCGGCGCAATGTCGCAGCCAAGGTCTTTGTAATCGTTTTTTGCAATGGCGTTTCTTAAGAACTCATATCCGAGATCCGGTGCATATCCTTTAAAGGTAGCCGCATCCGCCATCTCGTCCACCGCGCTGTGCAGTGCGCTGATGATAGACGGAGCCAGGGGCTGCGTCACGTCCCCAATCCCGAGACGGATCACAGACTTGTCTGGATTTGCCGCCTGAAATGCGTTCACTTTCTTGCCGATCGTCGAAAAAAGATAGCTTCCCGGCAGTTTTAAATAATTGTCGTTCACTTTAAACATGATTCTTTCCTCCTGATTTTTTTCAATGCTCCTCAAGAACAGTCCGGGGCAGCAGTCCTGCAGCGGGTATCACGCCCCGATTCTGAGAAATATCAAAGCTGTATCTCCCCGTCAAAGACGGTGGCTGCAGGTCCTGTCATGAACACAGTGTTCTTCTCCTTGTCCCAGCAAATATGCAGGTCTCCGCCCCGAAGCTTTACAGTGACGGCATCCTCCGTCCAGCCGTTCAGCATACAGGCAACTGCCACTGCACAGGCTCCGGTGCCGCAGGCCCAGGTCTCCCCGGAGCCGCGCTCCCATACCCGCATCTGCACGGTGCTCCGGTCGAGCACCCTGATAAACTCGGTATTTACCCGGTCAGGAAAGGCCGGATGGCACTCAAAGGCCGGGCCGATCTCCTCGATCTTAAGCCCGTCCACATCATCAACGCAGACGATACAATGGGGATTGCCCATAGAAACGCAGGTCACATCGTAGCTGCGGCCCTGCACCAAAAGCTTCTCGCTGACCACCCGGGAATCCGGCGTCAAGGCCCCGGCAGCCGCTCCTGTCCCGGCAGCCTTTTTTGTCCCGGCAGTATCCTCTGTCCCGATAGTCTTCTGGTCCCCGGCAAACCTTGATACATCCGCCGGAATTTTCCCTGCCTCGAGGATCGGCGCCCCCATATCCACCTTCACAAGGGCCACCCTTCCATTCTCCACCGTCAGCTCCAGATACTTAATGCCGCTGCCGGTGGCCACGCTGATCTGCGTTTTATCCGTCAGGCCATAATCATAAACGTATTTTGCCACACAGCGTATTCCGTTGCCGCACATGGCTCCCAGGGATCCGTCTGCATTATACATCTCCATCTCAAAATCCGCAACCTCTGACGGCTTAATCAGGATCAAACCGTCGGAGCCAATGCCGAAATGACGGTCACTGACTATTTTTGCCGTTTCGGACGGATTCTCTATCGTTTCCTGAAAACAATTTACGTAAACGTAATCATTTCCGATTCCATGCATCTTCGTAAATTTCATAGCTTCCCCTCTCATCACACTCTCATCAATGCAAACAGCATCTCCGCTGTCTCTACCAGATTAGTGCCGCTGTCCATGCTGGTCTTCTGCAAATATCTGTGCGCCTCTTCCTCCGTCATGTGATTGCGCTCCATCAAAAGGGCCTTCGCCTCGGCAATCAGCTTTTTCTCCTTTTCATTTCTCTGCGGCGGCATTGAACGGCGTTTTTTCCGCCTTCTTTCCATTTGCCCTGCCACCATCTCCAGAGAATTGATCAGCTCATGCATCCGAAGCGGCATCGCCACACTGATCACCCCGTCACATACGCCTTCCTCAATGACCCGCATGGATGCAATCAGGATCATCTCAAAGGAAGGAGGCAGATTCTCGTACAGCTCACGATACACCATGTCTGGATACCGGTAACCGCAGACAATGATCCCTGTACCGAGCCGGTCAGCCGCCGACAGAGCCTGTGCGCCGCTTGAACAGACCGCATTGACCTCATAGCCGTTTCGTACCAGTAGATTCCTGATGCTCTTTGCATCTTCTATTTTGGGAAATACTACCACTACATTTATCATCCAACTCCTCCTACTCTGCTCCCACTTCAGTTACTCGCAGAACAGTTAGATTCTGGACAGGTACCTCTCGATTTCCCAATTGCTTACCGCGGCGCGGTATTCTTCCCATTCTTTCTTTTTTGACCGGATAAACCGTCTTGTGGCATGCGGTCCCAGAACATCACAGATATACGGATCCGCCTCCAGCGCGTTAACCGCCTCCAGGAGATTGCCCGGCAGACACTCGATGCCCCGCTCCGTAAGCTCCTCGTCAGACATTGCAAAAATATTTGCATCTACGTTCTCCGGCGGCAGGATCCTATTGCGGATGCCGTCCAGGCCGGCCGCCATGCAGACCGCCAGTGCAAGGTACGGATTTGCCGCCGAGTCCGGGCTTCTCAGCTCGATACGCTGCCGCGCATCATTCATCGCCGGAATACGGATCAACGGGCTTCGGTTCGTCGCAGACCAGGCAATGTACACCGGGGCTTCATATCCCGGGACAAGCCTCTTATAGGAATTCACCAGCGGATTCGTCAAAGCAGTGATAGCCCGGATATGCTTCATAATTCCTCCGATAAAATAATATCCCTCCTGGCTGAGATGGATCGGACTTTCCGGATCATAAAATACATTGACATCCCCCTTGGTCAGGGACATGTTGATGTGCATGCCCGAACCGTTCACCCCGCTTAGGGGCTTCGGCATAAAGGAAGCGTGCAGCCCATGACGCTTTGCGATCGTCTTCACCGCAAGCCGGGCGGTCATAATACCGTCCGCCGTCTTGAGGGCTTCGTCGTACCGGAAGTCGATCTCATGCTGAGCCGGGGCGTCCTCATGATGGGAGGTCTCCACCACATATCCCATCTCCTCCAGCGTCAGAATCATATCACGCCGCGCGTTCTCGCCGAGATCCATGGGGCCCACGTCAAAGTACCCTGCTTCCTCATGAGTCACCGTCGTCGGCCGCCCCTGATCGTCCGTATGGAACAGGAAAAATTCGCATTCCGGCCCTACCTCCAGGCGGTAGCCCATCTCATCCGCCTCTTTAATGACCTTCTTTAATATGTAGCGGGGATCGCCGGCAAAGGGCGTCCCGTCGGCATAATAGACGTCGCAGATAAACCGCGCCACCTTGCCGTGCTGCGGCCGCCAGGGAAAAATACAAAACGTATCAATGTCAGGATGCAGAAACAGATCCGACTTTTCGATCCGCACAAATCCCTCGATGGAGGCTCCGTCAAAGGCGATCTTATTGTCCAGCACACGTTCCAGCTGGCTCGTCGTCACCGCTATATTTTTTAATGAACCAAACAAATCAGTAAACTGAAGACGGATAAATTCAACGTCCTCCTCCTCGATCATTCTGTAAATATCTTCCTTCGTATATTTGCTCATATACTCTCTCCTTCTAAACATGTCAAATGCTCTTCATCACAGGAAATCCGACGGGCCTTCCTATGATACGAAAAAAGGGCGCTCTTTTCCTGTGTAAGAACCCCCTTGTTCATTCAATAATAGAATGATAACAGCCGAAAATTTTTTTGTCAACTATTACATGATACCAGAATTGTGGAAATGCAAAGCACGGAGCAATCCGTAAGGGAGCTTTTTGAGCCGCCGTATTTTAAAAAGTCACTCTTCATTTTCTTCTGCGGCCTGCTCCTCCTCCGCCTTCACCGTATAATATGCCGTATTGGAGCTTCGGAAAATGGTATCCGAGGAGCCCATCTGGTTCACAACGATCCTGTGAAAGCCCTCTGGCATCTTATCCTTCTTGAAGCGCAGCAGCTTTGAGGAAATAAAGCTGGTGCTGACCTTGCTGTCGTCGACAAAGACCTTGCTCCATTTTGTGAAATTCTGTCCTCTGACGTAATAATAATCCGCCGTCTCCATGATCCTGTCGATGACCACGTCCTGCGTCCCCATGATCAGATCCGAGGCCGGGTACGGATTCTCACCGTTGTAAACGTAATGTTCGCCATAAAGAATATCATACTGCAAAAGCTCCATATCTCTCTGGTATTCTTCCTCCGTGGCAAATTTATCCCGGTTCTGGTGGAAAGTAAACATCGTTCCCGTCTCAATGCCAAGCTGCTCCGTGATGTCTGCCAGAAGCTGATACGACGTCATGTCCGCATCCTGCTTCTCCAGCCCGAAATTGTTCCAGGTGATATACTGTGTCTTGAACAGGCTCCCGGTGGTCATATCCTCCTCGGTCAGCCCCATGGTGGGCAGATGGTCTCCGAACATCACCACCATCGTTTTCTCGTCCCGCTTTTCCAGCATGGCGATCAGATCTCCGATAAATTCATCCACCTCGTGGATCTGATTTACATAATACTCCCAGGCCCAGCGCATCCCCTCGTCTTCAGGTCCGGTCACCACGATGTCCGGGTTCTCCCGCACCTGCTCGTGAGGATAATCGCCGTGAGCCTCCACGGTGATGGTATAGACGAAATCTGTTTTGTCCGGCGTATAGTCCAGGGACTTTTCCACCTCTCCCACCAGAATATCATCCGTCGGCCACGTCCCCAGCGGCGTATAATCCCGGATATCCATCAGCTCCTTGCTGGTAAACGTATCAAACCCCATCATGGAAAACGCATTGGCCCGGCTGTAAAAATTGCCGCCGTTGTTGTGAACCACATGAGCGCCGTAGCCCAGGGTCTTAAGATCCGAGGCAATGCTCTCGCAGTTCGTCTTTTTCAGGATCGTCTTGTAGGGATACTCCCCGAGCCCGAAAAACTGCATTCCCATCCCGGTCAATATCTCAAATTCTGTGTTTGCCGTTCCGGCGCCCACCACCGGCACCTCCAGATAGCCGGAGGAATAGTTTTCATACAAATTGTGAAAGTTCGGAATCGGATCCTCACTGGTCTCAAGGAAATTAATCAGGGCCGGATCAACAAAAGATTCCAGAAGAACACAGATAATGTTCGGATATTCTTCCTCCGCCT
>JAUNGD010000122.1 GCA_030524705.1 Lachnospiraceae bacterium | reverse complement strand
GTCTTCACTTTTGCAGGTGACTCTACGATCACCAGATATTTCGGCATAGCGGCTACCTCCAGAAAACACAGTATCATTTATTCGCTGCGCATATAATAATTGCGCCCTGCTTCTTTGATCAATCCTTTTCTCTCCAGAGCCAGCAGACTTTCGCTCAGCTCTGCCAGAGAAAGGACAGTACACTCTTCCAGCTCCCATAAGCTCTTCGAATGCAAATCGAGACTACTATACACTAATTTTTCAGCAGGTGCAAGTATCAAATCTTCGGATAATTGCTTTTTATATGATATATAGTCTGGAAAAATTGATGATATAAAAGATTCTACCGATAAAATCATTCCTGCCCCCTGAGATATCAGTTCATTACAGCCTTCACTCAATTCATCCTCCGGCCTTCCCGGAACAGCCATCACGATTCTTCCCTGCTCTGCGGCAAACTCTGCTGTGATCAGAGAACCGCTTTTTTTACGTGCTTCTACCACAACTACAACATCAGAAAGGCCGCTGATAATACGGTTTCTCATCGGAAAGTGCATCCGCATGGGGGCCGTTCCCGGCGGAAACTCTGAAATAAGCCCGCCTTCCTGTGCCAGATGCTCAAAAAGCTGTGCATGACCGGCCGGATAACAGCGGTCGGCTCCGCATCCCAAAATCCCAAAGCTCATACCCCCACTGGACAGGGCAGACCATTGCGCCGCACCGTCAATGCCATAGGCCGCCCCACTGACAACCTGTCCCCCGGCCCCTGCTATCCCTGCAGCAATCTGCTCTGCCCGTTCTTTTCCCCTCCGTGTGCACATTCTGGCTCCTACAACTGCAACCGTTTTCCGTTCTTCCTGCGGGAGCCTGCCCCTGTAAAACAGGCCATACGGTCTGTCCGAAAGTCCCCGAAGCCTCTTCGGATACATAGTATGTTCATGGCTGATAAATTGTATTCCTTTTTCCCGATTCCTATGCATTATTTTTTCCACTGTTTCATCCTGTGCCTGACGGACTCTGCCGATCCACCGGCAGCCTTTTTCCTTCAGATAATCCAGTTCCTTTTCTGAAGCCCGGTATATTTCTTCTGGATTTTTAAAAAAGCGCAGCAGTATCTCCTGCTGTGTCCGGTACATTCCCGGTATGCTGCAAAGCCATTCCCAGTATTTTTCTATCGCAATCTCTCCTTTCATGAATACCTCACTGCAATCCTTCTGCCGGTCTGTAAAACACCGCCTCCCCGAGATGACGCATTTCAATCGTTTCACACTCGTCCAGATCAGCAATCGTCCTTGCCACCTTTATCATCTTATGGTATGACCTGGCAGTCAGGTTTTTCTGCTCATAAATATATCTCAGCTGCTCCTTTGCCTCCGGCTCCATGACACAGTACTTTTCCAGCACAGATGCTGTAAGCTCTGAATTAAACCGGAACGGACTTCCTTCATAGCGCTCTGTCTGAAATCTCTGTGCCCTGAGAACCCTTTGCCGTATCTGAGCCGTGGTCTCTTCCGGCGCTGCGCCCGTCAGGTCTTCATATTGCATCTGCATCACTTCCACATGGAGATCGATCCGGTCCAGAAGCGGTCTGCTGATTCTGTGCAGATACCACCTGACCTCCGATTCACTGCAGCGGCATCTGGTCCTGTCCGGATAATAGCCGCATTTGCAGGGATTGCGGGAAGCTACCAGCATAAAATCTGCCGGGAATATAAATTGTCCGGTATTTCTGGAAATCCGGACTTCCCCCTCCTCCAATGGCTGCCTGAGAACTTCCAGCGTCTCTTTCTGAAACTCTGGAAGCTCATCAAGATATAAGACACCGCGATGCGCCAGACTGATTTCTCCTGGTCTCGGTATCTTTCCACCCCCTGCCAAAGCCACCGCAGACACAGTATGATGAGGCATCCGGAACGGCCTCTCTACAAGGATGCCTGTCTTTGGCAATTCCCCGGAAATACTGTGTATTTTAGAAACCTCCAGGGCTTCTTCAAATTCCATAGGCGGTAAAATACCGGAAATCCTGCTGGCAATCATCGTTTTTCCGGACCCGGGCGGACCGCTGAGCAGCAGATTGTGCCGGCCGGCGGCTGCAATCTCAGCAGCCCGTTTTGCGAGATGCTGGCCTTTAATATCTGCAAAATCCAGCGGCCGCCATGCCGGAGGCTCTGAAAATTTTTCTTCTATATTAATAGATACCGGAATCAGTTTTTGAGGCGATGTGAAATGCATGATCACCTCTTTTAAGTGAGCTGCGCCGCATACCGCAAGCCCCTGTATTACCGCACCCTCCTGTATATTTTCCTCTGGAATGATACACAACCGGCAGCCTGCCAGCCTGGCTTCCATCATCATGCCCAAAATCCCCCGAATACCATGTACGCTTCCATCCAGGCTCAACTCTCCGGCCAGAAAAACACCCTCCAGCAAATCTCCGGGTATGTATCCATAAGCCGCCATAACAGCCACAGCAATTGGCAAATCAAAACCGGAGCCTGATTTCCGTATATCAGCCGGTGAGAGATTCACCGTAATCTTCTTCGGCAAAAGCCTGTAGCCTGAATTCTTCAATGCGGTTCTGACTCTGTCCTGCGCCTCCCGGACCTCGGCGGTCAGGTACCCCACCATGGAAAACTGCGGCAAGCCGTCTGATACGTCTGCTTCCACAGAAATAATCCTGCTCTCTATCCCATATATAGCGGCAGATTTTACTTTACTAAACAAATAATTCCTCCTTATATTTATTAATTTTATACCTTTGTCCATGTATCACGTTTACTCATTTATCCGACCATTTCGCCCAATTTCTAATTTATATATTTTGTGTTGTTTATAACATATCATATGATGCTTATTTTATCAATAGCCATTTTTTATTCTCATTCATATCGTTCTGATTGCCCCACATCCAAAGTCTCTGTATCAGCTTTTTCAGAACACTCCTGCGGCGGCATACAGTGCCGTATATATTTTATCAATTCTGCCATACTAACGATAAACATTTTCAAAAAGGAGACACCTATGAACGACGATAAAGCGACAACAAAAAAAGAACCAAATGAAGCCGAAGCACTCGACTTCACTGATTCCTGTTTTTCAAAAAGTATTTGCTCCTCCATGGACTGTACCGGGCTGATTCCCGCACTTCCCTCTTCAGAGGCTGAATTAGAAGCATATGAGGAAATGTACCAGTTCTGTTTAAACAGTGTGCCGGAGGCCTCCGGCAGCTCTGACCATTCCAAATCTGACCATTTTAAATCTAAGGCATAAAACTACGGCAGCAGTTTTATCTGCTGCCGCCGCTCTCTACAGAAATTCCTTCAGTTCCTTCATGAACGCCTCTTCCGTACTTACCAGCTTCCGGGCCAGCTTCATGCTCTCATCGGATGCGGACTCATACTGATGCATCGCTCCGCTGATGGACTGGATTCCCATGTTGCATCCGTTCATCATCAGCTGGGAAATCTTGCTGTTATCGTCGTTCATCTTCATTTTCACTTCTGTTGTGATCCAGGAAAAAGCTGTGGCCGCCGCTCCCGGAGCCTTGCCCTGAACGCCTTCCTCCTTCAGCAAATCATCGGCCTCTTTCCCGATCTGCTCATGCTTGTTTTTGTACCCTCGCATTACCTGCTCCAGCCTCTCGTCGCTCACATGAGGGAATACCTGATTGATGCTCCCCACCGCCATGCGGCAGCCCTCGCTGCATTCTTCCAGAAGCTTTCTTGTCACATCTTCCATATTGCCAGTCTCCTTTTCGTTTTCTCCTAATCAGGATTTCCACATTCCGGCAATCTTATGCACAATTCCTGTCATAGAACTATTATATACAATCTATATTATAGAAATCTTATCCTTCTACTCCGTTTTTAGCGCAGATATCCGACAGGCAGCATCTGTCGCAGTGCGGCTTTGTCCGTGCGGTACAGACATCCCGGCCGTGATAAACAAGACGGTGGCAAAAATCGCTGCCCTCCTCCGGCGGTATGATCTTCCAAAGGGCCATTTCCACCTTCTTCGGCTCCTTGACGCCGTCCACCAGCCCCATGCGGTTTGTCAGCCGGATACAATGCGTGTCCGTGACAATCGCCGGCTTGCCGAAAACATCCCCCATAATCAGGTTAGCGCTCTTTCGTCCGACTCCCGGGAGCTTCAGCAGAGCGTCAAAATCCTCCGGCACCCTTCCGTCATATTCCTCCTTCAAAATCCGCATACATGCGCTGATGTCCCGGGCCTTGCTTCTTCCCAGGCCGCAGGGCTTCACGATCTCCTCGATCTCCTCCGGGGAGGCAGCCGCCAGCGCCGCCACATCCGGGAACTTCTCATACAGCTTCTCTACCACCACGTTGACTCTTGCATCAGTACACTGCGCCGCCAGGCGTACACTCACCAGGAGCTTCCACGCATGGTCATAGTCAAGGGTGCACCCCGCATCTGGATACTCCTCCTTCAGGCGCCGGATAATCTCCAGAGCCAGATCCTCTTTCGTCATATATATCCTCCGTTTTCCAAAGCAGCCGCCCGCTTTACCCAAGAATTTTCTCTACATCCCAAAGGCTTCTGATCTCATAGTCGATCCGCACCCCTGCCGTATTCGGCTTATTCTGCGGATTGTACCAGCAGCACAGGATTCCCGCATTGTTGCCGCCTCTCATGTCGCTGGTCAGGGAATCGCCGACAATCATGACCTCATCCCGGTTGACAGGGCCTATCTCGGCAAAAACATGGTCGAAAAAGCCTTTCCCGGGCTTTTCCACGCCTATCTCATCCGAAATAAACACGCCGTCCATACATTCGCCCAAACCGGAATTTTTTAATTTGTTTTTCTGAGCCTGCACGGTTCCGTTTGTCACAACATACTGCGCTGCCCGTCCATGCAGCTTCCGGCAGAGCTGAATCGCATTTTCATTTTCAAAGAACAACTCTCCCAGCTTCCTCTGATACGAGTCATTGAAAGCGGCGACATCCTCACAGGAAATCCCTTCCTCCCGGAAAAACGTCTCAAACCGCCCGAGAAGAACCTCCTGCTTTGTCACCTCGCCCCGTTCCAGAGCTTTCCAGTATCTGTCGTTGATCCTGGCATACCGTTCCAGCATCGCGTCATTACAGCCGCGAAATCCAATCTCCTCCAGGCAGCTGCGTATTCCGCAGCTTTCCGACCTGGAAAAGTCCAGAAGCGTCCCGTCTACATCCCACAAAATTGTCTTTATCATCTGCCAGTTCTCCTCTTATTCTCTTT
>JAUNGD010000037.1 GCA_030524705.1 Lachnospiraceae bacterium | reverse complement strand
GATGCGCTGACGTTCAAGATCGCGATGATGGTGACGAATTATATGAAGTATATGGAGAAGGAAAGATAGGAAATTTTTTATTACAGTCAACTATTAGCTCAAGCTATAAATAGCTGAATGATTTGTACTTTTTTGAATAATACAATAATTAATTTATATGCTTTCTAAATCTGAATTTTGGGCAGATTTATGAAATATAACACAGCGAAATTTGTTATATCTAACCAGAAAAGATGCTATTTTTTCTGGTTAGATATTTTTTTTCTCGTTAGTAAAAATAAATTTATTTTATCTTATATGTTTACTTATTTGGCATTTCTTATGAATTAGTGTAAATTCCGCCATAACTTTCAGTCATGTACCCAATGAGAATTATTCATTTTACAACCAGATGCAACAAAGGTAAAATGAATAAAACGCACAAGAAAAATACAAAAAAATAAGAAGTATTAAGCAAAATGCTGCATTTTAGGCGGTGAATGATTGGGAGGGTACAACATGGCAAATAAGGTATTGGAAAATTCAATGAAAAAAAACAATGGAATTCTTCGTATGGTCCCGGATTTTATTCCCAGAGATTCATGGATGCCGGGAAGGAGGCTTCGGCTGCATCCGGACGATTATACTTATTACGGAAATGAATTGGGAATGATTGAGGAGCGTTGGTTTTGTGCAACGGCTCCGGTAGAACACGGAGTGAAGAATGCACCGGAAAACCTCGGTATGCAATATGTAGACTGCGATGGAGAACGTATTTTTTTTAAAGATGTAGTAGAGGAATTAAAGGAAGAGCTGATTGGAGAAGAACTTTGGAATAAATACGGACGGTGGCCGATGTTCTCAAAATTTTATGATTATGCGACGACCTCTTTCTTTCATGTTCATCCGACAGAAGCCGCGGCATGCTGTAAGCCGGGAGCAGTCATGAAGCCGGAAGCGTACTACTATCCGCCGCAGATGAATATGTCTGCCGCAAATGCGAATGTTATTACTTATCTGGGGATTGATCCATCTGTAACGAAGGAGGAAGTACTGGAAAGGCTCAGAGATTTTGATACGAAGGAGAATAAAATTGTAGAGCTTTCCAGAGCATATCGCCTGGAGCTTGGAACAGGCTGGTATACTCCGGCGGGTGTTCTCCATGGCTGTGGTGCATGGTGTACGTATGAGCCGCAGTGGATGAGTGAATCCTATGCGGTATTTGAGAATTATACGGATAACCATTATCCGGCATTCTCACATGATGAGATGAACAATCTTGTACCGGAGGAAGCGGAAGATGAGTATGAATATACTATGAGCCTGATTGACTGGGAGATAAATACAGATCCTTATTATCGTAAAAAGTATTTCCGTCGTCCAATCATTGAAAGCGAGACGGAGGAGTATGTATCTAAATGGATTACTTATGGAAATCCGTATTTTGGTGCAAAGGAATTGACAATAAGACCTGGTAAATCTGCACTGATTAAGGATAAGGCTGCATACGGCTGTATTCTTCTGTCCGGTCATGGAATGTTCGGAGACCTGGAATGTGAATCGCCAAATGTAATACGAATAAATCAGATGACGAAGGATGAATTTTTCGTGTCACACAAACGGGCAAATGAAGGTGTCCTGATCGTGAATAATTCCTGTGAAGATATGGTAATGCTGAAGCATTTTTGCAATAACTGCGGAATGCCGGAGGCGCCTGAGGTATAAAAAGAGTAATGAGATATATTTTACAAGGCATTGAAAGGAAGGGTAGAAGAGATTGGATGAATATATTCTTCGTATGAAAGATATTGACAAAGTATTTCCCGGTGCCAAGGTTTTGGATCATGCATGTCTTGATGTGAAAAAAGGCGAGATTATGGGCTTAATAGGTGAAAATGGTGCCGGCAAGTCCACTCTTTTAAAAATCTTGACAGGGTTGTACACCCGGACGTCTGGTACGATCATGTTTAAAGGCAGAGAGGTTTCTTATACCTCCATTGATGAGGCGGCAGACGATGGGATTGCACTGATGCATCAGGAATTGAATATTTTTCCGAATATGACCGTGGCAGAAAACATTTTTTTGAACCGACGGGATTATGTGAGTAAATTTGGAATGGTTCAGAAAAAGAGAATGCTGGAGGATGCAAGACAGGTTCTTAACAGACTGGGTGTGGATATTGATGTAACTGCTATGGGAAGTGATCTCAGTATTCATGAACAGCAGATGGTAGAGATTGCAAAGGCAATGTCTATGAATGCAGAGCTGATTATCATGGACGAGCCCACTGCAGCTTTGCCGGAAAATGAGGTCGAAATATTTTTTAATTTTATCAGGAAGCTGAATAGTCAGGGAATCACGATTATATATGTTTCACATAAGATGGTTGAGATTGAAAATATTTGCAACAGGGTAACGATACTGCGGAATGGAACAGTGGTAGATGTTGTAGAAGTAAAGGATACGCCGGTTGAAGTCATGATCAATAAAATGGTTGGACGTGAACTCGATGAGTATTATGTTCATACGCCGACACAGAATGACGAGGTTTTGCTCAAGGTTTCAGGACTCAGCGGAAAAAATTTTGAGGATGTTGATTTTGAGCTGATGAAATCAGAGGTACTTGGAATTTACGGGCTGGCAGGTTCCGGTACTTTAGAATTGGCGGAGACTTTATTCGGATACTTAAAAGCAGATAAAGGTGAAATAATTCTCGATGGAAATACGATTAAAAAAGGGAACATAGACAGTATGGTGCAAAATAAGGTGGCCTATGTTCCTCTCAACAGAAAGAAAGACGGCTTTGTAAAGGGAATGTCCGTGTTTGAGAATATTTCCATGGTGGGTTGTGATCTGCACAGAAAGGGAATGCTCATTGACTGGCCAAGGAACAAGGAAATCTGTGATGAATATATGAAGACGCTTGCAATTAAAGCGGTTGACCGTAATACTCATGTAAATCTTCTCTCGGGAGGAAACCAGCAGAAGGTTGTTTTGTCGAAATGGCTGTCAATTCATCCGAAGGTCCTGATCCTAAATGAACCGACAAGAGGTGTCGATGTCGGCGCCAAAGCAGAGATTTACAATTTGATTGATCAACTGGTAAAAACCGAAGATTTGGGAATTATTTTAATCTCATCGGAGGCACCGGAAGTACTGGGGATGACAGATCGCATTTTGATCATGCACAAGGGCAGGATTGCTGCGGCTTTAAAGACAGAGGGTTTGGAACAGGATCGCCTTCTTAAACTGGCATCCGGCGGAAAGGAGTGAGAGAAGTGAAGAATAAGAAAAGAACGCAGGATCTGGCTCCTTTGATTTCCATGTTGCTGTTGATCATCCTTTTTACAGTCATTACACCGAGGTTTATCGCCTTCAGTAATATAAAAACGATTATGAAGCAGGTATCTATTAACGGTATTTTGGGTGTTGCATTGTTTTTGATCGTATTGACTGGCGGCATTGATATTTCTATCGGTTCTACTCTTTCTTTACTGTGTGTGCTGACTGGATTTCTTGAATCGAAGCAGCTCCCGTTTATTGTGATCTTTCTTATTGTAGTGATCGGGGGAGCAATTGTCGGATATTTGAAAGGATTTTTGGTGACTAAGATTAATCTGCCGGATCTGATCGTAACTCTTGCGGCTCAGAATCTGATACGGGGAATTGCGTTAATGTTCAGTGTAGAGACCTATATTATTACGAAGCCTTTCATGATCGCTCTGGGATCAAAACAATTATTCGGCATCATTCCGGTTCCGTTTCTCTGTTTTATTGCTATGGCAGTTCTTGTGGCGGTTATACTTTCAAAGACGAGATTGGGGCGAAGGATTTATGCGGTGGGAGGAAACAGTGATGCGGCGACACAGGCGGGAATACATGTTGGAAGGACGAAAAGGAGCGCCTATGTTTTTTCCGGTATTCTGGTAGCAGTAGCGGCAATTCTGTATTCCAGCATTTATCAGAATATTCTTGCTTCCAAAATCGGAGGAGGTACGATCAATACTCTTTTAGCGATCGTGCTGTTGGGAGGAGCCAGCATGAGCGGAGGATACGGCAGAGTTCTGGGTATCGTTTTTGGAGCTTTTACGATGGCGATTTTGAATAATGGTATGATTCTGGCTCGTTCTACGGACTATTGGGTAACAGCGCTTACCGGAATCCTGATTCTGGTATCCATGCTCGTTCAGTTTTTGCAGAATTCAGCAGTCTTCAAAAGAAAAGGTTTGGGGGTGTACAGAAATAAATGAAGATACAGTTGAAAAAAATTCTTTCAAACTACAATCTTAGAAGATATGTGATCCTGATCGGAATCCTGATACTAATGCTGATTGGGTTTTCTACACAGTCTGCTGTCTATGCGTCAATGGCAAATTTTACAAACATCACGTCGAAGTTTGCTGAGATCGGATTGATTGCTGCGTCTATGTCCCTTGTGATGCTGACTGGTGATATTGATCTTTCTGTCGGCTCTGTCATGTGTTTTTCCGCATTTACGGCAGGGGCTTTGATGCAGAATTCTGTGCCGATTCCGGCAGCCGTGATTTTAGCGCTGGCAGTGGCAACGCTTATCGGTCTGATGAATGGTTTTATGATTGCGGTTTTGAATATGCAGCCGGTAATCGTAACACTTGGTACAATGACAGCTTTCAGAGGGTTGTGTTATGTGTTCCGTAAAGGCGGACCGATGCGCGGTTTTCCCGATGAATCTTTCTTTTGGTTTGGAAACAGTACTCTGTTTGGAGTTATTCCGTATTCGTTTATTCTTGTCATTGTAGTTTTTGCCATATTTGCTTTTGGAATGAAATACACCCGGTTTGGACTTGATATTCGGGCCATCGGAAATAATGCGAGTGCAGCAGAATTTTCGGGTATTAAGGTAAAGAAATACAGAATGGGGCTGTTTACGTTAAATGGATTTATTTCCGGTCTGGCAGGCATTGTAATCCTTTCCAGAATGCAGGGTATCGAGGCTGCGCTGGGAGACGGATACGAATTTGATGCGATTACTATGTGTTTGCTGGGAGGCATCAGTATTAACGGTGGTAAAGGTACGCTGTTTGGTACTTTTATTGGTATCCTGGTTATCGGATACCTCAAGAGTGGTATGAATATTGTTCATGTCAGCGCGTACTATCAATCGGCAATTCTGGGAGCTATCATTTTGCTCGCAGTCATTATAGGAAACCTGGAATTTAACCATAGAGAAAAGGGATAAATGACTCCTGACAAAAGCAGGGGGATTTTATAAAAGAATTTTTCAAAGGCCTGGAAAATTCAGCAAAACTATATTTTATTCAAAGGAGGATTACTATGAAAATCAGAAAAATTGCTTCAATTGCTCTTGCAGGACTTATGGCAGCAGGAATGTGTTTACCGGTTTCCGCCGAGGAGAGTGGAGACAAGACGATTTATTTCATGCCGAAAGAGGTTGCCGGTGCGTGGAATGTATACTCATGTACAGGTGCGGAGGATGCCGGAAAGGATCTGGGGATTGAGGTAATCATCAGCGGACCGGCGAATGCTGATCCGACAGAGCAGATCAATATGCTTGAGGATGCGATTGTTGCACAGCCGGATGCAATCATCATTGCTACAAATGATGCGGCCGGATGCAAGGCCTCTATTGATAAGGCTGTAGAACAGGGAATTCTTGTTCTTACGTATGATTCAGACAGCGCAGAGAGTGCTCGTTCCTTCTATGTAAATTCAGCGAGCGATTATGAGTGCGGGCGTATGTTTGTGCAGGATGTTGCCAAGGATGTGGCAGAGGATGCAAAAATTGCTGTTATGGGCGGCGGCATCAGCGCAGGTAATCAGCAGGATCGTCTCGCAGGTATTGAAGATGAAATTGCGGAGAACTACCCGGATATGGAGATTGTTGCAACAACGTGGTCTGATGACGATACAGAGGTAGCAAAACAGAATGCTGAGAACCTGTTGCTTGCAAATCCCGATGTTCAGGCTATCATCGGTATCTCTGGATATGAACCGCATTCTGCAGCGGCTGCAGTAAAAGAAGCTGTAGAGCAGGGAACGATTGAGGAGAGCGTGTACATTACGGGATTGACTCTGCCGGATGTTATTCGTCCTTATATTGAAGACGGCACAGTTAAGAGTGCATACGTAACTGAGCCGGCATATCTGGCATATACGGCTGTTTATGCGGCAAATGAAATGCTGAACGGTACAGAATATGCAGATGGCGATACATTTGCAGTAGAGGGTCTGGAAAATGTAGAAGCGACTGTCACAGGAGAAAATATTTACTTTGGACTGATCGCTCTGGATTCCAGCAATATTGATAACTACAGCTGGTAGGATTTAGCGGGGAATATATGGATTTTATAGGTATTGATGTCGGAACTTCGGGATGTAAGGCATCTGTGGTGAGTCAGGAGGGTATGGTCAAAAAGAGTGCCCAGCGGGAGTACAAAATTTTAAAAAACCGTAATGGATGGGCTTGTTTAAGCCTGTCTGTAATCTGGAACAGTGTAAGAGATGTTCTGAAGGAAATATCTTCTGCAGCTTCTGAAGTGAAAGCGGCGGCGGTGTCTTCCCTGGGGGAGACGATCGCATTCCTGGACGAAGGAGACCGTCTGCTTATGGATGACGGGATGACGTACATAGACAGCCGTAATACGGAGGTATGGAAATGTCTGGAACGACGCATCCCGGAAAAGGAGCTGTATGAAATAACAGGGAAGACCCAGCCGCGTATAGCGACGGTGAATCAATACAACTACTGGAAGGCAACGAGACCGGAAGTGTTTGAGAAGGCCAGAAAGATTCTGTTTGTTGACAGCTTTGTCGCATATATGCTGTCTGGAGAGGCAGCGTACGATTATTCGACAGCCTCCAATACGTTGTTTTATGACATCAATACTTACCGCTGGTCAGACAAGCTTGCGGATGCATATGGAATTGATCTGAATTTGTTTCCGCAGGTGACCAGTGCAGGCACGTTTTTGGGGAACATCCGCAGGGAGGTCAGTGAGGAACTGAATCTCCCCGCGGAAGTAAAAATTCTGGTTGGATGCCATGATCAGATCAGTGCGGCGATTGGGGGCGGCGCAGTAGTCCCCGGAGATGCCGTATTAGGAGAAGGATCTACTGAGGCATTAAATCTTCTGGTTGGCAATGAGCAGACAGAGCAATTGAAAAATGCCGGTCTGCAGATAGAGCCTTTTATACAAAAAGGAATGTATATTTCTCTGCTCAGCAGACTGATGCATGGAAACTGTATTAAATGGTTTGTAAATAATTTTGCTTCCGGGCTCCGTCAGATCTGTAAGAGGGAGGGATGCAGTATATACGATCATTTGAACCAGAATTGTCCAGGGGATTCATCAGGAATTATTTTTTTACCGTATCTGTCCAATACGTATTTTCCAGACATAGACGTACCCATGGGTTCTTTTATTGGAATGGATACGACCGCTGATATTTATCATTTGTACAGGGCAATATTGGAGGGCCTTAGCTGCGAAACAGCAGAGTTGTTTGATCTGGCCGACGACTGCGGAGTCAGAATAAATAAAATTACTGCGTCAGGCGGGGTGTCACGATCCTCTGCGTATATGCAGATAAAAGCAGATATTACAGGGAAAAGGATATATACGCTTGAAAATACAGAGGCGGGGATTCACGGTTTGGCAATGTTGTGTGCAGTGCAATTTGGGTGTTATAAGGATTTGAGTGAAGCCAGCAGACAGTTTTCCAAAACAGCGTGTTGCTATACACCGGAGAAAGATGCGCTTCATGTTTTAAGGAGACACAGAGTTTTCAGTAATATAGTAAAAAAGTCTTATTTGAATTTATAGTATTTAATATCTCTTCGGGCGCTCTGTAATTTGATGCTTTACGACGCTATACGAAAAAATATAAATTTTAACTACAGGAGGATTTGCTTAATTATGCTGGTTAATATGCAAGAAATGTTGATGGAGGCGCGGAAAAATCGGATGGCAATCGCTGCAATCAATACACCGTCCTTTGATATTGTAAGAGCAGTGGTTGATGCGGCAGAAGAATTGAAGACACCTGTGATACTGGATCATGCAAGTGCACATGAGAAGGATATTCCTTTGGAGGTAATCGGACCGTTTATGGTAGAATGTGCAAAAAAGGCATCTGTTCCGGTGGCAGTCAATCTGGATCACGGCCTGAGTGTCAATATGTGCCTGAGAGCATTGAAATGTGGTTTTTCATCGGTAATGTATGATTGCTCTTATCTTCCGTACGAAGAAAATGTGTCAAATGTCAAAGAAATATGCGAAATGCTGCATCCGCTTGGAATTACGGTTGAAGCAGAGATTGGACGGATGCCGGGATTCGGAAATCATGGAGGCATTGATCCAAAGGATAAGACCGGATTTTATACAGATCCGGAGGTGGCAAAGGATTTTGCAGTAAGAACGGGCTGTGATGCGCTGGCAGTATGCATCGGTACAGAGCATGGATTTTATGAGGAAACTCCCGTGCTGGATATAAAAAGACTTGAAGAAATTCGTGCGGCAGTACCGGAGGAGACAGCGCTGGTTATGCATGGAAGTTCAGGAGTGGAGTTTAAAGATTTGCAGGCGGCTATTACAGCAGGAATGTCAAAAATAAATTATTATACTTATCTGTCTATCCAGGCAGCCCCGAAGCTTCAGAAAATTATTGAGGAGAATCCTGAAAGAACTTACTATCATACGCTGACAAGTACAGCATATGAAATTTTGAAAGATGGCGCGAAAGAAATCATTACCGTTATGAGAAACGGTAAGTAAATATAAGGAGAATGATATGCCGAAATTATCAGATATTTTGACAAGGTTTCCATTTGCAGACGGGAAAAAATATCCGCGGCTGATCCGAAAGGAGGAGTACAGCACAGCATTGTATCCGCCGGATAATGCCTTTACCAGTGACAACACGTTTACAATTGTCAGCACAGATACATTTATGCTGGGTATCTATGAGCTGGGGCCGGGCGGTGCATTTGATCCGCTGGATATTCATCCCGGAGATGAATTTTATTATATCTTAAAGGGACCGATTGTTCAGAGAAGCGGAAACGGTCAGTTCGCATGGCTGGAAACAGGAGACGGACTTTTTATGCCGCAGGAAGCATGGCATAAGGCGCATAATTTTTCTGACCAAAAGGTGAGGGTGCTGTATTTTATTACGCCGAAGGCCTGGGGAGAGGATATTCCCCCCGCTCATATTCCTACCGATGCAGAGACAAAATTCTATAAAGGTCCCTGTAATGATGCTTTGCCGGATATGCGTAGTGTAATAAAAAATGTTTCCCGGCAGGGATGCACCGATGATATAGGAAGCTGGCCGGTGGACGGAAAAGAGGCAAGACAGTATCCGCAGGCGGTATATGCGGTGAGAGACTGTGATAAGCTGAATAATATCCACGGGACAAAATACCCTATGCTGATGCGTTTTATCGGAAGTAATGATTATGGACATTACGGAGAGTTCATTCTTCCGCCGGGCGGGTATGGCCCTCGCTGTTCAGAAGAGGACTGTCATGAAGGAGATGCAGCAGTTTTTTGTATTGACGGACCGATCACGATCAATCTGACAGAGCTTCAGGAATCCTTTCAGCTAAGGCCTGAGGATACCTTCTTTTTACCGGCGGGAACAAAGTATCAACTGGTCAATTTTGAGGATAAAGCGGTAAAAGCAGTATTTGCTATTACGAAATTATAAGTCCGATTGGAAAGAATCGGAGAAATTTTGGGGCTGAGGACTGGTGTGGAGAGACATCAGTCCTTTGCTCTTAGGTGGGGTGGAAAAATGGCTCTTTTTATGGGAATAGACATTGGGACTTCCAGTGTCAAGACTTTGCTGACGGATGAGACAGGACGGACGGTTGCTGTCTCGCATCGGGAATATGATATAAGTAAGCCGAATGCACTGTTTGCAGAGCAGGATATGAAACTGATATGGGAAAAAACCAGGGAAACTATCTGTGAAATTACGGCTGGACTCGGACAAAGGACAGAAGAAATTCAGGGAATCAGTTTTTCAGGACAGATGCATGGATTGGTTATGGTAGACCGGAATGGAGAACTGATCCGCAATGCGATTATATGGTGTGATCAGAGAGCCTCCAGGCAGACCTTAGACGTATATGAAGTGGTCGGGGAAAAAAGATATAAAGAAATAACATTAAATGACTTGTCTTCTGGTTTTCTGTTAACGTCGTTGCTTTGGGTGAAGGAAAACGAAAAATGGAATTACGAGAAGATTTATAAGGTCATGCTGCCGAAGGATTATATTCGGTATCAGATGTGCGGAGAGATTGCGACGGACTATTCCGACGCCTCCGCTACCTTGATGTTTGACACAAGGCGGGGAGAATGGGCGTGGGAGCTGGCGGATCAATTCGGTATGGATCACAGCCTGTTTCCGGATTGCTATGAGTCAGACGGAACCGCAGGAGCTGTAAATGTGAAATGTGCGGAAGAAACAGGGCTGCGGGAAGGCACTCCTGTTATTTATGGCGGCGGTGATTCTATTATGCAGCAGATCGGGAATGGCGTTATCAGTGAGGAAAGTCCCTGGATCGCCAATATAGGAACCTCCTGTTCGGTGAATTGTGCGACGCAGCGGCCGGTTTTTGACAGATTATTTCGGGTAAATACATTTTGTCATGCAAAAAAGAATATGTGGTTTTGGATGGGGGCGAATCTCTGCGGCGGAGCGGCTTTAAAATGGCTGAAAAATAACATCCTTCATATGAATTCCTATGATGAAATGTCAGCTTTGGCGGATACGGCGGAGCCCGGAAGCAACGGCCTTGTTTTTCTTCCCTATTTAAGTGGCTCGCGTTCCCCCGTAAACGACCCGGATGCACAGGGGATTTTCTTTGGGCTGACGTTGTCTCATGGCCGCGCTCATATGACCAGAAGTGTGATGGAGGGAATCATTCTGGGAATGAAGACTACTTTTATGATTTTTGAGGAGAGCGGGATTACAACTGAAACGATGATTGCTTCCGGCGGCGGAGCCAGAAGCGATGTTTTTTTGCAGATGGAAGCGGATATTTTCGACAAACCGGTTTACATTGCAGACAATCATGAGCAGTCGTGTCTCGGAGCAGCGATCACAGCGGCGGTCGGCACGGGGCAATATAAAAATTACCGGGAGGCATGCAGAGAGATGGTCCGGCTGAAGGACAAAATCGTCTATCCGAGGACGGAAAATCAAGAGCGATACCAGGAAAGCTATGCTGTGTACAAGGATTTATATCAGACAAATTATGAATTGTTTCAAAGAAACAGGAAGCGGATTCACTGAAAGGAGAATAAGGAATTATGGGAAAGGTGAAAATTGCATTGGGATGTGATCCGGTAGGATATGAGCTGAAGGAGATATTAAAGGAATATCTGATAACAGAAAAGAATGCGGAGATAGTATTGGATGTCAACCCGACGTTTGAAGAATCCTACAATTCTCCCGCGGACACTACAACCAGAGTATGTGAAGCAATACAGAAAGATGAATGTCGTCTGGCGCTTCTGATCTGCGGCACAGGGATTGGATTTTGCCATATGGCGAATTGTTTTTGGGGTATCCGTGCGGCAAATGTGAGTGAATGCTATTCTGCGGAGCGTGCAAGAAAGAGTGCGGATGCTCAGATTCTTTGTCTTGGCGCCAGAATACTTGCCTCAGAAGCAGCAAAGAAGGTATTGGATGCGTGGTATGATGAACCTTTTAGCTGGACGAGGGAATCATCTGTAAAAAATAAAAAATTTTTCCAGGAGATAGAAGCAAGACAATTAGAAAAACCGGATTTTATCGCGTGGGGTATGGGATACGAACAGGAGGATTGAGAGATTATGAAATTGCAGATAGCTATGGATACGCTGCCGCCCGATAAGCTGTTGGAGCTGTTTCAGGAGGTTCAGGAATATGTGGATATTATTGAGCTGGGGACGCCCTACGTTTTGCAGTATGGCGTGGGTATCATAGAGGATATTCGGAAAATATCAAGGAATGTGGAAATTCTCTGTGATTCCAAGATTATGGATGCGGGGTATTACGAGGCAGACGAGTTGTTTAAAAAGGGCGCTGATTACGTTACAGTGTTGGCCGTTACGGAGTACTCTACACTGGCAGACAGTGTCAGGGCAGCAAAAGAAAACGGAAAGAAAATAGTAGCGGATATGATTTGCGTACAGGAGATGAAATCCAAGGTAGAAGAGCTGGAGGAGATAGGCGTGGATGTGATTGCAGTTCATACGGGGGTGGATGAACAGGCTATGGGACGTACGCCCCTGGAGGATTTAAAGGAAATAAGAAAATACTGTAGAAAAGCTGCCGTGGCAGTTGCAGGAGGGATCACATACCAGTCATTAGATTTATATACAGAGCAGAAACCGGACATAATTATTGTAGGAGGCGGAATCTTCAAAGCTGCAGATCCTGTTGCAGAAACAAAAAAGCTGTATAGAGCTATCAGGGGGTGAACGGCTCTATGTATAAGATTGCACCTTCTCTTTTGGAGGCTGATTATAATTGCCTGGGAGAACAGTTAAAGAAATTGAAGGAAAGCGGAGCTGACTATATACATCTCGATGTGATGGATGGAAGCTTTGTTCCTAATTTATCCTTCGGAATGAAAATGATTCAAAGTATTCGTTCATCATCCGATCTTGTCTTTGATGTACATATGATGGTGGATGAACCAATACGTTTTACAGAAAAAATGAAGCTTGCGGGGGCAGATGTGCTGACAGTTCATTATGAAGCGTGCAAGGATGTAAAAACAACTCTGACTAAAATAAAATCTCTGGGAATGAAGGCTGGAATTGCGATAAAACCAGGTACAAGCCTGGAAGTTCTGGACGGGCAGCTTCTTCATCTTGCAGATGTGATTCAACTGATGACGGTGGAACCGGGACTGGAGGGACAGAGCTTTATACCTGAATCTGTTGAAAGAATTGCTGAGCTTAAAAGGAAGATGAAAATATATGGGCAGGAAAAACCAATAGAGGTGGACGGAGGAATTTCGGCTTGGAATATCAGATCCGTAGTTTCGGCCGGAGCAAATATTATCGTATCCGGGAAAGCAGTTTTTGAAGGCGATATGAAGGTAAATATCCGGGAACTGCGCCGTCAGGCAGAATATGCAGGAAAGGAGTGAAGCAATGACATATTTAATAGGTGTTGACATAGGAACGAGTGCGACAAAGGCCGTTTTAATTGATGAGACAGGAAATATAAAAGCCCAGGCATCAGCAGGTTATCCCATGTATGAACCGGCAAACGGATGGGCTGAGCAGGATCCTCTTGATTGGAAAAAAGCGGTGTTGTCCGCTGTGAAGAAAATTGTTGAAGCATCAAAGGTGAACAAGGAGGATGTTGCGGGGATTGGCTTGACCGGACAGATGCATGGCCTTGTAATGCTGGATGAATCCTGCCAGCCTATGGGAAGATCCATCATATGGTGTGATCAGAGAAGCGGCAGACAGGCTCAAAAAATGAAAGAAATGATGTCTTTGGAGAAGTGGCTGGATATTACATCTAATCCGCCTCTGGCGGGCTGGACAGCAGCTAAAATCATGTGGGTGAGAGAAAACCGGCCGGAGGTTTATGCAAAGTGCAAAAAGATACTTCTTCCGAAAGACTATATTCGTTATGTCCTGACAGGGGCTTTTGCGACAGATGTATCTGACGCAACAGGAATGCAGCTTTTGGATGTAAAAAACAGATGCTGGTCAGATACGGTGCTGGAGCTGTTGAATATTCCCAGAGAATTGCTGGGAAACGTATATGAATCTCAGGAGGTTACGGGAACTCTTTTGCCGGAGATTGCAGAGGAGCTTGGGCTGTCAGAAAATACAGTTGTGGTAGCAGGAGCAAGCGACAATGCGGCCGCTGCGATAGGAACAGGTGTTGTAAGAGAGGGACAGGCGTTTACAACGATAGGGACCTCTGCGGTCGTATATTCCCATTTGGATCATTACGCTGCAGTACCGGAGGGCGGTCTGCATTTATGCTGCTGCGCCGTGCCGGGATGCTATCATACCATGGGCGGGCCTCAGTCTGCCGGACTGTCTCTTGAGTGGTTTAAGGAAAAGTTCTGTCAGGATTTTATTCTTCAGGCATTGAAGGAGGGCCGCAATATCCATGAGGTAATAAATCAGATGACAAAGGAAATTCCCATTGGCAGTGATAAACTGATTTTTTTGCCATTTTTACTGGGGGAACGTACACCGCATATGGAGCCTGATTATAGAGGAGCATTTGTCGGCCTGAGCAACATACATAGCCAGGGGCATTTACTGCGGGCGATCATGGAGGGCGTGGCATACTGTCTGGCCGACTGCAACAATATATTGAAGGAATTAGGTGTGAGCATAACGGATATGAGGGTCTGCGGCGGCGGAAGCAGAAGCCCCGTATGGCAGAAAATTCTGGCAGATTTATACCGATGTGACATACACACAATGCAGCAGGAAGAAGGGCCTGCATACGGAGCCGCGATTCTCGCAGGTGTAGGAGCAGGAGCCTTTTCGGATATTCCTTCTGCATGTGACCGGTTCATCAAAGAGGATAAAACGATTCAATGGAATGAAACGGAAGCCGCAAAATACAGGCAATATCATCAGATTTATGACAGGATTTATGAACATTTAAAAACAGATTTTTCCGCTCTTGCGAAGACGTGAATGACGGACAGAAGGGGACTGATACAGGAGGAGAAATATGTTTTTTGAAATTAATGAGTATTATTTTTACCGTATTGCTTTGGCAAAAAATATTACAAAAGCTGCTGAGGAAATTCATATTTCTCAGCCTGCGCTCAGCAAAGCGATGGCGAAGCTGGAGGAAAAGATCGGATGCCAGCTGCTGTATCGCAACCAAAAAGGAATCGAGCTGACGCAGGCAGGAAAAATCCTGTTTGATGGTGTGAAACAGAGCATGGACATTATGGAAAAAACGGTGAATCAGATTTCACGCATCAGTTATTCGGACTATGGAGAAATTTCTATAGGCGGAGGAGATGATCTTTTTATATATTTTATGATACCTGTTATCCGGGAATACTGCAATATGTATCCGAACGTGCTGATAAGAGAGCTTATTTATTCGAATTCCGAACAGACAATAAAGGGTCTGCTGAAAAAGGATATTAATATTGGATTATTGAATAAATGTGTGGATGATGACAGGCTGGAATTTGTAAAAATTACAGAGATGCATGAGGTTGTCGTAAGTGGAGAAAAATACGCCGCACTGGCCAAGGTCGCTCCTCTGAAGTGGAGCGCATTAGCTGAATTTCCCATTATCATGCATTGTTCCAATACGCATACGCGAAAGCTGTTTGATGAAAAGCTGGAGAAAATGGGGGTACAGTTCAAAGCATATATGGAGGTGGGAAGTACAGCGATCATGCTGAATCTGGCGCTTGAGGGATTTGGCCTGGCAATCGTTACAAAAGAAATTGCACAGATGGATTACAGATATTCTCAGCTTACGGAAATCCCTATGGATCCGCCGCTCAGCTCCAGAGACACATACGTAGCCTGGAACAGGGAGGTAACCATGACCTCATGTATGAATAATCTGGTGGAATGTATTACCCGTAATACCAGCGGTAATTTTAATAAATGACAGAGAGGGAGGAAACAGATGGAGATAGATTATGCAAGAGAGGCAATAAAAAACGGAAAAACCTCGTTGGGAATCGAATTTGGCTCTACCCGCATAAAAGCTGTTCTGATTGATGAAGCATATACAGTGATTGCTTCTGGAAACTATGAGTGGGAAAATCGCCTGGAACAGGGGATATGGACCTATTCATTGGATGAAGTATGGACAGGACTGCAGAGCAGCTATCGTGATATGGCGGAACAGGTGAAGCAGAAATATGATATTGTTCTGACAAAAATCGGGACGATAGGATTCAGTGCAATGATGCATGGATATCTGGTATTTGACCAATGGAATGAATTACTGGTGCCGTTTCGGACGTGGCGCAACAGCATCACCAAAAGAGCCTCCGAGGAGCTGACAAAATTATTTGAATATAATATTCCGCAGAGGTGGAGCATTGCACATCTGTATCAGGCAATTCTAAATGATGAGGAGCACGTAAAAGATATTGCTTTTATGACGACTCTGGCTGGCTATGTACATTGGAAACTGACAGGAAAAAAGGTACTGGGAATCGGGGATGCTTCCGGTATGTTTCCAATTGATATTAAAACAAAGAATTATGATGAAGGAATGATTCGCGCATTTGAACAGCTTATTGCAGAAAAAAATTATAATTGGAGACTGAAGGATATTCTTCCTGAAATCATGCTGGCGGGAGAAGCTGCAGGAGCTTTGACAAAGGAAGGAGCAGAGCTTTTAGATCCAACAGGAAAACTGGAAGCAGGCGTTCCCGTCTGCCCGCCTGAAGGGGATGCGGAAACTGGCATGGTTGCTACTAACAGCGTTGCAAGACGGACAGGTAACGTTTCAGCGGGGACGTCTGTTTTTGCAATCATCATTTTAGAAGAGGAGCTGAGTAAGGTATATCCGGAAATTGACCTGGTAACGACCCCAGAGGGACATTTGGCGGCCAATATTCATGTAAATAACGGAACCTCTGATCTCAATGCCTGGGTTTCGCTGTTTGGAGAATTTGCAGAAGGATTGGGTATTTCATGCGATAAGGACAGACTTTTTGAAATTTTGTATCGTCAGGCGCTGGAGGGCGATGAGGATTGCGGAGGTTTATTGGCTTACGGATTTTATTCGGGTGAAACGATTATTCATGTACCAGAAGGAAGGCCTTTGTTCGTCAGAACACCGGATAGTAAATTTACGCTGGCCAATTTTATGCGGGCACATCTTTTTTCCTCTATGTCGATGCTGAAGGTTGGGGTGGATCTTCTCAAACAGGAAAATGTAAGAATAGATACGTTGACAGGGCACGGCGGATTATTTAAGACGACAGGCGTGGCGCAGCGTTTTTTGGCGGCAGCTCTTGGCGCTCCTGTATCAGTGATGGAGCATGCCGGAGAGGGAGGCGCCTGGGGAATGGCTCTGCTTGCAGCTTATATGCTGGAAGAACAGAAAGGAGAGCTTCAGGCTTACTTGGAAAAGGTATTTTCAGGCAGCAGTAAGATTGTTATGAATCCAGATGAAAAAGAGATGGCAGGATTTGAAAGATATATCGAAAAATACAGAAGCGGAATTCAAATAGAAAGAGAAGCAGTAGATAGTCTGTCTTGACGGACAAAGCTGTGTGTACAGCAGGAGGAAATATGGAGATAAAAAATGTAGCGGCGGCGGCTGCAAGAGAAATTGCAGAAACACTTCAAAAGATAGATGAAAACCAGGTGGATTTGTTAGTTGGTGAAATTTTGAAAGCAAAAAAGGTATATGTCAGCGGGGCGGGGCGTTCTCTTCTCATGATGCGGGGAATTGCGATGCGGTTGATGCATTTGGGATTTGAAAGCTATGTTGTAGGAGACACGACGACTCCGGCCTTTGAAAAGGGCGATCTGCTGATTGTCGGCTCCGGTTCCGGCGAAACCAGCGGATTAATCAATGTCGTAAATAAGGCAAAAAAGCTGGGAGGCAATATCGCCGTGTTTACGATAAAGAAGGAGTCTTCTCTGGGGAAGATGGCAGATGTATTAGTTGAAATACCTGCATTTACTCCAAAGGTTCATTATGAGAATATGAAACGTACGATTTTACCATCCGGGAGCTTGTTTGAGCAGTGTCTGCTGGTATTGGGAGATACGATTGTTATTCCGCTGGCAGAGAAGCGGAATATAGTGCTTGAGGGTGAATTTTCCAGGCATGCAAATCTGGAATAGCTGATTTTAAAGGGAAAGAGCCTACTGCTTTATAGATGAGGAGCGGGCTTAAAAAATAAAAGAAAGGAACAGAAAAATATGTTGGAAAAATTGAAAAAAGAGGTTTATGAGGCAAATATGCTGCTGCCAGAGTATAATCTGGTTACATTTACGTGGGGGAATGTAAGTGGGATTGACCGGGAAAAGGGCTTGTTTGTTATCAAACCCAGTGGGGTTCCATATAATGAATTGTCTTCCGACAATATGGTAGTAGTGGATTTAAATGGAAATACAGTGGAAGGAGATTATAATCCTTCATCAGATACGGCAACCCATGCTATCCTCTACAATCGTTTTCCGAAAATAGGAGGAATCGTACATACCCATTCGACATGGGCTACAAGCTGGGCGCAATCAGGAAGAAATATACCTTGCTATGGAACAACACATGCTGATTATATATATGGGGAGATTCCCTGTGTTAGAAATCTGACACAAAAAGAAATTGATGAAGCATATGAAAAAAATACTGGTATTCTGATTGCCGAGGAGTTTGAGCGGAGAAAACAGGATTATGCTGCAACACCAGCGGTTCTCTGTAAAAATCACGGGCCCTTTACCTGGGGGAAGGATCCAGAAGCTGCAGTACATAATGCTGTTGTACTTGAGAAGGTTGCTCAGATGGCATTTAATTGTGAGATGATTAACAGCGATGTGAGGCCAGTACCACAGGAAATGATGGATAAGCATTATAATAGAAAATTTGGTCCGAATGCTTATTACGGGCAGATAAAAAACAGTAAATAATTTTAGTAAGGGGAGAAGTATTCTGCGAAGATATTGTTGTCAAAAATAGATAAAAGAAAATAAAGCTTGTAAATATAAGGCGTCCATGCACAGAGAGAATAATATCTTTGTACATGGGCGCTGTAAAATTTGGATTATATTTGTTCAAAAAGGTTTCAGAGATTAAAGGACTAAAAATAGATTTTGTCTGCTTATTTTTAGAAACTCTATTTTTCTATAAATTCAGCGGTAAATATGTTTACTAATATTGACTCCAAAGTAAGGAGCATAGGAACGTACCTTTCCGGTGATGGAATTTATAATGTATTTTGATTTCATTCCAGGGCCTGCCTGTTTCGCTGTCAAGGGATTTCTGACCGTAACCATGCAGGTATATTTTTTTCCTATTTTTGCTGTGATGGCTGCGGTACCCTTCTTTTTTGTACCTGTGATTTTCAGGGTGATTGTCTGACCTTTTGGCAGAGTAACAGAATAGTAATAGGAAGTTTCGCAAAATAAACGTTATTTTTGTTCGGAAAAAGACTCAAAAAGTGCTTCAAAAATCAGAGTGGTAGAAACAGCACCGGAATCTATGTGCCCTAAGGTCTTATCTCTGAAGTTTTTGGAGCGTCCTTTGCGGGATATCATAGCTTTTGTTTTTTCAGCTCCCTCCTTTGCTGCAAAATACGCCGCTTCAAAGGCTTTTTCGACCGAAAGGCCATTTTGGGCGGAAGCTGTTAAAGCTTCGGAGGCAGGAAACAGAGCATCGTACATGGTTTTGTCGCCCTGTTCGACCCTGCCGCGCTGCCGGATTTTAGAAGTACTGATGGAGATATATTCGGAAAGGTCTGTGAGCGTCAGCGTTTGTCGGTTCTCCAGTGCAGGAAGTCCGCCGATAAACAGTGTGCCGAAGATGACCCCGGAGGTGCCTCCCATGACCCGGATCAGGGCCATGCCGGCGTCTTTAAACAGATCATACGGAATTTTATTTTCCTGCATATAATCATATCTGGATAATTCTTTTTTCATTGCACTGAAGCCGATACGCATTCCAAAACCGTGGTCACCGTCGCCGATGATCGTATCAAGTTCTGTAAGCATTGGTTCAGCGGCGATGATCTTGTCACAAACAAGGAACAGAGCTTTTTGTAGTTTGGAGACGTTAATATCCTGCATAAAAATTCCTCCCTTATTATACAATAAAAGATTCGGTGAAGCAGCGTTTTCTCATGAACGGGTCAATACGGGCATCTGCGCAAAGCATGGTCACAGAAAAACCATAGGATTCCGACATCCGGTCATAATATCCGACACTCATTTGATGTATGGGTGTTTTTGTCTGAGAATAGCCGTACAGATGCTTGGAAAGTATAAAGGCATCTTCATACAGCGTATACTGATTCCGATTTATGAGAATATAAATTTTTTCGTTTTTTTCTGGCTCCAGGTCTTTGTAAAGCACATCATATGCGAGCCGGGCGGCAGCTTCGAGGGTAAACTGGTCTTCATATATGAGCCGTGCAGGTTCTCCGGAAATGCCTTCACCCAGCATGGTAAGCTTTTTCTCAAAGTCAAAAGTGACCATAACGCTGCTCATTCTTTGATTTACATGCTCTATCAGGCCGGCGATTTCTTTCAGGGATGCTCCTGTTCTGGCGCTGGCCGCCGCAATTTTTACTGCATAAAGAATACCGATTAGTCCGGTGCGCTCGCTTCTGGGAGCGTCCTCCGGGACAGACAGGCAATCATCGCAAATCGGAATAAGGCATCCTTTATAGCCTTCTGTTTCAATTAATTCCAGAGCCAGATCGTTGTTGAGCCAATCCCCCATAAAATTGTTGTACATCAACAGATAGCCGTGCGGGCTGTTGATTTTTTTGACAGCTTCATAAATATCGTAAGCGCTGGGAGCCGTACAGATATTGCCGTTTACAACAGCGTCTGCCAGATCGGGGCTTGCTGCAAAAGCATTAGAAAATGGGCCTCCGCCTCCGCCGGAGCTGACAATTAAATTCACACGATTGGGAGTTATCGTACTGGAAAGAAGAATACGGCCATTGAAGGAGTCTGGCAGCGTCTGTACCAGCTCAGGATAGACCAGAGCTAATCCGTCTGCACAGTCTTTTGTGATAAAATCCGGGTTCGAAAGGTATTTCATATGACTTCCCTCCATATTTTTATTTTGTTATAGAGAAATCAACTTTTGGGAGTAGTAATGTTCACTAAAACAGATATATTATGTTTAAATTGAATATAACATTACCAATAAATGAAGTAAAGAATTATATCCTTCTTTCTCCTCAAAATAATTTCATTAAATCACAAAAACTACTTTACAAATCACAAAAACATGTTATAATATATCTTGTCAGAGAAAAACGGTCTTTCATTTCAAAATTGTTCTAAGTGATTCATTTGTTTTATCTGGGATTTCAGCCGGTTCGGCACAGATTCAGGAAGATTACAAATTACAGAGACAGGATATTTATATGACAGGGGGAATGTTATTATTTGAAAGAAATCCAGATGTTATCTTTGCTGTGCATAGCAGGCACTGCTGTGCTGTTTGATCTTCACGAGGGACGTATTCCCAATGGAATAGTAGTTACCGGGATTTTATGGGGCGGGACATATCAGCTGTTTGCCAGAGGAGCGATGGGACTTCTTCTTTTTCTGGGCGGCGTATTTCTTCCGATACTGTTGTTTGGAGGATTTTATTATTTCCGAATGATAGGGGCAGGTGATATCAAGCTGATGTGTGTCATGGGAGGATTTCTGGGCCCCTCTGACTGTTTTGCCTGCATCACAGCGGCAATTCTTTTTGGCGGAATGATTTCACTGGCAATCATACTTCGCCGTCACAATATCAGTCAGCGGCTGATCTGCTTATCTGATTATATCGATCAATATTCAAAAGAAAAACAATGGAACTCATATCTGGAAAAAACAAAGGAGGATGCAAGATTCTGTTTCTCTGTGCCGGTTCTGCTGGGAATTCTTTGTTATATAGGAGGTATTATTTGAAAAAGAGTATATTTGCAGTTTGTGATCTGGAGGCATCTTATGCTTGCAACCTTATGGACTATTTAAATGAAAAACGAACAACACCTTTTGAGGTACAGGCTTTTACAAATGTGGAAAGTCTGCAGTCATTTGCAAAGGATAATGAAATTGAGATTCTTCTTATCTCTACCAGGGCTATGTGCAATGAGATAAGAGATCTTCCCATTAGCCGTACGATTATCCTGTCAGAAGGTGAGACGCTGCAGGATCTGGAGGAGTATCCCTTTATCTATAAATATCAGTCGTCAGATCAGATTTTATCTGAGGTGATGGAATATTATGCAGAACTGAATCCACGGCCGTATATTTTGGGAAGCGTCGCACATAAAACAAAGCTGTACGGTATTTATTCACCGGTTGGACGATCTCGAAGGACTTCATTTGCACTGACTCTGGGAGAGATTTTGGCAGAGACAAAGCAGGTGTTGTATCTGAACTTTGAAGAGTTTGCAGGATTCGAGGAGCTTTTTCAGACAAAGTGCCGGGCAGATCTGTCAGATCTCATCTATTTTTCCAGGCAGAAAGAGAATGGTTTTATCTTTCGATTGAATTCTGTGATCCAGACCTTCCATGGGCTTCAATATGTGCCCCCGGCGATCTCGCCGGCAGATATCCGGGATGTTTCCGGCAGTGAGTGGATGGAATTTCTTCAGGATATTATGAATTACTGTGATTATGATGTAATTATTTTGGATTTGAGCGAACAGGTGGATGAATTGTTTCAGATTTTGAAAAGCTGCGACAGAATCTATATGCCGGTTCAGGAGGATATGATTTCTCAGGCCAAAATCGCCCAGTATGAAAAGCTTATTCAGATGCTGGATCTGCAGGAGGTACTTGATAAGACACAGAAACTCAGACTTCCGATACAGACCATGCAAAAAGAAGGGGATATGATACAGCAGCTTGTCTGGGGAGAAATGGGAGATTACGTGAGAAAGCTTTTGTGGGAGGAGGAATTGATCTGACGATGGATGAGAAGCGGTTTTCTGCTTTACGGGAAAAACTTATGGAAAATCTGGAGAATTGCCGGGAGATCCGGGATGAGGAGATATACCGGAATATTGACGAGCTGATCCTGCAGACCGGATTTGAATTTTATATCCGTCTTTCCGACCGAAATGATCTTAGAAAGGAATTGTTTAATTCTGTCCGGCGGCTGGATATCCTGCAGGAGCTGATTGATGATGACTCAGTGACGGAAATCATGGTAAATGGTACAGAAGGAATATTTATTGAACGGAATGGACGGCTGGAATTGTGGGAAAAGCGTTTTTTCTCCAAAGAAAGGCTGGAGGATATTGCACAGCAGATTGTGGGGAAATGCAACCGTATTGTGAATGAGTCTGTTCCAATCGTGGATGCACGTCTGGAAAATGGCGCCCGTGTCAATATTGTAATGCCGCCGGTTGCCCTGAATGGCCCTGTGATCACAATAAGGCGTTTCCCGGATCATCCGATTCAGATGGAGCAGCTGGTACGCTGGGATACGGTATCCCGGGAGGCTGTTACATTTCTGGAAAAGCTTGTCTGTGCAGGATATAACATTTTTATTTCCGGTGGTACGGGCTCCGGCAAGACCACTTTTATGAATGCTCTTTCCAATTTTGTGCCGAAGGATGAGCGTATCATTACGATTGAAGACAATGCTGAACTGCAGATTCAGGGTGTAAAAAATCTGGTTCGTCTGGAGGCACGAAATGCAAATACGGAAGGCGAAAAAGAGATTACTATCCGGGATCTGATCAAATCCAGCCTTCGGATGAGGCCGGACCGCATTTTGATCGGGGAGGTCAGGGGCAGTGAGGCAATCGATCTCTTACAGGCACTGAACACAGGCCATGACGGGTCTATTTCTACGGGCCATGCCAACAGTCCGGAGGATATGCTGGCGAGACTTGAGACAATGGTACTTATGGGAATGGAAATCCCTCTGCCGGCGGTCAGAAGGCAGATTGCTTCGGGAATTGATGTGATGGTTCATCTGGGAAGGTTACGGGATAAAAGCAGAAAAGTATTGCAGATTCTCGAGATATTGGGATATGACGGCCAGACGGGAGAGATACGTACTCAGATATTGTATGAATATGAGGAGGAAGGAGAGGATGCATGCGGCAATATACTGGGAAGGCTTGTCAGAAGGCGGGAGCTGTCAAAGCAGCAGAAGCTTCAAAGAGCCGGATATCGGATTTAAAGAAGTCTGCGGGAAGAAAGCCGGGAATACGCCGGGACTATACGAAGTATCGTTTTTCCTTCAGCGAATGGGTAAAGTATATCGCCGTCTATATTGGTCTGGATATATGTGTCAGTTACCTTTTCTTTTATTCATGGATTTCATTCGTGATCTTATTGCCCGGTATGATTTTGTTTTTAAAAGAAATGAAAAAAACGCTGAAGAAAAAACGCCAACAGGAAATGAAGCGGCAGTTTATGGATGGCATGCAGATGGTGACAGCTTCGCTGCAGGCGGGCTATTCTATAGAAAACTGTTTGCGGGAGGCTTTAAAGGAACTTATGAAGGTCTACGAGCCAGATACATTTATTATATGGGAATTTCGGATCATGGAAGCGCAGATCGCTATGAACAGAAGTGTAGAGGAGCTTTTTATGGATTTGGGGTATCGATGCGACATAGATGACATAAAGAGCTTTGCAGAAGTTTTTACAACGGCAAAACGCTCGGGAGGAGATCTGATCGCAGTGATTCAAAATACTGTTTCCTGCATTCGTCAAAAGCAGGAAACCATGCAGGAAATAGAGACATGCCTTTCCGGAAAGATGATGGAACAGAATATTATGAGTCTGATCCCACTGCTGATTTTAGCTTATGTGAAGCTGACTTCTCCGGAATTTCTGGAAGTCATGTATGGGAATCTGACGGGGACAGCCGTGATGATTCTCTGCTTTCTAGTGTACGTTTTGGCATATTTTTGGGGAAGAAAAATTGTCCGGATCGAGGTGTGATAAAGGGGGATACAGGATTGATACACGGTAAAATGCAAAATACGGCTGGGAATTCAGGTGAAGTAAGAAGAAATGGTCAGAAGGATATTTGAAAGAGCAGGGGAGTTCCTGGTTGATATACTGAAACTTGATCAGCCGGGGAAGGGAAAATCTGAGATGCATCAGGAACTGGTTTCTTTGTCAATGGAAGGCAAGACGGCAGTCCGGAATTATTATATTAAGAAGTGTTCCATTTTACTGGCAGTTCTCATCGGAGGAATACTGATTTCTGTTATAAGTTTTGTAGTTTATATGGTAGATCCGGGAGAGACGGAGACTCAGATTTTGATACGTCCCGATTATGGGGAAGGAGACAGAAAGGAGGAACTTTCTGTACAGATAGAGGGAGAAGAGGAAGAGCAGCTGCTGGAATTTACAGTGCAGGAAAGAAAATATACAGACCGGGAAAAGCAGCAATTGCTGGAGGCCGCGGCAGAGGAGATGGAAAGCGTGCTTCCAGGGGGAAATAATTCTCTGGATGAGGTTCGCAGTGGCCTGAATTTTCCGGTAAGCCTGAAAGACGGTGCGGTAAAGATAAGCTGGCTGACAGTTCCTTATGGAGTGATTGGAGAAAAAGGGGAGATCGTAAAGGCGGAGGATGAAAATGGTATATTGGTGAAGATACAGGCAGTTCTTACCTGTAGTGGAAGAGAAAGCATATATGAAACATATGCCAGGGTTTTTCCACCAGTATTGTCTGAACAGGAGCAGTTGTATCGGACACTTCAAAAGGAGGTTGAATTGGCGGATGCAAGCGGCAGCCATAAGGAGACACTGGAACTCCCGGATCATGTGGAAGGAAAGCATGTGGTATGGAGCAAAAGCTCTGAGAATCCTTTTCAGGCATTTATAATGCTGACGCTGATCCTGGCGGTGTGTGTTTATCTGGAGATGGACAGTATGGTGCATAAGAGGGCAGAAATGAGAAGAAATCAGCTGATGCTGGACTATCCTGATTTTGTGTGGAAAATGACAATGCTTTTGGGCGCCGGTCTGAATATGAAAGGTGTGTTTTCCAGAATTTCAGAAGAGTACTTAAAACAAAAATCAACCGAAGAAAAAAGCCGCGGGAAAAAAATACTGTTTTCCGGAAAACATCATGGGCGACACAGCGAGAAGATACGGTACGTGTATGAAGAGGTGACCAGCGCATGCTATGAAATGCAGAGCGGAGTATCGGAGGCACAGGCGTATGAACGCTTTGGAAAGCGCTGTCAGCTGCCGGAGTACATTCGGCTCGGCTCTGTTTTATCCCAGAATCTGAAGAAGGGTTCAAAGGGATTAACCTCTCTTTTAGAGCAGGAAGCGGAGACTTCCATGAACGACCGTAAGAATCATGCACGTAAAATTGGCGAACAGGCCGGTACAAAGCTGCTTCTGCCTATGGTGCTGATGCTGGGGGTTGTGCTGATCATTCTTATGGTGCCTGCTTTTCTGTCATTCTAGCAGGTTTAAAATATTTTTTGATAAATCACAAAAACTGCTTTACAAATCACAAAAACATGATATAATGTATCTTGTCAGAAGAAAGCAGAAGCTTTCCACTAGGCAGGGCGCATATTTACATAGCAGCAGTTCAGGATTATTCTAAGTGATCTTTCATTTTATCTAAGCCTCAGGCCGATTCGATACATACTCCAAAAGCATACAGAGAATATTTTGCTTGCAGTCATAGTTTGTTTCCCGGATTTCGGCCAGGGTCAGTCTTTTTATCTGAGAACATCAGTTAAAATTCCAGAGAAAATAATGAAAATTTAAAATGTTCCATCAAAATGCAATTTTTTAAGCGTAGGGCACATGAGCCTGGATTATCAGTATCTGCATATGGAGGAAGGGAGGATGGTTCCTGCAGTACCTGCCATTCTGATATTTTAACATCAGGGGAAGCCGGAAAGGAGGCATAAAATGCATCATCTAAAGTCATTTCTAAAGGACGAGGAAGGCGTAGGAGTAGTTGAAATTATTCTTATCCTTGTGGTATTGATCAGTCTTGTACTGATATTCAAGAATCAATTGACCAGTCTGGTCAACAGTATCTTCAGCAAAATAGTAAGTCAGAGCAACAGTGTATAAGGAGAATGCATGGACAGAAAAGGATTTAAAGGATCGATTTACAGTCTTTCTTAGTTTAACTTGTGTATTGTTCCTTTCTCTGATCTGTGCAGCGGTGGAATCCGTCAGAGTACAGGGGGCAAGGGCACAGGCTGCAAATATAACAGGTATGGGAAATTTTTCACTGTTTGGTGAATTCGAAAACGGGCTTCTGGAAGAGTACGATATTTTTTCACTGGATGGTTCTTATGGGGAGGGCTCATTTCAGATTGCAAAGGTAAATGAACACCTGCAGGAATATGTTTCTTACAATGCCGATCCAAGAAAGGAAGTATTTTCACCGTGGTGTTTTGACCCCTGGCACCTGGAGCTGAAGGACAGCGAAGTATCCAGGTATGCGCTGCTGACTGATAATAAGGGAGAACCTTTTTATCAGCAGGCGGTTGCTTATATGAAAGCAAATACGGCTGTGAATGCTGTAGATAAATTGCTGGAGTATACAAAGGACACAGAGAAAATTCAAAATTGGCAGAAAAAATATGAGGATAACCAAAAGAGTAATGATACAAAAATAGAGGTATTAGAGGATGAAAAACAGAAAAAAATACAGTCAATAGAATCAGAGGCGGAAGAAAACGGGACGACGGTAACCATACCGGAGGAGCCGAAAAATAATCCTTTAAAGGAGATTGCAAAGCTTCGAAAAAAGAGCACCTTATCAATCGTAACATGGGATAAGGATGTGTCAGAAAAAAAAATAAATACGAGAAACCTTCCCTCAGGGAACAGAAATAGAAAAGGAAACCTGGAGATAGAAAAAAAGTATGGTGGACTGGTGTCGGATGTACTTTTTAGAGAATATCTGATGATGCATTTTCCAAACTATATCGATCAGACTTCCGGGGAGACATTGGATTATCAGCTGGAATATATATTGGGCGGAAAAGCTACAGATCAGAAAAATCTGAAATATGTTGTAAATCGGCTTTTGCTGATCCGGGAAGGAATGAATTATCTGTATTGCCTGCAAGACCGGGAACTTAATTCTCAGGCAGAGGGGCTGGCGGTGACACTGACAGGCTTCATTGGTATACCGGCTCTGACGGCAGCGACTAAGCACGCTCTTCTGTTGGGCTGGGCTTATGGAGAAAGTTTGATAGATGTACGTATTTTGCTTGACGGAGGAAAGGTACCTGTTTTGAAAGGAAAATCAGACTGGTCACTGACAATTGATAATCTGGGCAGGATTACAGAAATACTGGAAGAGGGTGCAAAGGACAGAGGGAAAGGTCTGACATATCAGGAATATTTGAGGGTACTTTTAAATATGGGTTCTGTTTCTTCACAAAAAATGCGTGCTCTTGATATGGTTCAGGCAGAGATGCGTGCAGAGCAGGAGTCTTCGGAATTTAAAGCTGAAAATTGTATTGTAGCGATTGAGACGAATACCATATGGAACTGCAAACCGGTGTTTCTGGGACTGCCCGGAGCCGTAATGGGGACTTCAGGGGGAAATACGGAGATTTTGCAGAAAGGCAGCATTGCATACTGAAAATGATTGTGAAATAAGCGTCGATTCTGATTTAGAAAAAAGCGGGGTGAAAAAGAATGTGTCTGTATTCTGTAATACGGGTTAGCAGGTATAACCCAAATAGTTTACAAATCAAAAAAATCTCACATCTAATATTTAAAATTCTAAGAAAGGAAAATCTCTCTCCCCTTAAAATAAATGCACGTAAACGGGATACAGGTACATTCTTTTTTGCTCCGCTTTGCGGTACGCTGACGGTAGAAGCGGCAGTGATTCTTCCCTTTTTCCTGTTTGTAATGATTTCCGTGATGCAGTATGGAAACGTCATGGAAACAGCGGTGAAATTTGGGACGTCCTTATCTGAAACAGGGAAATTGATAGCTGCTTCGGCGTACATTTCAAGATATGGCGGCAATACGGAGGGAGTACCGGAAATTGCAGCAGGAGCGCTTTCTGCCGCGTATGCACACAGTAAGGTAATGTCACAGGCAGGAGATACTTCTGCGGTAAGGAATACAAATATGCTTCTGTCTACTTTTTTAAAGGAAAAGGAAGCGATTGATCTTGTATTGACTTATCAGATCCGTTCACCGGTTTCTATTATAAAGCTTCCGGCTAATTTTTTCATTCAAAGAGCCAGGGTGAGAGCCTGGACCGGGAGGACGCCTCCATCTGAAGGAGGCGGTGAAACGGATGAAGGCTCTAATGGAGATTATGTTTATGTGACAGTGACGGGGACGGTGTACCATGAGGATCCGGACTGTACACATCTGAAATTGTCTATTCGGGAGGTAGAGGCGAGTGCTTTGGGGATGCTGAGAAATAATAATGGCGGGATCTATCATAGCTGTGAAAAGTGTGGTGGACTGTCCCAGAATGGCAGGGTATATATTACGAATGAGGGGGACAGATACCATAATTCTCTGGAATGCAGCGGATTAAAAAGAACAGTGAACCAGGTACTCAGAGACGATCTGGAGAACATGCGAGCCTGTTCCAAATGCGGGAAGGAGTAAGTGATGTATCAGAAATTACTGACATTTAGTACATTTGCCGTATGCTCTTATACAGACATCAGATACCGCAGGATATATGGCTGGAGTTTGATTTTATACTGTTTTATGGCCATCGTCGGTCATGTTTTTGATAAAAGGGCAGGCGCGGCAGATTTAGCTGCAGGTTTGCTTCCGGGAATCATTTGCATTGTGATTTCCTGGATCAGCAGACAGTCCATAGGCTATGGAGACAGTATTCTGGTTACTATTTGCGGTATATCACTGGGACTGATGGATTGTTTGCAGCTTTTATTTACGGCCTTCTTCTTGTCTGGTCTCTATGGACTTATTTTAATTGTAGTTCTTAAGAAGAGCCGAAAATATGATATGCCATTTGTTCCCTTCCTTTTTTTGGGAGTTTTGCTGCTGGGAGGTTAAGGAAATATGAGAAAATATTTAAAGGGAAGCTATACAGTAGAAGCTGCAGTTATTTTTTCCACAGTATTTTTTGTGCTGGCTGCGTTGATCATCAGTATGTTTTATCTTCATGACCGGGCAGTGGCACAGAGCGCAGCCTGTGAGGCAGCTGTGGCGGGAAGCAATTTTATAAAAACAGAAGAGCGGAAAAAAGCGGCAGAGACCGTAAAAAATCTGGTAGGGGAGGAGCGTTTTCTGGGAAGCCGGAATATTGGAAGAAGCGTAGCCGTAGGAGAAAAAGAAGTGAGGGCAGTGTGGCGGGGCACATATCCGATTCCCGGATTTACTGCAAAATACCTGTCAGGAAATGAGTTTACCATATACAAAACGTGGAACTGTGAGGTTTTGAACCCGGCAGATGCAATCAGAAAACTGAAGGGCATTGGAGATTTATTTATCGGAGGAGACGAGTGAAAGCGGAATATAAAAGAGATCTGCAGAACAATTATCTGATCCTGAAAATTCCGGGCGGCCTAGAAGAGGAAGGCTATCGGATCCGAATGGCAGAGCAGAACAAAATAGCCGGGCTGCTGTCCTTTTACAGTTCCCGAAAAGACGGAGTCCTGCAATTATATTATGAGATAACATCCATGCAGTCTTTAGAAAGTGTGTTTGAAAAGAAAAAGATGTCTTATCAAGATATTGTTTTTGTGCTGTCAGGTATACGCAGTACATTGGAAGAAATGCAGAAATATTTGTTAAATCCGGCTCAGATCGTTTTTGATCCGCAATATATTTTTATCGGACCGGATCGGAGAAGTATTGAATTGTGCTACGTTCCCGGAAATCAAAATGACACTCCGATTACGGTATTGGCCGAATACATTCTGAAAAGGCTGGATCACGAGGACCGTCAGGCAGTTACAATAGGATATGGTTTCTATCAGAAAGCGCTGGAAGAAAACTTCAGCCTGCAGAAAGTTCTGAAGGATATTCTTTCTTCTGTTAAAGAAAAAGAATTGCATAGAGTGGATATGGAAGAAGTTTCGCAAAGACAAATACCGGAAAGGCGAAATGAACCATACATATATGGCGATACAGATGAAAAGCGAGGGTATCCTGCAGATAAAGAGGACAGAAACCCTCCGGAGGATAAGAATATTTATGAAGTGGTTCACAAAGAGCGGAAAAAACGTTCCGGGAAGGTTTCTGGAAAATTGTTTTCAATTATTCATCCGGTACTTCTTTTATCTTGTTTATTTCTTATTGCCGTAATAGAAATCTTATTTTATTTTGGTTATTTAAATCTTACGGAAGCCGGCGGAGTATTTTTTCTTTTGATATCAGTAGAAATGCTGATCAATAAGTACTGGCACAGCAGAAAAGAAAGAAAAAAACAGGAAGAAAGCCGCTGGGTGATGGATGAAGAGAGTGAAATATATAAAGCACTGCAGGAAGAAATGTATGAAGTCCCACAGAGGGGGCCGCAGATGGAGGAGACGAGATGTCTTGTGCCGTCTTTTGAAAATAATGGGGTACGCCTGATCTGCATACATTCAGGTTCCCGGGACAAATTTCAGGATATTACTATGAACGGAGAGAGTATTTGTGTGGGGAAAATAAAAGGAGAATCCGATGTTCTTCTGGATTCTCCCACCGTCAGCAGAATACATGCAAAGCTATTCTGCCGGAATGACACTTATTATGTAAAAGATTTAAACAGCAAAAATGGAACTTTTTGTAATGGAGTGCGTCTTCAGCCACAGGAAGAGAGACAGTTCGCAGAAGGCGACAGGATCGCTTTTGCTGAGATAGAATATCAGGTGGCTGAATTATAGAATATCAGCCTTTTACACGGAACCAATAAGTATACAGATCGCGAAAGCCGAGGGAAGAATAGAGATGCTTGGCATATGTATTTCCCTGTACGACCTGAAGATATGCCTTTGTCGTGTCTTTTTTTCTGGCCTCTTCCAGTATGGTGCTGCAAATGGCCCGGGCGAAATTTTTATGTCGGCAGCTGGCGTCCACATAGATCGCATACAGGCCAACATGCCCGCGGTCCATGATACCCAGGCCGGATGCGACCATGCGGCCGTCTATCTCAATGCTTGCCACAATCGTTTCTTTTGGGATCGCTTTGAACATAGATGGAACAATTCTGCGCAGTGTTGGGTTGGTAGTTCCATTCAGACGAAACAGAGATGAGATCCACTCATCTGTGATCCGGTCCTGCAGCTGTACAATAATTTCTCCGGGATAAACAACAAAAGAGGGGAGCCCGGAGTTCCTTCCATAATATTCATATTCTGCGGATATGGACGGCCAGGGATGAAAATCTGAAAAGTCCATGGTCATGACTTCTGTTGTGTGCTGTATTTCGTAACCGCGGTCTGCCAGCAGCTGATCAAAGGAGGAATCCAGCAAAGGACTGATTTTAAAAATAGATGGCGTATGATAATTTTCGTAAATTTTTTCACAGTATGCCACTTTTTCTTCTACCGGAATCAGAGAAGAGCCAACTTGTGTTACACTGTTGGTCCGATGGGTGTAATTGTGGGAAAAGCGAATCAACCATCCATCGTACAGCTCCATTTTATGAGAGGGCCACGCATTCAGTGAAATCTCTTCAATTAATTTGATATATGCATTATTATTCATAAAATATCTTCTTTCTGCCGTGTTTATTCCTGAATCATACATGATATTGAGCATAAATGCAATATGATATATGAAGATCAGCTGTTAAAATGCAGGATTAGATGCGAAAAGATTTTATATTCTTTACGGACAATGTTCATTTATTTAAGGAATATAAAATTGAAATACGATGACGTTTGTGGTAGGCTGATAAAATAACGAAAGCCATTGTCAAGTATTTTAGTGAAAGGAAATATCATGGAAGAAATCAGTTCTTTTGTTCGTTCAAGGCAGCCTGTTAATTTGATCATTGTACTGGTAAATATTATTGTCTTTCTGGTTTTATGTTTTCTGGGAGATACGGGAGATATATATTTTATGGTGGAGCATGGGGCAAGCTTTGCACCCCTGATAGCAGAGGGAAAAGAGTATTATAGGCTGGTGACCTGCATGTTCCTGCATTTTGGAGCAGAGCATCTTTTTTATAATATGCTGGTACTTATTTTCCTGGGAGATGTTTTGGAAAAGGAGGTTGGAAAGCTTCGATATGTCCTAATATATTTTGCAGGGGGTATTGCCGGAAATATCGTTTCCGTCTGGTTTGAATATCGTGCAGAGAAATTTGCCGTATCAGCAGGTGCTTCCGGGGCGATTTTTGCAGTGATAGGAGCGCTTGTATGGATCGTGATCCGGAACAAAGGACGGCTGGAGGATTATTCCGGTAAACGGCTGCTCCTGATGGCCGGATTGTCAGTGGCAGAAGGCTTGACGACCAGCGGTGTTGATAATTGGGCGCACATCGGAGGTATGGCGGCTGGATTCATGCTGGCAGTACTTTTGTACAGAAAAAGACGCAGTACATTATGATACAGGAAGCTGCAGGCAAAAGTCAGTATAAGTATTCGGAGAAGTGGTGGATGTACGGATGGTAACGGTACCTCCATGCTGTTCAATAATCTTCCTGGTGATTGCCAGGCCAAGCCCGGTGCCCTGGGATTTATGTGTAACAAAAGGCTCGAACAGCGTTGGCAGATATTCCTCCGGGATTCCCGGTCCGTTGTCCCTTATATGAATATACAGATTCATTTGGTTCAGTTCAGCTGATAAAGAGATCTCACGGGAAGAAGTGTTTCCTGATACGGCATCTGCGGCATTAAGGAGCAGATTTGTGACAGCTTCTTTCAGCTTTAAAGGATCTGCAGAGATAACTGCTGATTTAAGATCATTTTTGAGAGAGACCTGAAAGTGTATGGATTTCTCCTCCATTAACGGAGAAAAAGAGTCATAAACTTTTTCAATCAGTTCCATGACAGGCAAGGAACCTGGCTGGATCTGCTCACTTTTGGCAAGGTCGGAGGCATCCTTCAGAAGATGGAGCGTTTCCTGAATATCCTGATGAATCTGACCCCAGAGCGATAAGTCTGATACTGCCGGGTAATCTCTGGCAATCAACTGAAGAGAACTGTTGATCAGAGTAAGCTGATTTTTCACTTCATGGGAAAATGTGGAGATATAATTGCAGTATTCCTGCTTAAGACGGCAATTTGATACACAGTTTTTTGCATGAAAGGAATCTGATGTTTCCATAATAATTCTACGCTCTTTTCTATACAGTATGTTGGACTGATTGCCGGGAACGCTACAAAGTGTAGCATTTTATTAAAGAAATAGCAACAATAATTCGTTGACAATTTACGACATACTTTTTATAGTATAACTGTGGTATGTTGCAATTCCAAGACTTTGAAGAAGGAAGGGAAAAATGGTGAGTGATAATTGTATTTTTTGCAAAATAGCAAACGGTGAGATTCCGTCTGCTACTTTATACGAAGATGAGGATTTTCGTGTGATTCTGGATCTTGGCCCGGCATCTAAGGGGCATGCGCTGATTTTACCTAAAAAACATGCGGCAAATCTGTTTGAGCTTCCGGATGAAACAGCTTCTAAAGCGATCGTGCTGGCGAAGAAGGTTGCATCTACTCTGAAGGAAGGGCTGCATGCGGACGGAGTAAATCTGGTACAGAATAATGGGGAGGCTGCAGGACAGACGGTTTTCCATTTTCATATGCATATTATTCCCCGGTATCAGAATGATACAGTAAATGTAACATGGAAGCCGGGAGAGCTGACTGAGACAGATAAGAATGAGATTCTGGGATTGTTTTAAAAAAAATATACAAAAGATGAAGGATAACAAAATGAAAAATAAAAGATTTGAAGAGTACTTCTTAAAATACAAAAGTTTAATAATCAAAATTGTACTCGATAAAACAGGAGATTATCAAACCTGACTTTAAGAGTTGAATGGTAAAAAATGGTGCTAAGCCGCAAATTAAAACT
>JAUNGD010000121.1 GCA_030524705.1 Lachnospiraceae bacterium | reverse complement strand
GCGGATTTGGGACTTGCACCCTTAAGAAACGTGCGCCGCCAGGCGCACAAAAGAACGGTCTTTGCATATCAAAATTACATGTGCAAAGACCATTTTTTCTTTAAAAATCACTATGTACCGGCGATGCAGCAATCACCCCCAATCAGCATTACCGCCAAAATACGGCCTCCCGCTCTTTTTAATTTCTTCATCCGGCAGCGCCTCCTTTATCCCAGTGCTCCTCTCTCCTGCTGAAAATACCGCTCCTTTTCTTCCTCCGTCGCCTCCCAGACTGTAGTCTCTGTTCCGTCTGGATCTGCATATACAACCTTTATCATATCCTTTTTCAAAAATACCACCATATGGTCAAAGGGTGGATCCCAGCGCTCCACATATCGCTGCCAAAGGCTTTGCTCATACTGGATCGTCATGATCCCGGTATCCCTGTCCAGCTCATTATACCAGCGGTAATTTCCCCGAATATCGTCCTTAAAGCAGACCTCCTCCGCATCCTCCTCTATGAAGGTAAATCCCGCCTCCTGATAATCAATATGCCTGATATAATGGTTCATGAAAAAAATCACTCCCACGGTCAGCGCCATCACTCCCGCCGCCGATATAAAAAACATACGGAAACGCTTTCTGGAAAGATATTTTTTGAATCTTCGGATTTCCTCGGCATCACGTTTTTTCATCCCTTCATCCACCGGCACCAAAAGCTCCTCCTGAAGCTCCCGGTACGCTTTTTTGCAGCTCTCACATTCCTGCAAATGCTCCTCCACCAGCATTCTTGTATCATCGCATGCCGTATGGTCGATATACAGAGGAAGGATGTCCTGAATCACGTTACAGCTCACCTTCTCCACTTTCCCTCGCCTCCCTTCGCATTTTTTTCTGTATCATCTGCTTTGCCCTGTGATACGTCACCCGCGCCCATCCCGCACTTTTTCCATAGGCGTCTCCGATTTTTTCAAAAGGGAGCCCGCCGTAGATCCTCAGACGAAACACCTCCTTGTACAGCCTGGGCAAAAGCTCCACGCTCTCCTCAATGCACTGTACCGTCTCCTCCTCCATGAGCCGCTCCAGCACCGGAGGGGATGGGTCCGGCACAGAATGCAGAAGCTCGCCGTCCATATAAATGCGGTTCCGCCTGCAATAGCGGAAATACGCATTTCTGGCAACCGTAAACAGCCATGCACGTATATCCTCCCGCCCGTCAAATTTTTCGATATTCCGCAGGGCTCTCACAAAGGTTTCCTGCGCGATCTCCTCGGCGATGCTCTCATTCCCGGACAGCGTACGGATGTAAAGAAAGACTTCGTGGAAATATTTTCTATAAATGACTTCTATTTCCAATTTCTATTCCTCCGGCCTTCCTCAGCCCTGGGATCCGATGGTGGCGCCGCCTCCCATAAGCTTTCCATTTTTATCATGGATTCTCCCCTGGGAATCCACCCAGCCGCCCTCTGGAACCTGCCATTTTCCTTCCCTGTCATAGGTATTGCCCTCCCGGTCAACAATATTCCCGTTTTTATCTACCCTGGAACCCTTCGGCGGCTGAAAGCCCTGTCCTGTCACATTATCAGAGTCCGCCTTTTCCACTGTGCCTGCCCGCTCTTCTGTTCCTGTCTGCTCCTCTGTACCTGCCCGCTCCTCCGAAACCGCCGTCACAGCTTTTTCTTCTGTCCTGTTATCCTGTGTCCTGCCACACCCTGACACTCCCATCATAAGGGATAATATTATAAGCTGTCCAATCATTCTTTTTCTTATCACAGTACCGCCCCTTTTCTGAAAACTTATTTTCTTCTTCCTATAGTTAAGTCACGAAAAAGGAAAACGTTACAAAAAAAGCCCCGGAATCTCAAAATTCCCGGACTTTTTTATACTGCTGAAAGCTTTTTCACCTGTCACACATTTTCAATCTGCCAGTCGATCGGCTCGATCCCATTCTGCTCCAGGAATTTATTCGTCCTTGAAAACGGCCTGCTGCCGAAAAATCCGCGGTACGCAGAAAGCGGACTGGGATGCGGCCCCTCCAGAATCAGATGCTTCGGGTTGTTCAGCATAGCCTTTTTCATCTGGGCCGGACGTCCCCACAGAATAAAGACAATGGGCCGGTCAACCTCATTCAGGATTCGGATAGCGGCATCCGTAAACTCCTCCCAGCCAATGCCCCGATGGGAATTCGCCTGATGCGCCCGCACCGTCAGCACTGTGTTCAGTAGCAGTACCCCCTGCTCCGCCCACTTGGTCAGATACCCGTTGTTCGGAATATAGCAGCCGCAGTCCTCGTGGAGCTCCCGGTATATATTCACAAGAGAAGGCGGGATCTCCACCTCCGGCCTCACAGAAAAGCAGAGACCGTGAGCCTGCCCCTCTCCATGGTACGGATCCTGCCCCAGAATAACCACCTTTACTTTACTGAGCGGAGTAAACGCAAAGGCGTTGAAAATATCGTCTGCCGGAGGATAGATCACATGAGTCCGGTACTCCTCATTTACTTTTTTATACAGCTTTGCATAATACGGCTTTCCGAATTCCGGCTTCAGCGGTGCAAGCCAGTCATTTGAAATCGGCGGCATGAAAACCCCTCCCTTATCTTATTGTATTTTTATAAATCAAGCTGCCTGTTGTATAAATTCTGTCACATCCGCACAGACACATCCCGGTCTCTCAGATACTTCTTCACTTCCCGTATCTCCAGCTCTTTGTAATGAAACAAGGAGGCTGCCAGGGCTGCATCCGCCTTTCCCTCCGTCAGCGCATCATAAAAATGCTCCATCGTCCCGGCGCCTCCGGAGGCGATCACCGGCACGGACACATGCTCCGCAATCGTTCTGGTCAGCTCAATGTCGTATCCCGCCTTCGTTCCGTCGCAGTCCATGCTGGTCAGCAGTATCTCTCCCGCTCCAAGGCGGTCCGCCTGCATCGCCCACTCCACAGCGTCGATTCCCATATCCACACGGCCGCCGTTTTTGTAGATGTTCCAGCCTGAGCCGTCGGGACGCCGTCTGGCGTCAATGGCTACCACGACACACTGTCTTCCGAACTTTTCCGCGGCCTCCCGGATCAGCTCCGGGTTCATGATCGCCGCCGAGTTCACAGATATCTTGTCAGCTCCCTCCCGAAGAAGCATCTTAAAATCATCTACGGTCCGTATACCGCCGCCCACAGTGAACGGGATAAAGACCTTCTTCGCCACCTCTCTTACCATATCCACCACCGTATTTCTCGCGTCAGAGGAGGCCGTAATATCCAAAAACACCAGCTCATCCGCACCTGCCTTATCATACGCAGCGGCTATCTCCACCGGATCTCCTGCATCCTTCAGATTCACAAAATTAACGCCCTTTACCACACGTCCGTTATGTACGTCGAGGCACGGAATAATTCTTTTCGTAAACATTCTGTCTTCTTCCTTTCTGCACCCTGCTCCTGAGCCATCCATTTGCCCTTCTCTTTATCAGATCTGAATGAAATTTTTCAATATCTCAAGTCCGACCTCGCTGCTCTTCTCGGGATGGAACTGGCACGCAAATACATTGCCCTGCTCCACAGACGCATGAATGTGCGTCGCATACTCCGTCGAGGCCTTCACAATCTCCGGCTCCTCTGCCTGCAAATAATACGAATGGACAAAATATACGTAAGAGCCCTCCGGTATGCCCCGGAAAAGCCTTCCCGGATGGTCATATTTCAGGGAATTCCAGCCCATATGCGGAATCTTCAGGCCTTCCTGCGGCGGTATCCTCAAAATCCTTCCTTTACAGAGCCCAAGCCCCTCCACGCCCGGAGATTCCTCACTGGATTCAAAAAAAAGCTGAAGCCCGAGGCAGATCCCCAGCAGCGGCGTCCCCCGGTCTGCCACCTCTCTAATGACCTCCGCCAGGCCATACTGATGCAGCTTCCCCATGGCGTCTCCAAAGGCGCCTACTCCCGGCAGGATCACCTTATCCGCCGCCAGAATCTGCTCCCGGTCCCGGGTGACGACCGACGTCTCGCCAAGATAATCCAAGGCCTTTTCCACGCTTTTCAGATTTCCCGCATCGTAGTCAATAATCGCTATCATATGTCCGTACCTCCCGTAAACAGGCGTTTTTTGTGAAACATAAACGATTTCTTCTATGCATCTAACGCCCGCTTCGCTGTATTTTGTCATGTCCCGTTACATCTCATAAAGCGGCGTAATTCGTAAATCATTCGTATGAAAATATTTTTACGAATTAGCATTAACATAACGAATCTTATATTAAAAGAAAAGGAGTGCTGCAAAAGAAACAGCATTCCTTTTTAATTTAGCATATTATTCCTTATGATACAAGAAATTCTTATTCAGACAGTGACGTGTCCCGTCTCCCTCTACAGCTTTGAATAGCCGAAGCTGTTTACGATAGCGTCAATCTTCTGGTTCTGCGCGCACATCGGACATTTCGAAGCCTCATACGTCCTGTATTCATCAATATCCTTCCCGCCAAATATGTAATTAATGTCAATTCCCTGCACATTGTCGCTGGCACTGAAAATCGCAGATACGCCCTCCACAATGCCTCCGTAATACTGAACACATTCCACTGCCCGGGCAATGGTGCGCCCCGTGGTCGCGGAAGCCAGAAGCAGCAGGCAATGCTTTCCGTCAATCATCATCTGCATATTGTCCCGGAAGATCAGCTGTCCGCCCGGATTCATTTCCGGCGTAACAATGTACATCGTCTGATGCTGATTCAGCGACATGATGCCGGATGCGGTCAAATCGTCTGCCAGATACGCACCGATAACCTCACAGCCGTCCATACAGATGATCGTATCTATATAAGTGCTGTTCGAATACTTTCTGGCAAGTACAGAAGCGGCTGCCGCTGCTTCACTCTTTCTGGATTTCATGATCGTCATATCCACATAATAATTGATATGCGAATGATTCGTTGCAAAATGTCCTGGTATAACACGAATAATAGCATTAGGGTTAATGCTTGAGTGAATTTTCGTCGCTCTGGTCTCCATAGATACACCTCCGTATGATATTGGGCAGCCTTTTCCATCTGCCTTCAGGATATATCTATCATACACAACATTCTGTAATATTTCAAGAATTTTTTATTATTTTTGCACAATTTTAATAACTATTCAGCCATGCGGCAAATCTCAGAGATGGCTGTGTTATGCTTGCATATAAACAGACATTTCTGAGATTTGACATATGGCGTTTAGCCATAAGCCGCAGCCATACGCTGCTTTAGCAGCGAAAAGCCTTTGAAAAAGGCGGGCTGCGGACTGGATGGCTGAATAGTT
>JAUNGD010000036.1 GCA_030524705.1 Lachnospiraceae bacterium | reverse complement strand
GGCGTATGATAAATCGTGTATGAAAAAATTTGCCAATGTTTACTTGACAGTAACGTGATATTTTTGCTGCATTAAATTCCTTGAAAAGCATCTGCCGGAAGAATATAATAGATTCAATGAAATTTAACGTACCAAGGAAAGGGAAAACATGAAAGTTGTATTACAAAATCTGACCAAGACATTCCCAGGCCGCAGCAAAAACGACCGCAGGGAGGTCGTTGCGGTCAACAATTTTAATTTTGAGATTCCTGACGGCAAGCTGATCGGCCTGCTGGGGCCTTCTGGATGCGGGAAAAGTACGACACTGAGCCTGCTTAGCGGATTGCAGAAGCCCACCAGCGGCAGGATTTTTTTCGGTGACGACGATGTCACCGGGCTGCCGGCGGAAAAAAGAGGAGTCGGCGTGGTATTTCAGAATTACGCTCTGTACCCGCATCTGACTGTGAAGCAGAATATTCTGTTCCCTCTGCAGAACCTGAAGGGAGTGGACAAGCTGTCCAAAACCGAGATGCTGGAGCGGGCCTATGAGGCTGCCCGGCTTGTCCAGATAGAAGAGCTGATGGACCGCAAGCCCAGTGAGCTCTCCGGCGGCCAGCAGCAGCGTGTGGCGATTGCCCGGGCGCTGGTGAAGATGCCCCGGGTGCTTTTGCTGGACGAGCCGCTTTCCAACCTTGACGCCCGTCTGAGGCTGCAGACCCGGGAAGAGATTCGGAGGATCCAGAAGGAAACTCAGATCACCACGGTATTTGTGACCCATGACCAGGAGGAGGCCATGAGCATTTCTGACATGATCGTTGTTATGAAGGACGGAGTCATTCAGCAGATCGGGAAGCCCCAGGAGGTCTATGACAGCCCGGTGAATCTGTTTGTCGCGAAGTTTCTCGGCACGCCGCCCATCAATGTGTTCCAGGGAAAGATCAGGGACGGCAGACTGTGCATTGGCGGAGAAGCTCTGCTTGACGTGACCGGCATTCCAGATCAGGAGGTATACGTCGGCATCCGCCCGGAGGGATTTATCCTGCGGGAAAACGGCGCTCTGACCTGCAATCTCAGTGGAGTGGAGGTAATGGGTCGGGACATCAGTGTGGTTTCCACCCACGAATCCTCTGCCGGCCCGGCGATCCGCGCGATTATCGGCGCGGAAAACAAGGTGGATCTTGGTTCGCAGACAGTCTGGTTTGATGTGAAGCCGAACAAGGTTTTCGTTTTCCACAGGGAAACGGAAGAGCGGATTTACATTTAGGCAGACTGACAGAGCATTTTTGGAGGAAAAAATGGAGAAAAAAGACTGGAAAGGCTGGCTGTATCTGTTACCGGCGATTCTTTTTCTGGGATTTTTTATGGTATATCCTTTGATTGACGTTTTTATTTACTCCTTTGAAGAGGGATATAACTCCGCGTCCCAGACGTATTTCGGCGTCGGCCTTTATAATTATTCTTATGTTTTACATGATACTTACTTTTTACAGGCGGTAAAAAATACCTTTATACTGGTTATTATTACGGTACCGCTTTCTACGGGAATTGCGCTGCTGATCTCTGTAGGCCTGAGCTCCATCAAGCCTCTCAGGGATTTATACCAGACCGTATATTTTCTGCCCTATGTGACGAATACGCTGGCGGTGGGGCTGGTGTTTATGATCTTATTCAAGAAGACGGCGTATACCGACGGACTGATTAATCTGATGATCCATTGGTTCGGCGGGGCGTCCATTGATTTTATTGACGGACCGTACTGGGCCAAAATGTTTGTCTTGTGCTTCTACACGATCTGGGTGGTTATGCCGTTTAAAATCCTGATCCTGACCAGCGCGCTATCCTCGGTAAATCAGGATTATTACAATGCCGCGAAAGTGGACGGGACGTCAAAATTCCGTATTTTCCGCAGGATTACGCTTCCGATGATCTCGCCCATGATCTTTTATCTGGTCATTACGGGCTTTATCGGCGCGTTCAAGGCATACAGCGACGCGGTGGCGCTGTTCGGCACCGATTTGAATGCGGCCGGGATGAATACGATCGTGGGCTATGTGTACGACATGCTGTACGGGAACAGCGGCGGCTATCCCTCCTACGCATCGGCGGCGGCTATTTTGCTGTTTGCCATTGTACTGACGATCACCTGCATCAATTTGCTTGTGAGCAAAAAAAATGTCCATTATTCATAAGTGGGCAGGAAGCAAAGGTCTGTATTCACAGGCAGACAGGAAGCAAAGGCCTGTATTCACAGGCGGACAGGAAGCGAAAGCCTGTTTCAGACAATGATTTATTATGTAAGAGGTTGAAAATATGGGGAATCAAGTTGATTTTGAAAAGGTGGAGAGGATTGACAGGATCCGGCAGAGGGCTTTGAAGACCGCCACCTACGTGCTTTTGACGGTCTGGGCCCTGGTGGTGCTGTTTCCGTTTTACTGGATGCTTCTGACCTCCGTAAAAAGCTACAGTGCATACAGCTCAGAATATATTCCGAAGTTCTTTACCACGGCGCCGACTCTGCAGAACTATGTGGATGCATTTACCGCCGTACCGCTGGCCGGATACTTTGTAAATACGCTGATCTTCACGGTGGTCACTACGGCGATCATGCTGGTGGTGACGGTCCTGGCGGCCTTTGCCTTTGCAAGGCTTAATTTTAAAGGGAAAAATATTGCGTTTACCGCCTTTCTTTCCCTGATGATGATACCGAATGAGCTGGTCATTATCACGAATTTTGTGACCATCACAAATATGAATCTGCGGAATACGTTTCTGGGATTGATTTTGCCGTCGGTCACCTCGGTCTTTTATATTTATTTGCTGAAAGAAAATTTTGAACAGGTGCCGGATCAGTTGTATTATGCGGCAAAGGTCGACGGCACCTCTGATCTGAAATATCTGCTGAAGGTGCTGGTGCCGATCTGCAAGCCTACTCTCATTACCATCACGATTTTGAAGGTCATTGAGTGCTGGAATTCCTACGTATGGCCCAGGCTGATCACGGATGACGAAGCGTATTTTCTGGTTTCAAACGGAATCCAGGAGATCCGGGAAAACGGCTTTGGCCGTGAGAACATTCCTGCAATGATGGCGGCAGTGGTAGTGATTTCGGTTCCGCTGATCCTTCTGTTTCTGTTGTTTCACAAGAAGATCATGGCCGGCGTGGCAAGGGGAGGAACAAAGGGATGAGCAGAATATGGAAAAGATTATCCGCTTTTTTGCTGCTGGCTGTGCTCAGCTTAGTGACGCTGACCGGGTGCCACGGTTCGAAGGGACAGAGTACGTTTGAAATTCCCGGAGAATTCGATGCGTCGAAAAAGTACGAGATCACATTCTGGGCGAAAAACGATACAAATAAAACGCAGACGAAGATTTACGAAAAGGCCATTGCCGATTTTGAAGCGCTATATCCGAATATCACGGTAAATCTGCGCCTCTATACGGATTACGGCAAAATTTACAACGATGTCATTACGAATATTGCCACCAATACGACGCCGAATGTCTGCATCACGTATCCAGATCACATTGCGACGTATCTGACGGGGGAGGGAAGCGTCGTTCCCCTGGACAGTCTTTTCGCAGACGAAAAATACGGGTTCGGCGGCAGTGAGCTTGCTTTTGATTCTCCGAAGCAGGAGGAGATCATTCCGCAGTTTTTGGAGGAGTGCCGGCTGGGCGGACACTTTTACGCGATTCCGTTTATGCGTTCCACGGAGGCCTGCTACGTAAATAAGACGTATGTGGAAGCCTTGGGATATACCCTGCCGGAGACGCTTACCTGGGATTTTATCTGGGAGGTCTCTGAGGCGGCGATGGCGAAGGATGCGGAAGATAATTTCCTGATCAACGGTCAGAAAACGATGATTCCTTTTATCTATAAATCCACGGACAATATGATGATTCAGATGCTCCGTCAAAAGGGCGCCGGATATTCCGATGACAGCGGAGAAATACAGATTTTCAATGATACGACGAGGGAGCTGCTCTATACGATTGCGGAGCATGCAAAGAGCGGCGCGTTTTCAACCTTCAAGATCTCGAGTTATCCGGCCAATTTCCTGAACGCCGGGCAGTGTATTTTTGCAGTGGATTCTACGGCAGGGGCGACCTGGATGGGAACGGATGCGCCTCTTTCCGATATCAGTGAGGACAAGCTTGTGGAGTTTGAAACCGCCGTTATGCCGGTTCCACAGTTTGATACCGAAAATCCGCAGATGATTTCCCAGGGGCCGTCGGTCTGCGTGTTCAACAAGGAGGATTCTCAGGAGGTGCTGGCTTCCTGGCTGTTCGCCCAGTATCTGCTGACAGACGAGGTACAGACCGCGTATTCGGAGACAGAGGGCTATGTGCCGGTGACTGCAAAAGCCCAGAACACGCCGGAGTATCAGGATTATCTCTCCAGATGCGGCGAAGACAATACGACGCACTATGAGGTAAAAATAAAAGCTTCTAAGCTGCTGCTGGATAATACAGACCATACCTTTGTGACCCCGGTGTTTAACGGCTCGGCTTCCCTTCGGGATGCGGCGGGGCAGATGATTGAGAATGTCACGAAGTCTGTCAGAAGAAAGCAGGAGATAAACGATGAATATATTGAGACACTTTACGCGGACGTCACCTCTTTGTACCGTCTTGACCAGAACAGCGGCCAGGATGCATTATCCTCCGGCAGCAAGGCGGATCTGGGCGAGCTTCCCCGGACGGCGGTTCTTCTGCTGGCTTCCCTGGCCGGGGCCTGGATACTGATTCTTCTGTATCTGATATTCAGCGCAGCAAAAAAGAAAAAGAGGCAGTAGAAAGGGATGAATCTGTCTATGGACAAAAGAATTGCGGTGGTGACCGGGGGAAGCTCCGGCATGGGTCTGGCGATTGCCAGAAAATTAAAGGAAAAGGGAATCCAGGTCTGTATTTTTGATCTCCAGGAGCCGCCAGAGGGATTTGACTATTTTCCTGTGGACATTCGGAGGGATGAGGAAATCAGGAATGCCCTTTCCCATGTGCCAACAGTGGATATACTGATCAACAATGCCGGGATTTATTTTGAAAAGTATCTGGAGGATACCACAAATGAAGAGATAGACCGAATGGTGGATATTAATATCAAGGGTACGTATCTGGTGACAAGAAATGCGATCGACAAACTTAAGCGGTCGAAGGGCTGTATCATTACGATCGCATCGTGTCTTGGCATGGTTCCTGAGTTGACCTCACCCCTGTACTGCACGACGAAGGCAGGGCTGATTATGCTCACAAAATGCCTTGCACAGCAGTATGCGGACTGTGGGGTCAGGGTAAACTGCGTGCTGCCGGGGCCGATTGACACGCCGTTGCTGCAAAAAAGCTTTTCGGATCGTGAGGCGGAAAAACGCTGTGCGGAGCGCATACCGTTAAAGCGGATCGGGCAGCCGGAGGATGTCGCAAATATGGTTGCCTTCCTCGTCAGTGAGGAGGCCGGCTATATCACCGGCGGCGCTTTTCCGGTGGATGGAGGAGTGTCCTCTTCCAGCCTGTATTCCAAATCGTAAGCCAGGCGTATGTTCCAGGTCATAAGCCGGCGCGTATCTAAAATCATAAGTTATGTATAGTAGGATGAGCCGTAGAGTAAAATCTACGGCTTTTTCTTGACATATCCCGATAATTGTGTAACAATAGTTGCATAACAAATGTAACCTTATATAACGGATGTGACCAATAGAACTGCATCCGAAGGCAGGAGGAAGCGGTATGCCGCCGAAAGCAAAAATAACGAAAGAGATGATTTTGAATACAGTACTGGATATTACCAGGGAAACAGGCTTTGAAGCCGTGAATGCGAGAAGCATTGCAGGTAAATTGCAATGCTCGACTCGTCCGATCTTTACCTGCTATAAAAATATGGATGAACTAAAAGAGGAATTTCTGGCCTTTGCATATGAATACTATCAGCAGTATGTGAATCATTACCGCGAGTCTGCAAGGGTGAAGGATTATCTGGTTCTTCCGCTTTCCTATATTCAGTTTGCGCAGGAGGAGACCCGCCTGTTTAAGCTGCTGTTTATCAATGACATGGATTTGAACATGGCGGAAGCAAAGGATTTTTATAAGGAAATGGATAATGAAAAGAGGGCGCAGACTTTTTCGGAAGCTATTGGAGTGGAGCCGGAACGCGCCAGGGTGATATTCTTAGACCTGTTTCTCTACAGTCATGGAATCGCAGTTCTGACGGCTGCAAAAAAAATAGCATTAGACAGAGAGACAGCAGAAAAAATGGTATCAAATGTATTGTCGGCGTTTGTAAAGCAGAAAGAAGAACGGGATTTGACCCGAGGCTGATTTTTAGAAGACGGGAGGAGGCGCAGCATGAAAAACAATCCGTATTTGATTGAATTTTATAATCATTACGATGAGGAGAGCCGTCTGGCGTCAAGACATGGCTCGGTGGAATTCCTTACCACGATGCGTTACATTGAGAAATACATTCAGCCGGGAGACCGTGTGCTCGAGATCGGCGCGGGGACAGGCCGGTACGCCCATACCCTGGCCCGCCGGGGGTATACGGTGGATGCCGTTGAGCTGGTACAGCATAACATAGAAATTTTCCGCCGGAACACACAGCCGGAGGAAAGAATTACGATCACTCAGGGGGATGCGCTGGAGCTGTCCGCTTTTCCTGATGATCAGTATGACATTACGCTGTTGCTGGGCCCGCTGTATCACCTGTACCGCACGGAGGAGAAACGGCAGGCGTTGCGGGAGGCCATTCGTGTGACCAGGCCGGGAGGAGTGATTTTTGCCGCATACGTCATATCCGACGGATGCCTTCTGGACGAGGGCTTTTTGCGCGGCAATATCAATGTTGCAGATTATATTGCGAAGGGGCTGCTTGATGCCAGCACCTTTGCCGCCAGGTCTGAGCCGAAGGATCTGTTTGAGCTTGTCCGCAAGGAGGATATTGATGCGCTAATGTCCGTATTTCCGGTATCCAGACTGCACTACGCCGCGTCGGACGGCTGTGCGCTTCTGATGCGTGAGGCGGTAGACGCCATGGAGGAGGATGTATTTGAACTATACTTGAAGTATCATTTTGCTGTCTGTGAGCGCGGGGATCTGCTGGGGATCACAAGCCATGCCCTGGACGTATTCAGAAAGCAGGCATAGCGGATGCCGGTCCTCTGGATTGCCGGAAAATGATAGGCAGAAGCGCCGCTGGACAGGAAATTTTCCCGTTTTATGCAGGAAAAATGGCCGAAGGAAATAAATAGGCATTGATTTATTAAAAGTTTGTTGTATAATTATTTTGTATATTTAACATTCAAATAAAGAGGAGAATAGGAATGAAAAAGATTACTGCATTATTATTAACAATGTCACTTACAATGGTTCCCTGCAGCCTGGCTATGGCTGAGGACGCTGAGACAGAGGCTGTTGAGACTGAGGCTGCAGCAGAAGATGATGTAAAGTCTGAGGGCGTTATGACTCATGAGGAGTACGTTGCCGCAGAGCTTGATTCTGAGGTTGTGATCGAAGCTTACGTTCAGGCAAAGCAGTCCTGGTGGGAGGATCAGGCAACGGTTTATGCACAGGACAAGGACGGCGCTTACTTCCTGTACAACATGGCATGCTCCGAGGAGGACTATGAGAAGCTGGTTCCTGGTACAAAGATCAAGGTTACAGGCTTCAAACAGGAGTGGTCCGGCGAGGTTGAGATTGCAGATGCAACCTTTGAGATCGAAGAGGGCGAGTACATTGCTCCGGTGCTGGATGTCACAGACCTGCTGGGAACGGACGAGCTGATTGAGCATCAGAATGAGTTTGTCTCCTTCAAGGGAATGACCGTTGAAGCTTCCGATAATGACGGCGAGGAAGCGCCTTTCCTGTACAACTGGGACGGCTCCGGTCAGGACGGCGACGACCTGTACTTCAACGTTTCTCTTAACGGCGAGACCTATACCTTTACGGTTGAGTCCTATCTGTGCGACAACACGACAGATGTTTATGCGGCAGTGAAGAATCTGGCGATCGGAGACGTGATCGACATGGAAGGCTTTCTGTACTGGTATGAGGGTGTGAATCCGCATATTACGGCTGTGACGGCGGCTGAGTAATCAGTCAGAGCTTATGTGAGAATCACCTCGAAGGAGGTGATTCTTCTCATGCAGTCTGCACGCGCGCGGAACAAAAGGTTTGCTGCCCCAGTTTTTCAGCGCGAGGGTGTGCGAAGCATACTTTTTAAAAAGGATCTGCAGTACAATTGTATAATATGAAGCATTTATAAGGCTTGATACAGGAAAGGGCATTGCGGGGATACTGATGGAAGGGTATGGCATGCGATGTCTGGACTTGTATCTTTTTTATTAAGGATTTTTGACATGTTTCCTGCTGAGAAATGTGGAGCAAAGGAGTGCAAAGGATGGCAAAAGCGGAATACGAAGGACAGCGGCCGCTTCTTATTGGCGTAGATGTGGGATCAACAACAACCAAGATAGCGGCTGTCGGCGGAGAAGAGAAGGAGATTGTATATTCGGAGTACAGGCGGCACAATGCCAATCAGGTAAAAAGCGTTTATCAGGCTTTGCTGCGGCTGGAAGAAAGATTTCCGGGGGTTCGGATGCGGGTGGCCCTCACCGGCTCCGGCGCGAAGCCGGTGGCCAAAATGCTGAAGGCGCCCTTTGTGCAGGAGGTGGTTGCGAATTCCATCGTATTGCGGGAAAAATATCAGAATGTCCGCACGGCCATTGAGCTGGGCGGACAGGACGCCAAAATAATTTTTTTCCATAAGGAAAAGGAAGACGGAGGCCTGAACGTATCTGATATGCGTATGAACGGGAGCTGTGCCGGAGGCACCGGCGCTTTTATCGACGAGATCGCATCCATCCTGAAGGTTCCGGTGGAGGAATTTAATGCGCTGGCTTCCCGGGGAACGTGTGTTTATGATATCTCGGGACGCTGCGGGGTCTATGCAAAGACGGATATTCAGCCGCTGCTCAATCAGGGAATCGCAAAGTCAGATCTTGCGCTTTCGGCCTTCCACGCGATTGCAAAACAAACCATAGGAGGTTTGGCTCAGGGCCTGGATATTGAGAAGCCGGTGGCCTTTGAAGGCGGCCCGCTGACCTTCCATCCGATGCTGGTACAGGTATTTGCCGAGCGGCTCGGCCTGTCCCAGGAGGATATCATTTTGCCGGAGCACCCGGAGATCATCATTGCATATGGAGCTGCGCTGTCGCTGGAGGGCATGTTTGCAGATCAAAGGCAAAGCTTTCTGGCCGGAGAGCTGGCCGCCGCTTTAGCAGAGGCGGACAGGAAAAAGGAAATGCAGCAGGATGACGTACAGCCCTTTTTTGCCTCGGAGGAGGAGCGGGCAGCGTTTATCAGACGGCACCGTCTGCCGTCCAGCAGGCCCGCCGCTGCGGGGAAAGCTAAGGCTCTGCACGTATATCTGGGAATTGATTCGGGGAGCACAACCACAAAATTTGTCTTAATGGATGAAGAGGAAAGGATCGTGGATTCTTTCTATGCGCCGAACGAGGGAGAGCCGCTGCTGGTGGCGAAAAATGCGCTTCTGGATATGCGGGAACGGTATCGAAAAGAAGGAACGGAGCTGGATATTATCGCAGCCGGTACCACCGGATACGGCGAGCTGCTTTTTGCCAAAGCATTCGGGGCGGAGTGCCACGTGGTGGAGACCGTGGCCCACGTCCGGGCGGCTTCAAAATACGTGGAGGACGCCACGTTTATACTGGATATTGGCGGACAGGACATGAAGGCCATCTGGCTCGATCAGGGAGTGATCACAAATATCGTGGTGAATGAGGCGTGCTCTTCAGGCTGCGGTTCCTTTCTGGAAAATTTTGCGGCCTCCTTACATATCCCAGTGGAGAAAATCGCGGAGTCAGCCTTTTCCTCTGCAAACCCGGCGCAGCTTGGAAGCCGCTGCACCGTTTTCATGAACAGCAGCATTATCACGGAGCAGCGAAACGGAAAGCTGCCGGAGGACATTATGGCGGGGCTCTGCCGTTCCATCATTGAAAATGTGTTTACGAAGGTAATCCGCGTTTCCAACCTGGACAGCCTTGGGGATAAGATCGTCGTACAGGGCGGTACGTTCCAGAACGACGCGGTGCTGCGGGCCATGGAGCAGTACATTGGAAAAGAAGTGGTGCGGGCGCCTTATCCGGGAATCATGGGCGCCATCGGCGCGGCGCTGATCACCAAGGAGCGTTTTCAGAGGGAGGGAGGCACGCAGAGCTTTATCGGCCTGGATGCGCTGGAAAGCTTTTCCTATACCCAGGAGGCGAATTCTGTCTGCCCGTTCTGTACGAATCATTGCAAAAGAACCATTGTTCGTTTTTCAAACGGGGATTCCTGGATCACCAACAACCGTTGTGAGCGGGGAGAGATACTGGGAGATCCGAAGGACGAGAAGGTACGGGCCAGACTAAAGGATAAAGAGAACGAGAAAAAGCAGGCGCCGAATCTTTTCCGGACCAGAGAAGCCCTGCTGATGAAGGAATATCCATATACTGCGCTGGAATTTCCAAAAGACATTACAATCGGTATCCCCAGGGTGCTTTCATATTGGGAGACTATGCCCTTTTGGACGGTGTTCTGGAAATCCCTGGGCTTCCGGGTAAAAATATCCCCGGATAGTACGCGCAGGATTTACGAGAGCGGCTTGTCGGCGGTTACCTCCGATACCGTTTGCTTCCCGGCAAAGCTGGTACACGGCCATATCAGAAGCCTTGCAAAGAGCGGCGCCGACCGGATTTTCATGCCCTCCATTACCACCGTTGAATCAGAAAATACCGAGAAAAACAGCCAGTCCATGTGCGCGGTGGTGAAGGGTTATCCCGTCATCCTCCGCAACTCTGACAACCCGGAAAAGCGCTGGGGGATCCCCTTTGACGCGCCTTTGTTCCACTGGTACACGGAAGCGGACAGGGAAAGACAGCTGACGGAATATATGCAGGAGACCTTTCAGATTCCAAAGGATCACACACGGCGGGCGATACAGATGGGAGACGAAGCTCAAAGCACATTTCACCGGGAGCTGCTTAAGGCGGGCCAGGCAGTTTGTGAGGAGGTAAAAAGGGACGGAAGGTATGCCGTTGTACTGGCGTCGCGTCCATACCAGAATGACGCGCTGGTGAATCATGACCTGCCGGATATGTTTACAAAGCTTGGCATTCCGGTTTTGACTGCGGATTCGCTGCCGGGAGCTGATCAGGTGGATCTGAGCAGAAGCCGTCTGGACGTGGTGAACAATTATCATGCCCGTATGCTCTCCTCAGCCATTCTTGCGGCACAGAACGATTATCTGGAATATGTGCAGATCGTCAGCTTTGGCTGCGGACATGATGCGTATCTTTCCGATGAGATCATCCGAATGATGCGGGAGATCTCCGAAAAGACGCCGCTGATCCTGAAGCTGGATGAAAGCGATATTCAGGGGCCTTTGCGTATCCGGGTGCGTTCCTTCATTGAGACGGTGACGATGCGCCGGGAGCAGAAGAAAACATTGGAGGTTCGGGAACTGAGCGATCCGTACCCGGTAAAATATACAAAAAAGAGCAGGAAGGAAAAGCTTGTGCTGGTGCCGAATGTTTCCCATGCCTTCTGCCGTGTCATGTCGGCGGCGCTGGCGACCCAGGGCATTCGGACGGAGCCTCTGGAGGTGGGGCGGGAGGAAGCGATACGCCTTGGAAAACAGTATGTGCATAATGATATTTGCTTTCCGGCCCAGATCGTCATTGGGGAAGCGCTGGCCGCCCTTCGAAGCGGAAAATACAATGACAAAGAGGTGGCCATCGGAATGGGAAAATATATCGGGGACTGCCGTCTGACACACTACAGTGCGCTGCTTCGAAAGGCTTTGGATGACGCCGGGTATTCCCATGTTTCGATCCTTACCAATGACGATGAGGATTATCACAACATGCATCCCGGATTTCGGATGAATATACATTCGGCCCTCTGTATTGCGTTTACGCTACCTATGATTGACGTTCTGGAGGAGCTGCTTCGTAAAATGCGTCCCTATGAAATCCAGCCGGGAAGCGCAGACCGGGCCTTTGAACAGGCTTTGGACAAGGTGGTTGAAGGACTGCAAAGCCACGGTATTTTGGGAGCAAGAAGAGGCTTTGAGCAGGCGGTGGATATTATGAAAACCGTAAAATACGACCGCTCAGAGCCAAGACCCCAGGTATTGATCGTGGGAGAGTATCTGCTGAATTTCCATCCGGGGGCAAATCATGACATTGAGGCGTATCTGGAGCGAAACGGCTTTGAAATCATTGAGGCCCGCATGACAGATGTGATCCGCAAGACCTATTTTTATCAGGACAGGCAGATCAAGGAGTATCATCTGAAAAAGCCGGTGGATAAAAAGGCGTGGTTCCATATTTCCAATAAGGCCTTTGACGCGGCCCACGATATGACGGATGCGATCGCCCGGAGGCATCCGCTGTACGAGCCGGTCTGCCGCATGGACGAGCTGGTAAAGGAGAGCGATCCGGTCATTCACCATACCTTTGATGCCGGGGAGGGCGTTTTGATCCCCGGAGAAATCCTGCATCATGCGAAAAGAGGCTGCCGGGCCTTCGTTATCCTGCAGCCCTTCGGCTGTCTTCCCAACCACGTGGTAGGAAGGGGAATCACAAAGCGGCTGAAGGAGCTGTATCCTGACGTGCAGATTCTGCCGCTGGATTACGACCCGGATGTCAGCTTTGCAAATATTGAAAACCGTCTGCAGATGCTGATTATGAACTGCGCGAAGTCAGGCAACGGGGCGGCCTCTGCTTCTGCCCGGCAGGATGCCGCTGTCAGGAACCGGGAAAAGCTTCAACTGCGATTTTCATGAATTCAGAAATCGCGTTCCACTGATAGTTTTGCTGCAGGACTCCGAAGCGGATCTGGTATTTGGCCGCCCCGGAGAGGCGGAAGCCCCGAAGCCGGGAAATCTGGCTTTTGGATAAGGTCATTTTCATGAGATTTTCGGGGCAGAAGCAGGCGCCGATGCCCCGCACGCACATGGAGAGAATGGTTTCCACATTGTCGGACTGTGCCTTGACGACGGGCGTCAGGTTGGCCTGCCGGAGAAAATGCCGGCCGATGGAGCCGGTGATGTCATCGGGACTGCCGAGGACGAAGGGGCAGTTTTGCAGTACGGACAGGTCGCCGTTTTCGATTTTACGGATGGTATGCTGCGTTTCCTCTCCGTAGAGCTGTTCCAAAAGGGGACGGGCGATCAGGAGAACGATTTCTTCAAAATAAAACGGATGAAGCTCGATGCCGGGAATGGATTCCGGGAAATTGGCGATGGCTAGATCCACATCTCCGTTCAATACATATTTTTGAAGCATTTCATTGGAATCCTCTACGAGGCGCACTTCATAATAGGGATGGATTTCCAGGAATTTTTCAATGAGCATAGGCATAATAGTACGGCCCCGGGTGTAGGCGATGCCGATACGGAGAATCCCCTTCTGATTTTCGGATATATCCTGAAATTCCTGCATCATTGAGGCGTACTTCTGGCGAAAATCGGCGGCGTACTGCAAAAATACCTGTCCGGCGTAGGTCAGCTCCAGCGGGATATGGCGGACAAAGAGCCGGCAGCCGACCTCCTTTTCGATGTTGGCAATGTGTGAGCTGAGAGTCTGCTGCGTGATGTGCAGCTTTTCAGCGGCTTTGGTAAAGCTTTTTTCATTTGCGACGGTGGTGAAATATTCCATACTCAAAAAATTCATTTTACCCTCCGAAAACTGGATCCTTATACGACAGAGCGTTAGCCTGGGCGCGCTCTTTTTATAAGTGCGTATTACAGTATTTTACCTGTATTATATACCAGAAAATACAGTTTGACCATAGTATTTCAAGCAGATATACTACTAATGCCTTATGGGAACACGGCCTGTTCCGGGGGATTAGGACGGGAGCCGCGCCGTGGGCGGTAAGGCGGCAGAGGCAAAGGGAATGTGAGTAGATACAAAGGGAGAAGAGGAAGAAATGAATTTTGATTTAAAGAAGGACGGTAAGAGAATTCTGATAATCTGTATCGCCGCGGTGATTTCCGCCGCCAACATTAAAACGTTTGTCCGGGCAGGCGGGCTGTATCCGGGCGGCGCTACGGGTCTGACGATTCTGATTCAGCGTGTGGGAGAGATGTTTTTTCATGTAGAGATTCCGTATACGGCCATCAATATGCTGCTGAATGCGGTGCCTGTTTACATCGGCTTTCGTTTTATCGGGAAAAAATTTACCCTGTATTCCTGTTTGATGTTCATGCTTACAGGTGTGTTGACGGATATTATGCCCGGCTTTGTGATTACATACGATACGCTGCTGATCAGTATATTCGGCGGCATCATCAATGGCTTTACGGTCAGCCTGTGCCTGATGATGGACGCCACCACCGGGGGAACCGATTTTATCGGTATTTTCCTGTCGGAGAAGAAGGGCGTGGATTCCTTCAATATCATACTGGGACTGAATGTTGTGATCCTGTCCGTGGCAGGTATCCTGTTCGGCTGGGATAAGGCGCTTTACTCCATTATTTTCCAGTATGCATCGACCCAGGTGCTGCATATGCTTTACAAAAAATATCAGAAAAAAACGCTGTTCATAGTGACCAATCATCCGAAAGAGGTCTGTCAGGTGATTAAGGATGTGAGCAATCACGGGGCAACGATCCTGCAGGGCGAAGGCTCCTATGAAAAATGTGAAAGAGATATTGTTTATTCTGTGGTATCCAGCGCCGAATGCAAGCAGGTCATAAAAGCGGTGCGGGAGGTAGACCCGAAGGTCTTCGTAAATGCGGTGAGGACTGAGGAGCTGACCGGACGGTTTTATCAGAAGCCGGCGGACTGATCAATAAACGGATAGCCGGACATTAGTTGGATAAACGGATATTAATTGGATACCCGGACGCAAACTTGGCTCGCATAATCCCTCCAGCGGACGCCCCTATAGGTCCACTTGCGGGATATGCGGGCCAAGTTTGCTGATGATTTGGGCGCGGGGCAATTTGAAAAATAGGGCCGTAGGATTTTGAGTTTTGACATTGACCGGAGGGGCAATTCTGTTTATACTGAGAATGGTTAGCCAGAGAGACAAAGAGTTCTTGGATACGATTAGATGAAAATTATGAAGGGGGAATTGGAGATGGCAAAAAATTATCGGGCTGAGATTACCGGAGTGTTCGGAGATCCGGTGGATGGAAATCCTACGGGAGTCATGGAGGAGGCGGCATATGCGGCCTGCGGCCTGAATTACCGTTATCTGACCTTGAAGGTGACGAAGGATGATTTTGACGATGCGATGAAGGCGATTCACGCATTTCATATGAAGGGTATGAACCTGACGATGCCGCACAAGATCAATGTGATCCCTTATCTGGATGAACTGTCCGAGGCGGCGCGTATTATCGGGGCGGTCAACACGATCGTGGTAAGGGACGGAAAGCTTTTCGGTGAGAATACGGACGGCAAGGGCTTTGTTCAGGCGCTGAAGAATAACGATGTGTCTTTGAACGGAAAGAAGATCGTGATTCTTGGGGCAGGAGGCGCAGCGAAGGCGATTGCAGTGGAGTGTGCGCTGGCGGGAGCCGCTTCTGTGACGATTCTGAACCGGACAGCGGCCAGGGCGGAAGAGCTGGCGGAGGTGCTGAAAAGCCATACTAAGGCAGAAGCCTCCGGCATGGCGCTGGAGCCGGGGCAGAAAATTCCGGCGGATACGGACATCCTGATCAACGCCACTTGTATCGGCCTGCACCCGGATTCTGATCAGAAGCCGGATATCGACTATGATACCATCCGTGATACGATGGTGGTATCAGACGTAGTGTTTAATCCGGTGGACACGCTGTTTCTGCAGGAGGCCGCAAAGCGCGGGGCGAAGACCGTGAACGGGCTTGGTATGCTGGCGTGCCAGGGAGCGCTGAATTTTGAACTCTGGACCGGAGTGAAAGCGCCGCTGGAAGTGATGGAGGAGACGCTTCGGAAGGAATTTGAAGAGTAACGGCGGAAGTTTCAGAGGAAATTTGAAAAAATATATGCAAAAACTGCGGCGGGGCATTGAAGGACGACCCTGCCGCAGTTTTTTATGTATGGCACAGGAACGATAACAGGATGGGCTTGTTTTAAGAGAAGCTTCACGGGATATTTTTCAGAATGGACTTGCAGAATTGAACAATGTTCAGTATAATAAATTTGAACAATGTTCAAGGAGGCGAAGATATGAACAGCAAAGAAGCGATCATGGAGGCGGCCATTGCTTTGATCAATGAGAAGGAGGATCGCATTGAGGAAATCACGATGCGGGAGATATCAAAAAGAGCCGGCGTTGGCCTGGGGCTGATCAATTATCATTTTGAAAGCAAAGAGGAGCTGATCGGGGAATGTGTAGAAAAAATAGTAAACGGCATTGTAGAAAAATTCCGGGGTATGGAGGCGGAGACCGAGGGGATGGAGCCCTTTGAAAAGCTGGATTATCTGGGGAATATTACACTGACATTTCTGTTTGAGCATCAGGCGGTCTCAAAAATATCCATGCTTTCTGATATGCGTTTCCCGAAGAGCAGTGACAACACACAGCGGACGCTCCGGGCTTACCTTCCCCTGGTGGCACAGTGCCGCCCGGACTGGGACGAAGAAAGAGTGTACCAAATGACTTTTTCTCTGATTTCCAGTATGCAGTCGGCATTTCTGCGGCATGAGATACTGCTGGAGCAGCAAGGGATTAATCTGAAAAATACCGCGGAGCGGAAGCTGTTTCACCGAAGGATGCTGGAAAATATGATCGGGACGCAAAATGCAGAAAAGGGGTGACGGAATATGAAGATTGTGGTGATTAACGGCACGCCGCAGAAGGGAATTACCTGTATGATGAAGGAAATGTTTATCCATAATCTGGGCGGAGAAAATGAGATCACAGAGTTTTATCCCAAAGACCTTCCGGGATTTTGCGTAGGCTGCAAACGCTGCTTTCTGGAAGGGGAAGAAAAATGTCCTCATTTTGCAAAAACAGCGCCGGTGTGGGAGGCAATGCTGGGGGCGGAGCTGCTGGTATTTGCCTATCCGGTGTATGCGCTTCGGGTACCGGCAAGCATAAAGTCTTTGCTGGATCATCTCTGCGTCCACTGGATGGTACACCGCCCGGAACCGGAATTTTTTGAAAAAACGGCTGTTATTATCACGAACAGCGTGGGAGCGCCGAATGGAGCGGCACAAAAAGACGTAAAGACCAGTTTGAACTGGATGGGGCTCTCACGCATATATACCTGCGGCGCGCCTATGATGGGAGATATTTTTGCGGATAAACTGACGGAGGCTCACCGACAGATGCTGGAAAAGAAAATGAAGCGTCTTGCAGGCAGAGTACAAAATACCGGATCGTACAGACGTATGAATTTAAAAGTAAAAATGCTGTTTGAAATGGCAAAGCTTCAGCATAAAATGGTGCTAAAAAAAGAAGAGGCTCCCAGTCTTGACAATGCTCACTACCTTAAACACGGATGGATAAAATAAAAACGCAGAACCTTCTTTATTCGACGGCAATCGGGAGCAAAAAATTTCTTTTTTTTCGGACAAAATTTTGTTTTTTCCGTCACAAATCTTTTCCCGGAACGTTAATATGTAATGTAGCGTATGCATGAAGCGGCAGAAAACGGGGAGATTCCTGTCGATTTAGCAAGACAAGATTTTCTTGCTATCATGGGCGGTTGTTATATAATACAAGTAGTTTTTGTACATGACAATTTTTGGTAAGGGCCCTCAAAAAATGCAGCGGTGCAACGACAGAAAACATTTCAGGAGAGGAGTATAAAATGGAAAAGCTGAATATTGCAATTGCTGATGACAATGAGAGAATGGTGCAGCTGCTGGATCGTATCGTAAGCAGCGATGAAGAACTGGAGGTAGTCGGAAAAGCCGGAAACGGTGAGGAATTGATCGAGATTATCAAGGAGAAAAAGCCGGATGTTGTGCTGCTTGACATTATCATGCCGAAGCTGGACGGACTGACAGTTATGGACCGGATCAACCATGAGCCAAATTTGAAAAAACCTGCGTTTATCGTAATATCAGCGGTCAGCCAGGAAAAGATGACCGAGGATGCATTTGACCTGGGCGCAGATTATTATATATTGAAACCTTTTGATAATGATACGGTGGTGAACCGGATCAAACGTGTCCGTACAAGGCAGATGCGTAATGCGTCGAAAGCAAAAAAGGTAAGTGCTTATGAAAGCCAGAAAGCGTACATGGAACACAATCTGGAAACAGATGTCACAAATATTATACATGAAGTCGGAGTTCCTGCACATATTAAGGGATATCAGTACTTAAGGGATGCGATCATCATGTCGGTGGAGGACATGGAAATGCTCAATTCCATCACAAAAATCCTGTATCCGACTATCGCAAAACGCCATCAGACGACGCCCAGCCGGGTAGAGCGGGCAATCCGCCATGCGATTGAGGTGGCATGGAGCCGGGGGAAAATGGATACGATTGATGAATTGTTTGGCTATACGGTAAGCAATGGAAAAGGAAAACCGACAAATTCTGAATTTATCGCATTGATTGCGGATAAAATTCGCCTCGAATACAAGAACAGAGCATAGTTGACTGATATTAAAATCTTTTTGAAAAAATAATGAGAAACCCCTGGAAGAAACACTTTTCATTACGGAGAAAATGAGTTATAATTTTATCAATACTCGAATGAGCGGAGGTTCGTATATGAAAAGAATACTTTATGTTACTTCTGAGGCAGTGCCATTTATCAAGACGGGGGGTCTTGCAGATGTAGCCGGTTCTCTTCCGAAATGTTTCAATAAAGAGGAATACGATGTTCGCGTGATTCTTCCGAAATATATGTGCATGAGTGAAGAGTGGAAGAGCAAGATGAATTATGTGACACATTTTTACATGGATCTTGCATGGCGTTCCCAGTATGTCGGCGTACTTGAGATGGAGTATGAAGGCGTACAGTTTTACTTTATTGACAATGAATACTATTTTGCCGGTTCAAAGCCGTACGGAAACATTTATCAGGATATTGAAAAATTTGCATTTTTCTCCAAGGCAGCGCTGTCGGCGCTTCCGCTGATCGGTTTCCAGCCGGATATTGTTCACTGCCATGACTGGCAGACCGGACTGATCCCGGTACTTCTCAAGGATAAGTTCCATGAGGGAGAGTTTTTCAAGGACATGAAGTCTGTGATCACAATTCACAATCTGAAGTTCCAGGGCGTGTGGGATGTGAAGACCGTGCGGGACATCACGGGACTTCCGGCCTATTATTTTACGCCGGACAAGCTGGAGGCGTACGGTGACGCCAATTATCTGAAGGGCGGCATCGTGTATGCGGACGCTATTACGACGGTCAGCGACACCTATGCGGAGGAGATCAAGACGCCGTTCTACGGCGAGGGACTTGACGGGCTGATGCGTGCCCGGGCCAATTCCCTGCGCGGCATCGTCAACGGAATTGATTATGACGTATTCAATCCGGAGACAGACCCGATGATTGAGCATCATTACAATGTCCGCAATTTCCGCAAGGAGAAGATCAAGAACAAGAGAGCTCTGCAGCGGGAGCTTGGGCTGGAGCAGAATGATTCTACCTTTATGGTGGGTATTGTTTCACGGTTGACGGACCAGAAGGGCTTTGACCTGATCGCCCATATGATGGATGAGATCTGTCAGAACGATATTCAGGTCGTTGTGCTGGGAACCGGCGAAGAAAAATATGAAAATATGTTCCGCCATTTTGCATGGAAATACCAGGGTAAGGTATCCGCAAATATTTTCTATTCGGAAGCACTGTCCCACAAGGTTTACGCTTCCTGCGATGCATTCCTGATGCCGTCTCTGTTTGAGCCCTGCGGACTTTCCCAGCTGATGAGCCTCCGGTACGGCACGGTTCCGATCGTCAGAGAGACGGGCGGACTGAAAGATACTGTTGTACCGTATAACGAATACGAGGGTACAGGAACAGGCTTCAGCTTTGCAAATTACAATGCACATGAGATGTATTTTACCCTGCAGTATGCAATGAATACCTTCTACAATAAGAAGCGTGAGTGGAACAAGCTGATTGACCGCGGCATGGCGGCTGACTTCTCCTGGAACAGCTCAGCAAGAAAGTACCAGGAGCTGTATGACTGGCTGTAAAATAGTCAGGTACCGGCGTTATCCGGTTTTATAAAATTTACAAATTTTAAGGACTGTATATTTTCCTTCCTTTCGGGACATACTGAGATAGTAACTCAGTATCCGGAAGGAGGGATTTTTTTATGAATCAGATTTCAGAACTTGACCTTCAGAATCTTCGTCATCTGATCGGCGGATTTTCAACGACACACTGCAAAATGCAGGCGTATGCACAGCAGGCCACGGACCCGGGTGTAAAACAGTTTTTCCAGAAATCCGCACAGTCGGCTATGGAGAGCAAGCAGCAGCTGATGCAGTTTTTGCAGTAGGCTGACAAAAAGTGAAGGAGGTTATGATGATGGACGAGAAAACAATGGTATCTGATACTCTGGCGGGTATCAATGGCGAACTGGTTCGTTACGGCGAGATGATTTCTCAGACAGAAAACATGCAGCTGAAACAGACTCTGAAACAGATCCGCAACCAGTGCGAGCAGTCCCAGGAGGAAATCTACCAGATTGCAAGAAGTAAGCAGTATTATGTGCCGGCAGCCCAGGCAACAAGAGAAGAAATTGAGCATGTGAAGTCGATTTTGATGCAGGGCTAAGATATACTTGACGAATCAGCGAATACTTTAGAAAAACAGGCCGCGGGGTGAAACACTCTGCGGCTTGTTTGGTATGCTGGAAGTACACCGACGCTGCGAACGGCAGACAAAAAAAGGCAGTGTCATCTTGTGTTTCAGAAAAAATGAAAAGATTTATTTTCGGTAGGAGGTAATTGTCATGGAAAAAACAGAATATGAAATGCAGTTGGAAAGCTATCTGAATTATTTGAAACAGGAAGAGCGCAGTAAAGCCACCATTAATCAATACAGACGGGATATTTTCAGATTTTTGTCCTCTCTGGATACGGAGGTACTTACAAAGGAAGCGGCTGTGGCTTACAAGCAGAAACTGGAACAAAAATACCGGCCAGTTAGTGTGAATACAAAGCTGTCTGCCTTAAACAGTTTTTTTATTTTTATCAGGAAAAAAGAATTGTGCATGAAATTGCTAAAGATCCAGCGTACCGCCTATTGTCCTGCAGAAAGAGAACTGAGCCGGGAGGAATATCTGCGGCTGGTAAAGGCAGCTGAAAAAAGGAAAAACGAGAAACTGGCATTGCTGCTGCAGACAATCTGCAGTACCGGAATCCGGGTGTCCGAGGTGAAATATATCACAGTGGAAGCAATTGACCAGGGCGAGGCTTTGATCCGCTTGAAAGGAAAAACGAGGACGATTTTAATTCCCCGGAAGCTGCAAAAAAATCTGAAGAAATTCATACACCGGGAGAAGATTAGTTCCGGGCCGGTCTTCGTCACCAGAACCGGGCGCTCGCTGGACCGGAGCAACATCTGGAAGATGATGAAAGCGCTGTGCCGGGATGCGGGCGTAGATGAGAAAAAAGTGTTTCCGCATAATCTGCGCCACCTGTTTGCCCGGTGCTTCTATTCTGTAGATAAAGATATTGCAAAGCTGGCAGATATACTAGGACACAGCAGCATCAACACGACCCGGATCTATATTATCAGCAGCGGAAAGGAGCACCGACGTTGTCTGGATGCCCTGGGTCTTGTGGTCTGACGCAAAAAAAGAGCAAATGCTTTTTTGATGCACCAGCCCGTTGTATTTGCTTCATAATTTGTCTTATGTGGTATTTGTGGGCAGAACATTACATAACTTAGCTCCAAACTCTTTTTCATTATATTGCCAAACGATAGTTTTGTCAAAGGAAATACCATGAAATTTATAGTTTTTTTCCGGTTTTCTTTATTTTTAAGTATGAAAATAGAGCCTTTCTGCAGACTTTTCCAGAAAGACTTGTTTTATTGAGCTTTTTTCCCGCGGATATTTTGCCTTTATCAATCTTTCATGTCTGATCTTCCCAAAAGCACGGTACATCATACCACATAAGACAAATTATGAGGTGAAAGTTCTGGCAGACAAAAATTTGCTGGGTATCCGTTTGTGTTTTCGGGAAAGGAGATATTATCGTTGCCTGCACGATTACAATCCTGCAGCGAGGCGGGCGGATGGGAAGACAGAAACAGCGATTTTGACATATGCAGCTCCAGGCGTCGCACCAGAGTGCAAATCGAAAGGAGAGACGAAAAGGCGATGAAGAGAAAAGCAAATACGCGGCGTATTATGGCATTTTTATTGTCAGCGGTTATGGTTCTTTCTCTCTGCATGACGACATTCGCAGAAGAAGGTAACCTTGCCGGTTTTAATTCGGCCGCAACTTATGAACAGGAAGGCAGCACGCCGGAGAGCGGCAATCCGGATGAGCAGACAGCTGCTTTGACGGAAGAAAGTACCCCGGAACAGTCGGAGGATTCAGAAAGTCCGGCCGTATCGGAAACTCAGGGGGAGACGGCAGGAGAAGAAATCCAGCCGGATACGACAGACGGCGGAAGTCAGGAGGAGACAACGGCAGCTCCGGAAACAACGGGGACGGACAATCAGACAGAATCGGCAGCACCGGAGAACGCAGCAGGACCGGCAGCGGAAGGAAATCCGGCGGAGCAGGTTGTGTCCGGAAGCCCTATGAAAGCGCCGGGAGCAAATGTTAATCCTGCCGGAGAGGCAAATGAAGGAAAATCAGCCGCCGTGCAGGCATTTTTGGACGCTGTAGCAGCAATTACTATTCCGCAGGAGATCAATAGCGAAAGCGGTCAGGCGCTTAATGAACAGATCGGTGCAGCATCGGCGGCTTATGATGTATTGAGTGAGGAAGAGCTGGAAAGAGATGATGTGCAGGCGGCAGTGCTCGTTATGGCGCAGGCAATGAATGCGCTGACGGGGGGAGTGCAGCCGTTGGGTTCATTATATAACCCGGTTACGATTCAGGCTCGTGTGTTTTGTGCAAGTTCGGGGGCTTCGGTTTTTCTCGGTGGAGATGATAAGGCCTATGCAGGCAGCGGCACAGAGTCCTATCAGGCTTATTATACGATTCCTGACCTGAATCATTTTCTGGCTGGAACAGCATATGCAGGCTATAATTTTGGCACAGTAACAAAAGTTGTAGGGCCGTATCATCTTCCAGCCAGCGGTGATGCTCGGGTTGGACAAAATGTGGAATTTGGTACAAACCAGAAAACTCAGACAATCACTTATTGGGTGACACAATGGACGACTGGCAATGGCGGCGGTGGAACCACCAGCCATTTATGGAATTTCACATTGAAATACGATGCCAACGGCGGTACAGGCGCGCCTGAGGATCAGACGTATGGAACCGATGACAAATATACGAAGAGCCACACCTTTACAATTCCGAATACAGTGCCCACAAAGCCGGGATATGTGTTTAAGGGATGGAGTGATACCCTTGGTGGGGTTGCTACACGTCAGCCGGGAGGCTCATGTATGGTGTCCCAAACTGTTTTGGGATATGATGGTGGTTCTGTTACAAAGACCCTGTATGCCGTTTGGGAAGAGGATAAGAAGATTACTGTTGAGGGATATTCCACTATGAATATTACCAAGAAATTTGCAGGAGATATTACCTCTGCACCAGAAGGTTTTTCCATGATGTATTCTTACAAGAACCTTGAGACAAACCAGACAGTTACCGATACAGTTCTTTTGACTGGTACTGGAGATACCCTGACAGGTACTCTGAGCCTGCCATATTATAAAAATGTTGAAACAGGAACGACTTATGAACTGCTTCTGACGGAAAAGAATGCGGACATAGACGGATATGATATGACCATATCGGGTACAGCTATGTATGGTGTAAATCAGGCGAACGACAGTTTTGCATATGCCATTTCTGCAACGAATAAAAGTACTTTGAACCGTGAAGTAAAAAACACATATACCAAAAAACAGCCGGTTGTTCCGGATCAACCGGACTGGGATAAGCTTACGGTTAACAAGACCGCAGACAAGACTACGGTCAAACCGGGGGATACTGTGACCTACACGATTCAGGTGGCAAACAATACTGGAAAAAATTTAAGCAATATTATAGTATCTGAGCGGTTGAATGACAATCTGACGTTCATCAGCGCCGCTCCGGAAGGCCAGTATGACTCTGCAGATGGCATCTGGACGATTCCGGCACTGGAGAATGGCTCGACAGCGACTTTGACGCTTCAGGTAAGTGTGAACAGCAACGTGACGGAACAGATGACTATTCCAAATACGGCTGCAGTGACGGATGCATCTGACGAGGACGGGGAGGAGCTGCCTGAGGGCACAGAGCCGAGCGACAGTGTAGATGTTATAGTAGAAGTAGATGATCAGACAGAGCCGGCTGCTCCGGACCAACCGGAGTGGGATAAGCTTACGGTTAACAAAACCGCAGACAAGACTACGGTCAAACCGGGGGATACTGTGACCTACACGATTCAGGTGACAAATAATACTGGAAAAAATTTAAGCAATATCATAGTGTCTGAGCAGTTGAATGACAATCTGACGCTCATCAGTGCCGTTCCGGAAGACCAGTATGATTCAGCGGACGGCGTTTGGACGATTCCGGCACTGGAGAATGGTTCGACAGCGACTTTGACGCTTCAGGTAAATGTAAACAGCAACGTGGCAGAGCAGATGGTTATTCCCAATACGGCTGTAGTGACAGATGCATCTGATGACGACGGGGAGAAGCTGCCTGAGGGCACAGAGCCGAGCGACAGTGTAGATGTTACAGTAGAAGTAGATAATCAGACAGAGCCGGCTGCTCCGGACAAACCAGACTGGGATAAGCTTATGGTCAACAAGACTGCAGACAAGACTACGGTTACCCCAGGGGAGACGGTGACTTATACGATTCAGGTCAGCAATAACACTGGCAGAGACTTAAGCGGTATCAAAGTATCTGAGCAGCTGGATGACGATCTGACTCTTATCAGTGCGGCGCCGGCAGATCAGTATGATTCTGCAAACGGCATCTGGACAATCCCGGCGCTGGCAAATGGTACGACAGTAGTCCTAACGATAAAAGCTGCCGTGAACAGTAATATGACAGGCAAAGCGGTAATTAAAAATGCGGCCGTTGTGACAGATGCGTCTGCAGGAGACGATGAGAAATTACCGGATGGCACGACGCCTGATGATAATGCAGATATTACAGTAGAATATCCGGCAGAGACAGAGCCTGCTCCTTCCGGTGACGGCCCATCTACAGGCGGAGACACACCGCCGGCCGGGGAAAAACCGTCGACGGGAGAAACTCCTGCGACAGAGGAAAAACCGTCGGCGGGAGAAACTCCTACGACAGGGGAAAAACCGTCAACGGGAGAGACCCCTGCAGCAGGAGAAACTCCAGTGACCGGAGAAACGGGAACGACTCCATCAACCGGAGAGATACCTGCTATCGGAGAGACCCCGGTAGAAGAAAACACGCCAACGGCAGGAGAGACACCGACGAAAGAAGAAGCACCGACGAAGGATGACACTACTATAAAAGAAGGTACTTCTACGAAGGATAATGCGGAGTCGAACCAGCCGCAGACAAATTCCGTACAGACGGGCGCGCCGAAAACCGGGGATAGCAGCAATATAATCCTCTGGGTTCTGCTTCTGGTTCTTAGCGCAGCAGTCATTACCGGAACGCTTGTTGTGAACAAAAAAAGGCGGACTACAAAATAAAGATACAGGAAAAGGTAAAGGATTAATGACGAACAGGCGGCAGAGGGAATGACCCCCTGCTGCCTTTTTGAAAGAAAGGAGATACCGCGGTTGCCTGAAATTCATCATATAATGCCAATGTCGGAGGAGAGAATAAGTAAGAAGGAAGGCGGGTTCGGCAATAATTTACGGAATTTAAGAAAAGCACGTGGGTTGTCACAGCCTGAACTGGCAAGACAGCTTGGGATTACGAAACAGGCTGTTTCGAACTGGGAGAATAACAGGATCATACCTTCTGCCAGTATGTTGAGAAGGCTTTCGCAGATTTTGGCGGTCAGTATGGAAACTATTCTCGGAGAGGAAGTAAAATATGTGAGTGTGGAAGGGCTGACCTCTGAGCAGATTGTACATATACAGTTTTTAATAAATGATATGAGAAAATAAATTTGTTTCTGCTTTTAGGATAGATGTACAGAGCTGGGCTTTGTACATCTATTTACGTTTAGAATGTTTTTTATGGTAAAGGGATAAGCAATGGACATGCTCTGTTATCCTGCCGGAATTATATTTTAACGATGGGCCTTTGCCGGAAGGCGCTGAGCAGCTTGCTCCGTTCTTCCTTTCTCAACAGCAGCAATAGTGCAAGCAGCAGAAAAACAGAGGTATAGAGGAGCACACTGAACAGAAGGGCCGGGACGGAGCCGCCACAAAGGCCCGGAAACAGCAGCTTCAGTGCCTCAAGGCCGGCGCCGCTTACAATACAGATAAGGGCGGGCTTGATGATAGTATCTGTCAGGTCGGCGGCAAAATGTGTCTGCCGGTAAAGTGTGACCAGCGAGCAGGCGGTGACGAAGGCCTGGCTGAGCAGCATTCCGATAAAGTATCCGTCGATTCCGGCTTCGGGAACCAGGGCGATGATAAAATACAGGCGGATACCGAAAGCAATGACATTCCACACAGAGGCGGCGACTGTTTTTCCAAGACCGTGAAGAATATTGATCAGCGTAGTGTTTATATATAAAAACGGACAGATCAGCGCCAGCTTCTGCGCGAAGCTTCCGGCCAGACTGCTGTGAAACAGAAGCTGTCCGGCATCATTGCCAAACAAAAGAAACGCGGTCAGAAAGAAGTAGCCCAGCAAAAGGCTCCCCTGGAAGCTGGCGCTTATGGTTCCGGCTATTTTTTTATCCTTTCCCAGGGCGCGGTCTTCTGAGATGACGGGCAGCAGCAGGGTGCCAAGGGATCCCGTTACCGCTGTAGGAAACAGGATCAGAGGCATCGTCATACCGGTCAGGGTTCCGTATACGGCCAGAGCCTCCGAAGAATTATGGCCGAATAGGCCCAGCATTTGCGGAAGCAGTGCAGCTTCAATCCCCTGTAGAACACAGATCAGCATACGGTTGATTCCCAGCGGCATTGAGACGGAGAGGGGCTTTTTCATATCCCGCTGAACAAGCTGAAAAAGCGTATGAAAAGAGGGCTTTGTATGGTTTGAGACATCCTCCAGGGGCTCTATGGAGGGCTGTTTCCCGAAAAAGAGATGATACATGCAGAAAAGTGCGGCAGATATTTCTCCGGCAATCTGCCCCAGCGCCATAACAGAGGCGTCCATACTGCGTCCGCTCTTCTGAAAAATGGCGGAAAAGAAGAAAACGGATACGATTCGCAGCATCTGCTCCAGCAGCTGCGAGGCGGCCGAGACAGAAACATTTTTCTGACCGATCAGAAAGCCGTTTATACAGCCGTGTACAGCGGAAAAGGGCAGAGAAAGGGCAATCATTTTCAGCAGCATATCACAGGAGGGCTCCAATAAGAAGGAAGCTGCGATCCAGGAAGAGCCGAAAAAAAGCGCTGCGCCGCATCCGAGAGAGAGACCGCCGGACAGCATCAGAGCGCAGGCGAGGATGCGGAACGCGGACCGTTTGTCCTTTTCGGCATAGTATTCTGCGGTAAACCTGGAAATTGCCGTCTGGATACCGCCGCAGGAAAGCGCCATGCAGAATGCATAGACGGGGAGCGTTAGCTGAAAACGCCCGATCTCCGCCGCACCAATCGTACGTGAGAGGAATATTTTATAAAAGAATCCTGCCATTCTGGTAAGCAGCCCGGTAAGTGTCAGGAGAAACGTGCCTTTTAAAAGATAATGTCGCTGATTCATAGAAACCTGCCTGTCAGAGGGTTTGTTTCATTCTATGCGGATAAGGTTTCTGTCATGCAGGAATAAATTTTCCGCCTCTGTATATAACACGTATTTGTTTATATATTGTAAAAAAATGCAGATACCACTTGACAGAAGCCGCAACAGGTGATATTCTTTGTACGAAATCCGAGTAAAATACTCGGAATAAGAAAGTGATGGAGGACGAATGAAGCTATCAACGAAAGGAAGATACGGTCTTCGGGCCATGATTGATCTCGCACAGTACAGCGAAGAAGAGGCAGTTTCCATCAGCAGTATTTCTCAGAGACAGAGCATTTCAGAAAGCTATCTGGAGCAGCTGGTGGCAAGGCTGCGCAAAGCGGGGCTTGTGATGAGCATTCGGGGAGCGCAGGGCGGATATCGGCTGACCAGACCGGCAGACACGATTTCGGTGGGAGATGTGCTGCGGGCGCTGGAAGGAAATCTGGAGGCTGTGGAATGCTCGGCGCACACAGACGAAGGCTGCCAGGGAGCAGACCTGTGCGTGACAAAATATGTGTGGCAGAGGATCAATGAGAGTATTGCAAAGACCGTAGACGAGATGATGCTGAGTCAGCTCGTGGAGGAAAGCAAAAAAGCACAAAAAAACAAAGCGACCCAGCCGGTGGATTACAGCAGTAAAAGCTGCCTTGGATGAGCGGCTGTGAAAGGAGAATAGAAATGGATAGATTAGTTTATCTGGATAACGCGGCAACGACAAAGACTTCCCCAACTGTATTGGAGGCTATGCTTCCGTACTTTTCTGAATATTACGGAAATGCATCCAGTATTTACAGTATCGGCGCCAAGAGCAAGGAAGCGATCACAGACAGCCGGGAGACGATTGCGGCTACGCTGGGAGCAAAACCGGAGGAGATTTATTTTACCGCCGGCGGTTCTGAGTCAGATAACTGGGCGCTGAAGGCAACGGCTGAGGCGTACGGCTCTAAAGGAAAGCATATCATTACTTCAAAGATTGAGCATCATGCGATTCTTCATACCTGTGAATATCTGGAGAAACGCGGATTTGAAGTGACCTACGTTGACGTAGATGAAGACGGCGTGATCAAGCTGGATCAGCTGGAGAAGGCAATCCGCCCGGATACGATTTTGATTTCCGTTATGTTTGCAAACAATGAGATCGGTACGATCCAGCCCATCAAAGAGATTGGCGAGATTGCGAAAAAGCACGGCATTTTATTCCACACGGATGCTGTTCAGGCATATGGACAGGTCCCGATTGATGTAAACGAGCTGAATATTGACATGCTCAGCTCCAGCGGACATAAGATCTGCGGCCCGAAGGGCATCGGTTTCCTGTATATCCGCAAGGGTGTAAAGATCCGTTCCTTCGTACACGGGGGCGCGCAGGAGCGCAAGCGCCGTGCAGGTACAGAGAATGTGCCGGGTATCGTAGGCTACGGCCAGGCGGCTAAGGAAGCTGTTTCCACGATGCAGGAGAGAACAGCAAAGGAAATCGAGCTGAGGGATTATCTGATCGACCGGATTTTAAAGGAAATCCCGTATGCGAGACTGAACGGACACCGTACAAAGCGTCTTCCGAACAATGCAAATTTCAGCTTCCAGTTTATTGAGGGCGAGTCCCTGCTGATCATGCTGGATATGGAGGGCATCTGCGGATCCAGCGGCTCAGCCTGCACGTCAGGATCTCTTGATCCCTCTCATGTACTGATGGCGATCGGCCTGCCCCATGAGATTGCACACGGTTCTTTGAGACTGACGCTGGGAGCGGAGACTACGAAGGAAGATATTGACTATGTAATTGAAAAGACAAAGGGCATCGTGGAGCGTCTGCGCAGTATGTCGCCGCTGTATGAGGACTTTGTAAGAAAATCACAGGCGAGATAAATAACGGATAAAATAAGTAACAGACGAAATAAGCTGCAGACAGAGTATGCATAGCTTACTGCAGGAGTATGTTAACGCAGTATTTTTGAAGACACAGAGACTTCGGAGAAAAACAAAACAGCATTTGAAATGGAGGAAACAGAATATGTACTCAGAAAAGGTTATGGATCATTTTCAGAATCCGAGAAATGTAGGTGAAATTGAGAATGCCAGCGGCGTCGGCACCGTGGGCAACGCTAAGTGCGGCGACATCATGAGAATGTATCTTGATATAGACGATAACGGTATCATTCAGGATGTCAAGTTTAAGACCTTTGGCTGCGGCGCTGCTGTGGCGACCAGCAGCATGGCGACGGAGCTGGTAAAAGGGAAAAGCATTCAGGAGGCGCTTCAGGTGACCAACAAAGCCGTTATGGAAGCTCTGGACGGACTTCCGCCGGTAAAGGTGCACTGTTCTCTGCTGGCAGAGGAGGCGATTCATGCGGCATTGTGGGATTACGCGGAAAAGCATGGCATCAAGATCGAGGGACTTTCAAAACCGAAGTCCGATATTCATGAGGGTGAGGAAGAGGAAGAAGAGGAATATTAAGACTGTTTTCGTTCGGGGACGGCGGGAGGCCGGAACGATGCGGAAAGGGGATTAAAAGGAGTGAATAAGAAAAAAGTAGTCGTCGGTATGTCGGGCGGCGTGGATTCCTCCGTTGCTGCTTATCTTTTAAAGGAGCAGGGCTATGATGTGATCGGCGTGACGATGCAGATATGGCAGAAGGAAGATGAGGATACGGTCAGTGAAAACGGCGGCTGCTGCGGCCTGAGCGCCATAGAGGATGCGGCCCGGGTCGCACAGAGGCTGGGAATTCCGCATTACGTGATGAATTTCCGGGATGAGTTTCAAGATAAGGTGATTCAGTATTTTATGGAGGAATACCTGGCGGGCAGGACTCCGAATCCCTGTATTGCCTGTAACCGCTACGTGAAATGGGAATCTCTGCTTCAAAGAAGCCTTCAGATTGGGGCCGATTATATAGCAACGGGGCATTATGCCCGGGTCGCAAGGTTGGAAAACGGCAGATATGCGATACAGCGTTCTGCCACGGCCGCCAAGGATCAGACGTATGCGCTTTACAATCTGACACAGGATCAGCTGGCACACACGCTGATGCCGGTGGGAGATTTTGAGAAAAGCCGGATCCGGGAGATTGCAGATGAGATCGGTCTTTCCGTGGCGCACAAGCCGGACAGCATGGAGATCTGTTTTGTTCCGGATCAGGATTATGCCGGTTATATCAAGGAAAACAGCGGGCACGAGATACCGGAGGGGAATTTCGTGACCACAGATGGAACGGTTATCGGCAGGCATAAGGGAATTACCCATTACACTGTGGGCCAGCGCAAGGGCCTGAACCTTTCCATGGGAAAGCCGGTGTTTGTGGTAGAGATACGGCCGGAGACGAACGAAGTAGTCATTGGCGACAATGCAGATGTCTTTACTGACCGGTTGGTCTGTTCAAAGCTGAACTTTATGAGCGTTGCAGATATTCAGGGTGATGTACCGGTAATTGCAAAGATACGATATAACCATCAGGGTGAAAAAGCAGTTGTCCGCAGGCTCGGGCCGGACGAGGCGGAGGTGCTTTTTGAAAAGCCGGTGCGTGCGGTGACGCCGGGACAGGCTGTCGTATTTTACGATGGAGATTATGTTCTGGGCGGCGGGACGATCATGAAGGGCTGAATACGAAAAAAGAAAATAGAGCATGTAAAATCAGGAGGGTGTCGCAGAAGACGTGAGACAGAATTTCTGATAGCCAGGTGTACAGATGTCGGAAGGACTAGGCGACACACCGGCTACGGAAATCCGTCAGAAGTATTCTGTGACACCCTCCTTTGTGACGGCCTAAAAACGGATGAAAAACTATTGACAGAAAAGAAATAAATACATATAATAAGAGATATAAAGTCTGGAGCAAATCTGAATAAAATTGTGGCAGCTTCTGCCGGAATTCCCAGGTGAAAGGTGAACTGAAAATTTTTAGTTGTAGGAACTGTTGGATTATATTATACTGTTAGGAGAACAGAATGACCGATGGAAAGCTGCAGTGGCACGCTGCCTTTGATGCGTCGATAAGAATAGAAATGGAGGAGGCGGCTGACAGAATGCAGATTGAGACAGAACATCTCCTCAGCAAAAAGCCGATGCAGATAGACATGCTGATCGTCAAGAAAGAAAAGGGAGAAAGGATCAAGAAGAATATCGGAAGGATCTTCAGGACCTACAATATTATAGAGTATAAGGCTCCCGGGGATTATCTGAGCATTAATGATTTTTATAAGGTATACGGCTATGCATGTTTTTATCAGGCAGATACGCAGAAGGTCATGGAGATTGATCCTGATGAATTGACGATTACCTTTGCGTGCTATCATTATCCGAGAAAGATGCTGGAGCATATACGGAGAGCGAGAGGGATCGTCCCGGTAGAACAGGACGAGGGGATTTATGAGCTTGTCGGAGATTCAATCGCAATGCAGGTCATTGTGATAAATCAGCTTTCAAAAGAGAAAAATTCCTGGCTGCAGATACTTAGAAATGATCTGCAGTCAGGCGGTGAGATACAGGAATTGCTGGAACGGTATGAAGAGAAGAAGACAAATTCGGATTATCAGGCAGTGATGGAGATCGTAGGAAGAGCAAACCGGGAAAAAGTAGAGGAGGAAAGTGCTATGTGTGAGGTGCTCAGAGAGATTTTTGCGGAGGATCTGCGAAGGGAAAAGGAAGCAGCAAGAAAATGCGGAGAGCAGGAGGGCAAGCAGGAAACGGCCCGGAATCTTTTTGACATGGGGATGTCTGTGGAAAATATTGCCAGAGCCGTAAATCTGCAGGTAGGCATTGTACAGGGCTGGCTGAAGGGGCTTGAGGCATGAGCTCAGGTAAAGGATATTTGAATAATTTCATGGGGATACGTGATTATGGAAAGGAACAGAAACATGCAGGGCAGCCGTTACAGTGACGGAGGCAGCAGCCGGTATGCGAAACGGAGCGGCAGCCGCTATGCTGACAAGAATGGCAGCCGCGGCATTTCAGGAAAGAGGCGGCGCAGAAGCCCGGGAAATCAGCGGCTTTTATACATCTGCGTAATTATTTTCCTTGTGCTGCTTATCATATGCGGCGTGGGAACTTTGTTATTATACAGGAGCAGTCACGGAGAAAGGCCGCAGATAACGGTTGATCTGGAGACTCTGGACAGTCCCTATGCAGTGCTGATGGATGCGGAGAGCGGCGAGGTGCTTGCATCGAAAAAGGGAGAGGAGATTATATTTCCGGCCTCCATGGTAAAGATCATGACGGTTCTCACTGCGGTAGAAAATATCAAAAAGCTGGATACAACGATTACGATGTCCTATGATTATTATGAGACGCTGTATGAGCAGGATGCCTCCCGGGCGGGCTTTGAGCCGGGGGAAGAGGCGGTAATACGGGATTTGCTTTACGGTGCATTGCTGCCGTCCGGGGCAGAGTGCTGCATGGAGCTGGCCGTTCAGGCGGCGGGCTCGGAAACAGCGTTTGTAGAATTGATGAATCAGAAGGCCGGCAAGCTGGGCCTGACACAGACTCATTTTACAAATTGTACGGGTCTGCACAACGATGACCAGTATTCGACGGCAGAGGAGATTGGAAAAATTCTGCAGGCAGCTCTGAAAAATAAGACCTTTTATAAGGTATTTACGACACAAAGCTATACGGTACAGGCTACGCAGGTGCATCCCGAGGGTTTTACCTTCCAGAGCAGTATGTTCAAAAATATGGAATCCCCGACGGTGATCGGCGGGGAGATAAAGGGCGGAAAAACGGGCTATACCGACGAGGCGGGACACTGCCTGGCCAGTATGGCGGAAATCGGCGGCAGAGAATATATTCTGGTCACTGCAGGATGGGCCGCCGATCCCCGCACGGAGCAGTACCATATTAATGATGCTTTTCTGGCGTATAATCAGATCGGGCGGAGCCTGGCATTATAATACAGCTTTAAAACGGAATCCTCTCAGGCTTCCGTTTTTTAAATATGGTGTAATACCGGAAGCCCAGTTCCTGCAGCAGAGCGGCGGTCCGGTGGAAGGCATAGCCCAGATATGCAGGCTCGTGGGCGTCAGAACCGATGGTGATAAGCTCGCCGCCAAGCTCGCGGTATCTGCAAAGTACATCGGCACAGGGATTCGGCTGCTCCAGGCCGTATTTGAACCCGGCGGTGTTGACCTCCAGACATTTGCCGTTTTCGATCAGATATTTCAGAATCGGGTCGATGTAATCAGCATACGCTTCATAGGAATAGAAGCGGCTGCGGTTCGGGCCGTACCGCACGACGAAATCCATATGCCCCAGGGTGTCAAAATTTTCAGGCGGGAAGCATTTTAACGTTTCATATTCTGTTTGCAGAAATTCTTCATAGCAGCTTTGCTCAGAACGGCCCTCAAAATAGTCTGCGTAGTAAGGGTCCCTGCCGTTGACAAAATGCAAAGATGCGATTACAAAGTCAAAGGGATAGCATGAAAGCAGCTCATCAAGGGCCGGGGGCAGATGCTTCATAAGCCCGAATTCCATGCCGGAACAGAGCTGGATACGGCCCTGGTACTGACTGCAAAGCTGCTCCATTTTTCGGAAATAAGCGTCAAAATCCAAAGTAAAATCAATCCCGTAATCTGGATGATCCGGATCGTGGTGCTCGGTGAAGCACATGCCGGAAAAGCCAAGCTCCAGGGCGCGTTCAACCATCTGAAAGGACGGGGTATCGCTGTCGCCGGAGAAATCAGAATGCAGGTGATAATCGTATTTTATTGTCATGGGAAAATCCTCCTGAGATAAATTTTTATCCTGTGTGACCGGACGGTATACGGCCCTGTGGGGCGCTGATCCAGGGGAGCCTGAAAGGGGATAAAATGACGGTAGCCGCCCGCCGTCAGGGCACGTTTGAAGGCTGTGCCTGAACTATTTGTCATAAATATGAATAGAAAACCAGCAATTTGCACATCTCAAAATCATAATATAGGATGCGATTCAAAAAGTCCACAAAATTTTATAAGTAATGCATATTACTACTTGAATTTTTGGGACAAATTGGTTAAAATAGCAAATAGGTTGGGGATTTTTTAACAAACTTACAAACCCCAGCGCGCACTAATTAAAATTACATTTAGGAGGAATTGTAATCATGGCAGTAAAAGTTGCAAT
>JAUNGD010000120.1 GCA_030524705.1 Lachnospiraceae bacterium | reverse complement strand
AAGTCTCTGCTGCTGACCTCCGGAAAGGGAACCGGGATGCCGGTTTTCCATACCGTTTAACCCGAGTTCCGCTAACGCTGCTTTTGCCTGTGCCTCGGTCAGCGTCTTATTGTTTAAGGTTAGTTCGCCCAGCACGGTATCACTGAACAGCTGGTGCCCCGCCTCCTGCATGACCAGATATGTCTGCTCCGGCAGCTTTTTATGGGCAATCTTCTCTCCATTGATCCGTACAGTTCCTGAATGCTTCAAAAGCCCCGCCAGACAAAGACTGAGGGTGGATTTTCCGGCACCATTCTCTCCGATGACCGCTACAATGGCTCCCCTGGGAATCTTTAAGTGGGGCACATTCAGTACCTGGCGCATCTCCCGGCTGAACTGAAGGCCGTCTATTTCCAGACCGGTATCCTTTCGCTCCGTCGGCCGCACATCAATCCGCGGCTCATAAAGCTGCTCCCGTTTGACCGCTCGAAGGCCCAATTCCGTACGTTGCACCCTGGAGAGGTTCGCCGCTGCTTCCGGCGTAAATTCCTGGCTGATCTGACCATTCTCCAGCAGTACATAGCGGTCAGCAATCCCCACCAGATACCATAGACGGTGCTCTGAGATCAGAACCGTCTTTCCTTCTGCCTTCATAATACGGATCAGCTTTTGCAGCTTCCGGATACTTTCCATATCCAGATTGGAGGACGGTTCGTCCATGACGATGATCTGCGGCAAAGACGCATAGACGGAGCCACAGGCGATCTGCTGCTTTTCGCCGCCGGACAGTTCAAAAATATTTCGATCCATAAGTTCCTGCAAACTCAGCCGGTAAACAACCTCCGTCAGACGCTCCTGCATCTGAGATCTGGAAACATTCTGATTTTCCAGATTGAATGCCATCTCACCTGTGGTATCCAGATGAAAGAACTGGGTACGAGGATTCTGGAATACGCTTCCCACCACCCGGGACATCCGGGGCAGCTGTGTCTGCTGCACATCCAAACCGCCAACAAGAACGCTTCCTTCCAGCTTGCCGGCATAAAAATGAGGCACGAGACCATTCACCAACCGAAGCATAGTCGTCTTCCCGCAGCCGCTTTTCCCGCAGAGCACCACGCACTCTCCGGGCGATGCCTGAAAATTTACATCACATAGTACCTGCGTTTCGCTCGTTTCACCGTTTTGGTAGGCAAAGGAAACATGATGCAGTTCAATCAAAATATCCTCTCCTTTCCTCAAAAACATAAATTCCAGGTCGTCAGCCCGGCGGAAATCATTACAATGCACCAATCCAATGCCTTCATTTGAACCTCCGCATAGCTGCTGCGCGGCATATTCCTGTCAAACCCCCGGGCCATCACTGCAGCTGACATCTCATCCACAATGACCGAACACTGCAGCAAAAAGGGAACCAGCATGTATTCCATCATCTGCAGCGGGCGCCGCACGACGTTCTTCCACGTCAGCGCCATCCCCCTCAGACGGAGTGCCTGATTGACCGTCTGCCATTCCTCCTGGATGGTCGGAACAAAACGAAGCATCACCGCCAGAGGAATGATCACCTCATTCGGCAGATGCATCTGAGTAAATGCACTGATATATTCCCCGATCCTGGACGTATGGGTGATAACATAAAAGGCCGTGAGCAGCGGTAAAATAAACCGGCACAGATGGCACATCAACATGATCATATTCTGTGGTATCCCGGACAGCCGCGGCACCAGGAACAGATCACACAGGAACATGAGAGCAAAAGCAAGGCAGGTAAAAAAGGCTCTCTTCCATTTTTGGCACAGAAGTGTTATTGCCACGCACAGGGCCAGCAGTGCAAATTCCTGTGGATGTGTCAGCCCGGAAAATGCCGAGAAGCAAGCGGCGATAAACACTGCCAGCTTGCTTCTCGGATCCAAAAGGCTGCCGGAAACAATCCTGCCGTTCACTCCGTAATACCAGCCTTTACAAAATGCTTTTTCAAGACCCGCTTGCCAAAGAGGCCGCCAAGCAGGCCGCCTACCAAGGCCAAAGCAATCAGCACAACGACGATCCAGCCGGGGGTCAGTGCATCCAGCGTGGCAACATACTCAGCACCATAATAATCGGAGCAGCTTTCCAGGAAGGCATCTTTTGCCAAAACAAGCGCAAAGAAGGGACCCATAGAGGTCAGGTTAAACACACAGTAGCTGGCGGCCAGCGCACCCGCGGATTTGTGTTTCTTTGCGGTAATGATCTCAGCAATAATTCCCCATACAACAGCAAAAATCAGCGGATAGATCGTTGACATGGAGGTAATCAATCCCACCAGAACAGCCAGCACCAGGATAGCTCCGGTACGCGGCACCTTGGTCGCATACAGCATGTACACTGTCCCCAGTACAATGCCGGCGATCAGCGGCGTTGCCAGAAAGAGGACAGGAACGATGGTCAGTATGGATGATAATACTGTGAGCAGCACCAGATAAATCGCACCGAATGCACCGGCAGTGATCAGATCCTTTGTCGTAAGTTTTGTTTTCATATATGGTTCTTTCCTTTCTGTTTTTTGTTAGTCAATACTAACTACAAAATATTATCATGAGAATTACGCTTCCGCCACTCTGAAAAGCCATACCTTGCATAAAATGCTCCAAAAAGCCAAAGAAAAAACTGCCGCCGGCAGCTTTTTTGTACGCTACGGCAAAAAAAATGATGCCGCCAGTCTGGCAGCACCACTCAGATTCTTTTATTGATTCATTTCGTTTTCGTAACCAAGTTGTTCCTTCACCGCACCATCCATCTTTTTCTCCTTACGGTAGGCACTTGGCTTGCAGCCTGTCACTGCATAGAACGCCTCTGAAAATTTGCTCGGATTTTGATAGCCTAATTCTAAAGCGATCTCGCTGATTTTTCGATTTGATTGACGCAAAAGCTGTGCAGCCCGATGCATTTTGTAACTGCGTAAATACGCATACGGAGATTCGCCATAAATCTGCCGGAAACCGTCCTTTAGCTGTGTCAGACTTAAGTTATGCTCCAATGCCAATTCCTTCAGATTGATCCGATGCTCCATATCCTGTATTAAATGCTCCCGCACATGCTTGATCCGATCCACAGTTACGCCGGAAATATATTCCTGATTTTCCTCAAAAACAGTTTGTCTGGATTGGAAATGATAGAGCAGCTCCAACACCTTCAGCCGCAAAAACGGAAGGGACGGATGCCCCAAATGTGTATACAATTCCTGATACACATGCTCTATTTCCGCATTACGACGAAATACCGGGGACTTTGTTTCCAGAGAATATTTCTTCGCTATTTTCTCCGCACTGATTTGAAATGCCTGAAGCTCCGGCACCGTTTTCATAATCTCCGGAAATAAAATGATAGTAGAGCCATAAAAATATTTCAGTGGAAAAGAAGACGCGATGGGTGGGTGCATCTGGCTGTTCAGGGCAATATCTCCTTCTCCTAAGTAAAGATAATTCCTGCTGTCAAACGCGCACTCAAACCGTCCCTTCCTGCAGTGATTGATCCCGATCACGTTCTGTCTTTCGATGTTGCGAAAACAGCTCTCGGAAGCAAAATCTACAACCATGAGCTGCACACCGGGGAAGATGTCATACAGCCACATATCAGCGGTACCGTTCTGTACCTGAAAATCCACATAAGTCACAAAGGATTCCTGACCTTGCGTTTTTTTGTCCCATTTTAGATAATTCAGTTCTTGCATCGTTGACACACCTCCCCGGGTCAGGGTTTCATACCGAATTGCCCCAGCCTATTTTCTCAGTATTACCAGCTTGTTGGAGATGTTTCTAATCGGTCGTACCCATCCCAGCACCCGATAAACCGAATACAATTCCTTCATCCCTTCCACCAGGCTTACATCCTTTACCCATGTCAGTTCCGGTACCATACTCTCCAGCTCCCTGCCGGTTTTCAGGCCCCAGGTGAAGCGTGCCTTACTGGCTTCAATAGATTTCTCTTTCATATGCCGCATGATAAAGGGATTCATGGTCTCCATAATAATTTCCGCGTGTTCAAACCGCCTGCATATAATGAAAAGAATTTTCCTTACATCTGCCTCGGTCAGGTACATCACCAGACCCTCAATCACCACAAGCACTCTGCCCGTCGGATTCTCAATTTCTGACGCCCAGCTCTCATCCATAGCAGATTTGGCGATCATAGAGATACGTCCCTTCTCATCCAAAAAGCGCCGCCGGACCTCGATCACCTCCGGCAGATCCAGATTGTACCAGCGAACCTGTCCATTATCCAGCCGATAGACCCGAGTATCCAGGCCACAGGCGATATTAACAACGGTTGCATCCGGATTTTCCTCTAAGAAGGCGCCCACCATCCGATCCAGCAAAATAGTGCGGGCAATGACGCCGCTGCTCATGGCCGCATCCTTCTCCGCTTTGGAGAAATCATAATCCAGCTGCTTTACGATCTCTATGGCCTTCTCATCATAGAATTTGTGGTCCTTCTTCTGAGAATGGGCAGCCCGGGCAAACAATGTCTGCAGCATGGTCTCCGGAACGCCCTGAATATTTACTTTTTCCATGTTCCTTACTCTTTTCAAAACGGATCGAAAGTCCATCCTCACAATCTTCATTTTCATCGGCCCATCGCCGAGCTTTGCAAGGAAGCGGTGGATTCCCTTAATATTGGGATCATCCATCGGGAAATACCCCAGCATATAACCCCGGCTGGATACCTGCACCCTGTCCGACCATGGGCTCAGTTCTGCTTTTGCATCAGACACGGAAAAGTACGCGTCCACATCCTTGATATCCGCCTGCTTGATCCAGGTTTTCAGCATCAGCTTGACCGCAAGCCTGCCCGCAGCGTCAAACACAAGCTTGCCGCCGGGAAAACGCTCAGCCATGGCAACCATAAGCCGCTTTGCTTGTTCTGTCCGGAAATAATAAAACACGCCAGCCGCAAAGAATACAGCTCCATCGGATGCATCGATCTCATCAAACCAGCGGAAATCGTTTAAATCGGCAACAATATTTCGCTCTCTGTCACCCGCTGGCAGCAGTTCATCTCTTACCTGGATGACATCCGGAAAATCAATGTTATAAATCCGGCAGCTTCCGTTATCGCAGTTTCTTCCTGTCTGGTCCAGACCGCAGCCCAGGTTGACCACCGCCGCCTTGGGATGTGTTTTCAGGTAATCCCGCACTTCCCAGGCCAGATCATTCTGGCGCATGGCGCATTCCAGTGCGCCAAATACCTGGGTCATGCTCTCCGACTTCTTCTCCAGCTCAGAAAAGTCATAGTCCATCCGCTCCATCAATGCCACCGCGGCATGGTCCTGGAACATTGCCGGGAACCGCTCCGTACAGAGCTTACGCGCGTAAAGAGGGATTACCAGAGTCTCCTGTACCGTGTTCTTTTCAATTCTGATCTTATCCATCATTTCCATGCCTTTCTTTTCATCCTGGTTGATACGTTAA
>JAUNGD010000004.1 GCA_030524705.1 Lachnospiraceae bacterium | reverse complement strand
GTTCTCCATTATAGCCCTGCTGCTCATAATAACCGCCCGGAGCACCGTTATACCCCTGCTGTCCATAGCCCTGCTGCCCATTGCGGTTCTGCTGTCCATAATAGCTGCCTGGATCTCCATCGTATCCCTGCTGGTTTCTCTTTTTTCTGTTGCTCCTGTCTTTTCTCTCGGCCATGAATTCCCCTTCTTTCACTTTTAATATGCATTTTTATTTATAAACCCCTTGAATACAGTCAAAAACAAAATCTTGATATCCAGACCAACCGTCCAGTTTTCTATATAATACAAGTCATAGTCGATTCTCTTTTTGATTGAAGTATTCCCTCTGTATCCATTCACCTGCGCCCATCCCGTCATGCCGGGACGTACCTGGTGCTTCACCATATAACGCGGGATCTCTTCCCGGAATTTCTCCACGAACTGCGGCCGCTCCGGCCTGGGACCCACGAGACTCATGTCGCCTTTCAGGACATTAAACAGCTGCGGCAATTCGTCGATGCTCGTCTTCCGGATAATCTTTCCGATCCGGGTAACCCTCGGGTCATTTTTCACTGTCCAGCCCTTGCTCTCTTCCCGCTTTGTCTGTACCTCCATCGAGCGGAACTTGTACATCTGAAACGGAACGTTATTCAGCCCCACCCGCTCCTGTTTAAAAATCAGCGGGCCTTTGGAGGTAGCTTTAATCAAAACAGCCGTAATCAGCATAATCGGTGAAAACAGAACGAGACAGATCAATGCCCCGATAAAATCCATCACACGCTTTACCATCATATTAAATGTATTCGAAAGCGGTACGTGACGGATATTGATGACCGGAAGACCCAGAAGATCCTCCGTATATGGCTTTGTCGGAATGATCTTGCTGTAATCCGGAATAAACTTCGTATGAACGCCGGACTTTTCACACATGGCAACGATACGCTCCAGCTTGGCGTACTCGCTCAGGCCAAGCGTAATGGCGATCTCATCCGGGTGATTGCCCTCCAATATATATCCAAGGCTTTCCGTGAAACCAAGCACCTCAATATTACGGTACAGCGTACCCGGAGGCACGTTATCGTCAAGGATTCCCATCACCTTATAGCCCCACTGAGGATTCTGTACAATACGGTCAATATACTCCTCTGCGGCCCGGCTGTACCCTACCATGATCACATGCTTTTGATTGAGCCCTATCCTTCTGGCGTTCATAAGTACCATCCGGACAACATTTCGTTCCACAAAGGTCAGCGCTACGTTCAGGATAAAGAATACGGCGATAAGCCGTCTCGAAACGTCTCCCTGGTGGAGCAGGTAGAGCACTGCCATAAAGATCAGGCAGCCAAGAGTATTGGCCTTGACAATATTGCTTCCCTCCAGTCGCCGGCCCTGTACCCGTTTTGGCGTATACAGATTGCATGCGTAATACAGCAGCAAAAAGAACGGCGCAAGTATTACGAGTGCCATCATATAAATTTCCGGCGGCAGGACTCCCGCAACACCATTTTCTACATTTGCGGCCTTGATCATCATATTATACCATGCGATCAGATACGATACGACGATCACCAGCCCATCCAGGACCACCTGGAGGCGGTTAAAATATTTCTGGTTGTCTTTAATCAAATTATCTCACCCCTGCAAGCACCCGGCTCAAACGCCGGACAATCTTCGGAGGATGTTTCCCCAAAGCTCGAACTGTATTTTCAGATAATGCGTCAGATTCTGTTTCCGGAATCTCACTTTCCTGCTTTTGTCACACAGCCTGATTCCCTTCCACAGGCCGGTAATATACTCCCTGCCATAGCCTTTTTTTATGAAAAAAAGCATTTTTACAAAAATACCAGCCGTCAGGAACGGCAGATTCAACAGGATCTGCGGCCACGGCATATTTTTGTATATAAGATAAACACTGTTTCTGGAAGAATAGCGGGTCTTGAACTCATTGTACACAGAACCGCTGGTGGCACTTCCCACATGCCGGACCACAGCTTCCGGAATATAATAGTTCCGGTAACCGGCGATCTTGGCCCGGTACGCCACATCAACATCCTCCAGATAGGCAAAATGCACCTCATCAAAAAGGCCAATCTCATCAAATACTTCCCTGCGGTAAATCGCAGCCCCGGCACATGCGGAAAAGATTTCCCGCCGCTTTCCATATTTCCGGGCCGGCTTCCCCTTGCCCCAGGCAAAGGCCCAGCCCAGTGCGCAATAGTAATCCCCTCCGTTGTCCATCAGGTCGGGTCGCTGCATCTGCACCATTTTTGACGCACAGGAAAAGCAGTCCGGCTTCTCCCTAATCGCCTCAGTAAGCGCCTCAACAAACGTCGGCGCACAGACCGTATCATTATTCAAAAGAATTACATACGGCGTCTGCGTCATTTTTATCCCTATATTTACAGCTTTACAAAAACCGTAATTTTTATCCAAAACCTTCAAAAGAACCTCCGGATATTCTTTCCGGATAAGCTCCACGCTCCCGTCGGCAGAACCATTGTCTACTACTATAACAGGAAAAGGAGCAGCGCTCTGGCTCCGCAGGCTGTCAAGGCATGCCCGAAGATACGATTCTCCATTCAGGTTCGGTATTACTACAGTTACTTCCTGCATGTTTCTATCTGTCTCCTATTTCCGCAGTGAAAAATTGTGTTTACTTAAGGTCAGATTCTTATTATAGCACGGATCACCTGCTTTTAGGAAGTCCTTCCATTTTTCCTGCGCATACTGCACCTCTTTTTTATGCCGCTCTTTCTTTTCGTCATCTACTCCTCTTGACCTGGATTCATAATGATAAAGCTCCACAAAGGGATCGTATACAATGAGATAACCGGCCGTAACGATCTTAAGACACAGATCCACATCGTTAAAAGCTACGCTGAGCTTTTCCTCCAGTCCTCCCACCTCTTCGTATACACTGCGCTTCACCATGGCGCAGGCAGCCGTGACGCCGCTCATATTCATCTGAATCGATGCACGGTGCATATAACCGGCTCTCCTTCTCGACATATTGACAAAGGCGTGATCCGCCAGCCCGCCAAGTCCGATGATGACTCCGGCATGCTGGATCGTATTATCCGGGAAATAAAGCTTCGCCCCCACCATTGCCACTTCGTTTCTGGTACAGTTGCTGAGCATCTCCCGGATCCATCCTTTTGTGATCACTTCCGTATCGTTATTCAGCAAAAGAAGATATTCACCTTTTGCCTCTCCTGCTGCAAAATTATTAATGGCGGAAAAATTAAACGCGCTCTCCCAGTAAAGTACCCTCACATGGTTCTTCCCATCGATCTCTTTGTAATACGCAAAGGTTTCTTCTTTTGTACTGTTATTCTCTACAACTAGAACCTCATAATTGTCATATTCTGTTTTTTCCTGAATCGACTGCAGACATTTCTGCAATGACTCCTTCTCGTCTTTATTTGGAATAATAATGGAGACCATCGGATGTTCCGTAAGCGCATAGCGTACCCGGTAATATCCCAAATCCGAAGTCTTTTCCACAGAAGCGTTCACCTTCATTCTGGAAAGGTGTGCCTCCACCGCCCGCTGTCCCGCATCAAAGGCATACAGCTTACTGTCCGGATTGTCTGAGGTAGAACCGGAGTGGGTCCTCCAATGGTACAGTACCCGGTGTACATGAGCTATCTTTCGTGCCTCTTCTACACACCGGAAAATAAAATCATAATCCTGGGCCCCGTCAAATTCCTTCCGGAATCCTCCGATTTTCTCAACAATACTTCTGCGTACTACCAGAAAATGACAGATATAATTGTTGGAGCGAAGAAGATCCAGGTTGAAATCCGGTTTCATATTGGGGATCAGATGCTTTGTACCTTTCTGATTGATCTTGTCTTCATCCGTATAGACCACATCGGTCCGTCCGTCTGCAGCGATCTGCGACATCACCTCATACAGTGCATCTGGCTCCAGCAGGTCATCATGGTCCAGCAGACCGATAAATTCTCCTGTAGCCATCTTCAACGCCTCGTTCGTATTCTCTGAAATCCCCGCATTCTTTTCCAGAACCTGATAACGGATCCTATCATCCTTTGCCTGATACTCCCTGATGATCGCCGTCAGCTCCGTTTCTGCTTCTGGTACACGGCCGTCTTGCATGTTCTTCTCAGCTGCAGCCTGCGGGCTGGCGTCTGCAATACACAGCTCCCAGCTGCCATACGTCTGGGCACAGACAGATTCTATCATTTCCCGCAAAAAGCGCTCCGGCGTCCGGTATACCGGCACCACAATACTTATCCTGACCGGATTTTCAAATACTGCCCCCCGCTGCCGTTCCAGCTCCTGCTCCGTAACCTTATTCAACGCGAACCAGGTTTCATAATCAATATCCTGGGACTGAAAACGCTCAAAAAGCCGAACCATGAACTGCTTCAGTCCATGCCGCTTCAGGTATCGGTATCCTTTTTTGATATGTTCCGGTGAAAAAGCGCCAAGCAGCTTTCCCCACCGGACTCCGTATTCCCTATCTCCCATCGAGATCCTCCGCTTTCCAGATCGTATTTTTACTGCAGGACTCTCCCCCTCCTGCAGACGACTGAATTAAAATCCCTGAAATTTTAAAATAGTATCGGTAATATAACGCACCTGTTCCATTTCCAGATTGTAGAACATCGGCAGACGTACAAGCCGCTCACTCTCTTTTGTCGTATAGACATCCTCGCCGTGAAAACATCCGAAACGCTGTCCGGCAGCAGAGCTGTGCAACGGGATATAATGAAATACTGTGAGAATATCCTTTGATTTCATATAATCAATAAACGCCGTCCTGGTCTTAAGATCCTTCAGCTTCATATAAAACATGTGCGCATTATGTCTGGCATACTCCGGAACGTAAGGAAGCTCCACCGCCCCCTGTTCTTCCAGTACGGCCAGATTTTCTCTGTAGTAATTGTAAATCTCCATTCTTTTATCGTTGATTTCCTCTGCCACCTCAAGCTGCGCATAAAGATACGCCGCATTCATATCGCTGGGAAGATACGAGGAACCATAATCCACCCAGGTATACTTGTCGATCTGGCCGCGGAAAAACTTACTGCGGTCTGTCCCCTTCTCCCGAAGGATTTCTGCCTTTTCCAGATATTTATCCTCCTGAAACAGTACGGCGCCGCCTTCTCCCATGGTATAGTTTTTTGTCTCATGGAAGCTGTAGCAGCCGAAGTCTCCTATGGTTCCCAGGGCTCTTCCCTTGTACCACGCGTTTACCCCCTGAGCGGCATCCTCCACCACAAGAAGGCCATGCTTCTTCGCAATTGCAAGAATCTCGTCCATGGCGCACGCCACTCCGGCGTAATGCACCGGGACGATCACTCTGGTACGTTCCGTGATGGCATCCTCAATCAGCTTTTCATTGATATTCATCGTATCCGGGCGGATATCCACAAAAACGATTCTGGCGCCTCTCAGTACAAAGGCGTCCGCAGTTGACACAAATGTATAAGAAGGCATGATCACCTCATCCCCCGGCTGTATATCGCAAAGATATGCCGCCATTTCCAGTGCATGGGTACAGGAAGTCGTCAGAAGGCAATGCCTCACATCAAAGTTCTCGCGCATCCACGATGAACATTTTTTTGTAAAAGGCCCGTCGCCGCAAAGCTTACCGGCGCTCATGGCCTGCTGCATATAAGCAAGTTCTCTTCCCGTACAGGGTGCCATATTAAATCTTATCATTTTTCAACCTTCCTGTCCTTTACTTTATTGCATTTCGGCATAATACCTTAAAACTACTGTAAAATATCAATACTTTATGTTCAACTTTATACCCATATGATGCTTTTTATCTCCGCAATGAAAAATCCGGCTTTTCCAGCGTCAGATTCGGATTGTAGCAGGGATCTCCCTTTTCCAGTAATGCACTCCAGCGCTTTTGAAAAACTTCTGTCTCGCGCTTCACTCTCTTGGCTTTTTCCTGCGTCAGCTCCAGTCCTCTTGTCCTGGACTCGTAATGGAAAAGCTGTGCATACGGTGTATAGATCACTTTTTCTCCTGACGCGCCGATCCGCAGACACAGATCAATATCATTATAAGCCACGCCAAGCCTCTCGTCAAAGCCTCCCAGCTTCTCAAACAGGCTGCGGCGCACCAGCATGCACGCGGCAGTCACCGCGCTGTAGCTTCTAGAGCAGATAATCGGAGTTATCTCCAGGGCCTGCTGCCGCGGCATACCTTCAAAGGCATGTCCTGCCACGCCTCCGTATCCCACGATAACTCCGGCGTGCTGAATCGTACCATCCCCATATAACAACTGCGCGCCTACAGCTCCCACATCGGGCCGCTGCGCATAATTCATCATCTCCCGCAAACATCCCTCCGTGGTCATTTCCGTGTCGTTATTCAGAAAGAGAAGATATTCACCCTTTGCTTTTTTTGCTCCAAAATTATTTATCTTCGAAAAATTAAAGTCTCCCTCGTAAGTAATGACCCTCACATTTTTTTCTTTCTTCTGTATTTCTGCATAGAAAGAAAAGATTTCTTCCGAGGTACTGTTGTTTTCAATAATTAAAATTTCATATGGTTCATAACCGGCAAATTTCCGGATGCTGCCGATACATTTTTCCAGATCCTCTCTGTGATCCTTATTCGGGATCAGGATAGAGACCCGCGGTTTTTCTCCATAACGGTATATGATTTTTCTTGTCCATGGCTGCAGTCCCGGCAACACCGCTGCGGACACTCCTCCCCGGTCGAAATGCTTCCGCAGTGCATCTGTCTCCTGCCGCATCTCCATGTCTTCTTTTTTTTCAGCTCTGTGATACAAGATCTCCGGGACATGAAGAACGCTCTCCGTCCTCTCAATGCACCGCCACAGATAGTCATACAGTTGTACCGGAGCTCCCAGTTCCTTCACAAGACGGCCCGAGACGAGAAAGCCGCCGCCGATATAATTCGTACTCTGCAGATAATATTCGTCAAAATCCGGCTTGCACTGAGGATCCTGATAGGATCTGCCGTCCCCGCTGATCCAGTCACTGTCGCAGTAGAGCAATTCTGCGCCGGGATATTTCAGAAGGGCGTCGGCATAGACCTGCCGGGCATCCTTTTCCAGATGATCCCCCTCTTCTATAAAAAGGAAAAAATCTTCTGCCCTTATCGGCTCCGGCAGCTTACCGGATATCACGATTTTTATATGGTCCGCATTTACAGGGGGCAGGGTCTTGGCCCTTCTTTTCCGCTGATCCTGCAGCCATTTCCCATAATTGGTCTCCCGGCTCAGATAAACCTTACGGCAAAGCCTCACCGCTGCCGCCCGGGCACCGTTCTTTTTCAGATATGCAATTCCTTTATCGATATTTTTCTTCAGCTCTGCCATATTCTTTCCTGCTTTAATTTATGGTTCCGGTATACGCAGGGAGCATTCTCCGTTCACCCGCGACAGGTTCGGATTGTAGTACGGATCTCCGTTTTTCAGGATATCCTGCCACTTCTTCTCAAAATACCGGGTCTCTTCCTGGAACCTTGTTTTCTTTTTCTGGTTATCCTCCGGCCCCCGGGTGACCGATTCGTTGTGGGATAACTGGGCATACGGCGTATACACCACCTGCTTTCCGGATGAGGTCAGCTTCATACAGTAGTCCACATCGTTGAGCGCTACGCCCAGCTTCTCATCCATACCTCCCACTTCTTCATATATGCTACGCTTCGTCATCATACAGGCCGCCGTGACGGCGCTCAGGTTCTGCATGGTATTGGCTCTGGCGGCATAACCGCATTTGTCTCCCAGCATACCGGCAAAAATATGTCCGGCCGGTCCGCCAAGCCCCAGAATGACTCCGGCGTGCTGAATCGTCCCGTCGGGATAAAACAGTTTCGCACCTACGGCTCCTACCTCCGGCTGCTGGCAAATGCCCAGCAGCTCCTCCAGCCAGTGCGGCTCCAGAACCTCCGTATCATTATTCAGCAACAGCAGATATTCTCCCTTTGCCTCTCTGGCCGCCTGATTGTTGACAGCGGAAAAATTGAACTCTCCTTCCCGGGTAATGACCCTGGTACCGGGAAACTTCTCCGGCAGTTCCTTATATACGGCAAAAGTCTTTGGCTCCTTACTGTTATTTTCCACCACGATAACCTCAAAATTGCGGTATGTGGACTTGCGGTAGACAGACTGCAGGCACTTCAGGAGATCGTCGCTGTGATCTTTGTTTGGTATTAAAACAGAAATCAGAGGACTGCCCTGAATCTGCCACTTCGTCCGATATCTGCCGAACAGCTCCGCCAGAGTCACCTCCGTCTCCAGCCCAAGCCGGCGGTAATGGGCTTCCAGGGCCCGCCTTCCTGCCTCCCAGGCGTACACCTTACTCTCCGGATTCGCCGCAGTAGATCCCTCGTGGGTCCTCCAGTGGTACAGGATCCTGGGCACATGGTAAATCCCCTTTGCCCGTTCACAGCATTTCAGAATAAAATCATAATCCTGCGCCCCATCGAACTCCTTTCGGAAACCGCCTGCCATCTCCGCTATCTGACGTCTCACCACAAAAATATGGCAGATATAATTGGAGCTTCGAAGCATATATAGATTGAAGTCCGGTTTAAAATGCGGGTCTGAATAACGTTCCCCTTCCATATCCACCTTGTCTTCATCCGTATAAATAATATCTGCATCAGAATGCTGATTTATCACTTTTACAATCTCATATAAAGCATTCGGAGCCAGCAGGTCATCGTGATCCGCCAGCATCACATATTCTCCCTCCGCCATAGCCAGGGCCTCATTTGTATTCTCTGAGATCCCCCTGTTTTCCGCCAGCTTTTTATAGCGGATCCTTTTTTCACCGTGATACTGTTCCCGTACAAAATCCCCGACACTGCTGCTGTCACTTCCGTCCGCCAGACACAGTTCGAATTCCGTATATGTCTGTTCCAAAGCAGAATCCAGCATGGCTTTCAGGTACTGCTGCGGCGTATTATACAGCGGTATCACGATGCTGATCAGGGGCCGTACCGAAAATTTCTCTTCCCGCTGCCTTTTCAGTTCCTTTTCTGAGAGCTGCGTCGCCAGCCGCCAACCGCTGAAACCCTGATCTTCCTTTCGGAACTTTTTGCTCTCGCCGAACACCCCCATCTCATATTGAGAAAAATATTTCGTTCCTGCCACATGGGGGCCGAACCGCATTTCCACCAGTTTCCTGCCCAGCCTGCTGTTTTTGAACGCAAGTCTGCTCAGGTTAACGGTATACGACGCAGTCCGGTTGTTGACGCGTATCGTAAGGATGTATTTCTCTCCCCACCTTTTTGTCTGCCTGCCCGTCAGCCTGATGATCAGATCAAAGCCGGCCTCATACCTGGCATCCTCCACGCCGAATCCGGCATTCACATCCCGTCTCATAAAAAATTCAAGACGCTCCGGCTTTATCTCCCGGCCTGCCGTGTCCGTAACAGTAAACTCCGGTCTTTGCAGCTCCTCATTAAAGGACCATCCTTTTATCTCCAGCTCCTCGTCCGTCCGTTCTACACAGTCCACACACAGCTGGATCACAGACTCTTTCTGCTGGTCCAGCCTGTTTTCATTACAGATTTCCCGAATCTTATTTCTGCATGACTCACTTCTGAAATCAATACATCCCGGATTCATCTCCGGGTAGAGGAAACGCAGCGGTACATGCTCGCCCAGCACATACTGCTGGAAATGTTCCTCCATCTTTTCATACTGGCGTACCTCTTCCCGGTCAAGTCCGGCCCGGCCATACAGATTTTTGGAGTAGAGCACCGCCCTGGAAGTATTCCCATAGATATAAAAATGCAAAATGCGGAAAATTACATAATTCACAGGAATCGGGAAATCAAAGGACCATTCGTAGTCCATCATCGTCCATCCATCTTCCTCCACAAATGCATTTCCCACAATCATATCAAGATCTGTTACCGGCGCACAAAACAGCCCGTCCGGCAGATTTACCTCACCGAATATTTTTCGAAAATCCCCGGTAATAGTAAATGTTTCCGTCCTCCCGGACTGTCTCACAATATCTGCAAACTTCAGCAGCTGCTCTACTGCCCCTTCCACATCGCCGCAGGAAAGCATTGTGTCCAGCTGCTCCTCCAGCGTCTTTCCTTTCAGATACTCAAATGATATCCCATCCTCCTCTGCGATTATACGATTCATGGAAATCGGAGTCCCCCGGTAGACCTCCTCCAGCCTTCTGTACCATTCGCCCAAACGGGCAACGTGGGCTTCCCCCTCCGGGTAGCATGCTTTTTTCCGAACAAAGCGTTCCCCGTCCTCCGTCTCACAGATATCTGTACGGATGCAGAATTCCCTCGCTCTTTCATTGGAATATTTTGTAAAAATGATTTTTTCCATGCCGCGTCTTCCTTTACTTCACTATCACCAGGTACGAATTTGAGAAAACAGGAAACAACCCGTCCTTTATGATGCTGTCAAAAGCCTTTGACTCATCAAAAAGCAGATACCGCTCCCTGTCAAAATTTTTCCGGTTATCCCGAAGCTCCCCTACCTTCGGCAGATATTCATCTGAATATATCGTCATCGGCAGCTTATAGTCCGGATACGGATAATAAAATTCCTGCTCGGTAAGCCCCGCCTCACTGAAAAGACGCTCAAGTTCCGGCCGCGAAAAAGTACGCACATGCACCGGCTTTGGATAACCTTCTATTCCTTCGAAATAATTTCCCGTATGATCCTCTGTACAACCGGCAAAATATTTCAGTCCCAGCCGGTTTTCAATCGCAATGACGATCTTGCCTCCCGGTTTCAAATGACGCTTGATCCGCTTCAGGAAATCCACATAGGGATTTTCAGAATCAATATAGCCCTGTCCATATTCAAAAACTCCGATCAGGGTGATCCAGTCATACGTCTCTGTCAGGCTTTCCTCCACATCCTGAAAGTTTCCCAACAGAATCTCTATATTGTCCCGGTACTGATTCCGGGTGGCATTGATAATACTCCGCTTTTTGGACAGCTCAATGCAGGTCACCTTTTCTGCCTTATCTGAGAGGATTCCCGTAATGGCGCCGCATCCCGGCCCCACCTCCAGTACCGTATGGTTTTTCGTAATGGGAAGCCATTCTACAATATTCCATCTCACATGAGAAAGGTGATACAGAATCGCCCAATTTTTTCTCTCTCCTATGACTTTGCTGTATTCTTCCTCCGGACAGGTGGAAACGATCTGCAGCAGCTCATCCTCTATGGAACCATCCGAATAGAAGTCCTGTCCCGGATAAAAGGTGTCATCCAGCGCAACTTTGCCTATATACTCTTTCATTGCCGTTCCTCCTTTTTCTTCTGACATTCATGGTCTGCCGCCCGCCGTTATCCGGCGGCTGTCTGTTGTCTGTTCCCGGTTTTACTTCTCATTTTGCTGCCCGCCTCCGTCATACGCAACAGAGATCCGCGAGTCCATATCATAAAAACCGACAGAATTTTTCGTCGCCACCACGGTTATGCTGCACACATCATAAAGCCGATGGAACGCGGTGAACTCACCGCTCTTGTACCCGGTGCAGCCCAGTGAGAGCAGGTATTCTCCTCCCTGCAGGTTCATCCGCTGCCGGAAGGATATGATCTGCGTATTTCCTTTTTTCTGGGGTTCCACCGGAATCTTTTCAAACATCGTATTCGTGCCGGTAATCTCGGTTCCCCGCATATCTTTAATCGTAAAAGCGTAAATTACCTCATCAATATCTTCGTGGAAATGCACCTTCATCCTGATCGTAAAGCTTTCAAACTTCTGTATCGTGTTCGTAGGCACGCCTCTCGCGTCCTCCAGCGTAAAATCCACGATCTCCGCTTCCTTATCCCCGTACTCCAGGACCTCCGGATTCCGCGGAAACGGCCGGACAAACTTCGTCCCGGACTGCAGCTTTTCCGGTCCCGGATCCTGTTCTTCTTCCTCCGGCGTTTCCTCTCTCTGCACCAGGATCTTCTTATACAGATCTACAATTTTTTTCGGTTCACCCTCGTCCAGGATATCTCCTTTATTTAATAAGATTACCCGGTCGCAATACCTGCTGATACTGTTCAGGTCATGGCTTACGAAAACGATCGTTTTTCCCTGGCGTTTAAAATCCTCAAACTTGCGGTAGCATTTCGCCTGAAAGAACACATCTCCTACAGAGAGCGCCTCGTCCACGATCAGGATGTCCGGATCAATATTAATGGCAACGGCAAAAGCCAGCCGTACAAACATACCGCTGGAATAAGATTTCACCGGCTGATATACAAAATCACCGATATCGGCAAAGTTCAATATATCATCCAGCTTACTGTCTATTTCTTCTTTTGTAAAACCAATCATCGTACCGTTCAGGTACACATTTTCCAGACCGGAATATTCCATATTGAATCCGGCCCCCAGTTCCAGCAGCGCAGAAATCCTGCCGTCTACCTTTACCTGCCCCCTGGTAGGGCTTACCACTCCCGTGATGATCTTGAGCACCGTGGATTTACCGGAGCCGTTCGTCCCGATGATTCCTACGGTTTCCCCTCTTCTGACCTCAAAATTCAAATCCCGCAATGCGTAATGCTCCCGGACCTTCACCTTCATACCCAGGGCTTCCCGGAGACGGTCAGACGGTTTATTGTATAACTTGTACATTTTACTCAGGTGCTCTACCCGAATCGCAACGTCACTCATGAACCTCTACCTCACAGTACATCCGCAAAATGTACTTTCAGTTTTTTAAATAGTCTGGCGCCGAATACAAACAGGCCGATCGTGACCACCCAGAAATACACAGTCTGCCATGGGTGCTCCCAGAACCACTGTTTGTCCACCAGCGCATTCCGATATCCTGCCACCACATAGTACATGGGATTTACTTTCAAAAGTCTCGCCAGCTTTGAATATGGATTGATATTCATGTCCGCAAAATCCCACATGATCGGCGTGAACCAGACACCTACCTGCAATGCGATCGCAATAATCTGTTTCAGATCCTTGAAAAACACTGTGACCGCACACGTCGTATAAGACATCGCTAATACCAGCATAAAAACACAAAAACTATAATAAACGAGCTGTATCACATAAATTTCCGGAAAATAACCATAACAGCAGAACAAAAAAATCGTAAACACAACAAAGAACAAATGCACAAAAAGAGAGGCAACGATTTTGACTACCGGCAGAATATCAATTTTAAACACTACCTTTTTTACGAGATAGCTGTATTCGATCAGAACATTGGTACTCTGTACGAGGGCTTCCTGAAAGAAAAACCAGGGAACCAGCCCTGTGATCAGCCAGAGTACGAAGGGCACCGCCTTGGGGCTGCCCTGCCGTACCACGCCAAAAACGAACCAGTATACCAGCACGGTTACGATGGGCTGAATAAACGCCCAGACAATGCCAAGATAAGAGCCCGCATATTTCGTTCTGAAATCGTTCTTTGACAGGCTCCATATCAATTTTCTGTTGTAATACAGCTCCTTAGGGAGCGAAAACACTCTGTTCATTTGTGCCATAACTCCTGTCAGTTCTTTAACTCCTTAATTCCGCCCCATTTCTGATCCTTCTCAGAAATCGTAAGCTCCATTCCCTTCGGAATCGGCCACTTGATCCCGATCTCCGGATCGTTCCAGGCCAGCCCGCCTTCATCATTTGGATGATAAAAATCCGTGCATTTGTATGCAAACTCCGCGTGATCCGACAATACCAAAAAACCGTGGGCAAAATTTTTTGGAATGAAAAACTGCTTTTTGTTCTCGGCAGACAGAATTACGCCGTGCCACTGTCCATACGTCGGGGAACCTTTCCTTAAATCTACGGCAACGTCAAACACCTCGCCGGACACAACCCGGACCAGCTTGTCCTGAGGATAATTGATCTGAAAATGAAGCCCCCGAAGTACTCCCTTCCTGGAAGCCGACTGATTGTCCTGAACAAATTCCATATCTATTCCGGCTGCTTTATAGTCGTTATAATTGTATGTCTCCATGAAATAGCCGCGCTCATCTCCAAACACGGCAGGAGTGATCTCCATCAATCCCTCTATTTCACAAGTTTCTACTGTTATCTTTCCCATATTGTCACCTGCATTTTTTATATTTTACAACTGTGCCGGTGCGAAACTGCCGTCCTTTGACAACTGTACCGCTCCGGATCTGCCGCTTTTCCGTCCTGTGCCGTCTGCGTTCTACAGTCCTTCGGCAACCTCGATCAAATATTTGCCATAAGCGGTCTTCAAAAGCGGCTGTGCCAGCTCAATCAACTGTTCCCTCGTAATAAAGCCTCTCTTATATGCAATTTCCTCGATACAGGAGATATAAAGCCCCTGCCGTTTCTGGAACGCCGCCACAAAATCCGCCGCGTCAAGAAGCGCATCGTGATTTCCCGTATCCAGCCATGCAAATCCCCGGCCCAGAGTCTCCACCTGCAGCGTCCCCCGGCGCAGATACTCATTATTTACACTGGTGATCTCAATCTCGCCTCTGGCAGAGGGTTTTACATTCTTTGCGATCTCCACTACATCATTGTCATAGAAATAAAGCCCCGGCACCGCATAGTTGCTCTTCGGATGCTCCGGCTTCTCTTCGATAGAAAGGGCCCTGCCGTTCTCATCAAACTCCACTACGCCGTATTCCCTTGGATCCCGCACATAATATCCGAAGATCGTAGCGCCGCTCTTCCTCTGGGCCGCATTCTGCAGAACCCGTGAAAAACTCTGTCCATAGAAAATATTATCTCCCAGCACCAGCGCCACATTGTCGTCCCCGATAAACTCTTCCCCGATCAGGAATGCATCTGCCAGGCCTCTCGGCTCCTCCTGTACCGCATAGGACATCTTCAGCCCCAACTGCTCTCCTGTACCGAACAGATCCTCAAATACAGGAAGATCCCTCGGCGTAGAAATGATCAAAATCTCCCGGATGCCTGCCAGCATCAGCGTGGAAAGCGGATAATAAATCATTGGCTTGTCATATACAGGCATGATCTGCTTTGATATTGCTTTGGTCAGCGGATACAGCCTCGTCCCGGCACCTCCGGCCAGTATAATTCCCTTCATATCGGTATCCCCCTTATCGGCCCCTGTACATTTCTTCGTAATATTTCTGGTAGTCTCCGCTGGTCACGTTCTTCATCCAGTCCTCGTGCTCAAAGAACCATTTGATGGTTCTGCGGATGCCCTCTTCAAACATCGTCTCCGGCTCCCAGCCTACCTCCGCCCGGATCTTATCCGGTGCGATCGCATAGCGCCGGTCATGCCCCTTGCGGTCTGTCACATACGTGATCAGATTTTCGCTTACCAGCTCCTTGCGCGGATCTCCCTCCGGCAGCATCTCCTGAAGCGTATCCAAAATAATATGAATGATCTGGATATTCTGTTTTTCATTGTGCCCGCCGATATTATAAGTCTCAAACAGGCGGCCCTTTTCCTGCACCATGTCGATACCCTTTGCATGATCCTCCACATACAGCCAGTCACGGACGTTCTTGCCGTCGCCGTATACCGGAAGCTTTTTCCCCTGCAATGCATTGTTGATGATCAGCGGGATCAGCTTCTCCGGGAACTGGTACGGACCATAGTTGTTGCTGCAGTTCGTAATGTTTGCCGGAAAACGGTACGTATCCATATAGGATTTCACCAGCATATCCGAGGACGCCTTGCTGGCAGAATATGGACTGTGTGGAGCATACGGCGTCGTCTCGTAGAAATATTCGCCTTCTTCTTCCAGAGAACCGTATACCTCGTCCGTAGACACATGCAGGAATTTTTTGCCTTCCTTAAAGGTGCCGTCCGGCAGCTCCCAGGCAGCCTTCGCCGCATTCAGCATGACCAGCGTTCCCAGTACGTTCGTCTTTACAAACACCTCCGGGTCGCGGATACTGCGGTCAACGTGACTTTCTGCTGCAAAATGCACTACACGGTCAATCTCATTTTCATCAAAAATCTTATTGATTGCTTCGGAATCACAGATATCCGCCCGGATAAACTGATAATTCTCCCGGCTCTCTATATCCTTAAGATTTTCCAGATTGCCTGCGTATGTCAGCTTGTCTACATTGATGATACGGATACTGTCCCCATACTTCCGAAACATATAATGAATATAGTTTGAACCAATAAATCCGGCCCCTCCCGTGACAAGATACGTCCTCATAATTATCCTCCATATATTTACAATTTAAAGTCTGTCTTTCAGTATAGCATTATTTCGACAGGAATTCAACTGGTGAAAATCACATCTCCGGCACAGGCGTCGGCCTCGTATTATCCCAGACCGTGCCGACGTCAAACAGGTCGCTCACCATGTCCGGATTGTAGTACATCCGGTAGCCGTCAAGATTCCGTCTGCCCTGGCGCATATACGTATCGCCGAACTGCACCCAGTTCCTGGAGGAATCCACATTGCAGAAAATATTGAAACCCTTTTCCTTCAGATAGGTAAAATACTGATTGTCGCTGTTGTAGGGCTGCCAGTCGCCGATGTCGGCTCCAAAGGCAAAAATGATAACGTCGGTATTTCCGACCACCGTTGCCACGTTGTTCAGCCATCGTTCCGTATCCCTCATTACGCCGTCGATGCCCGTTGCCAGCGGTGAAATGTGCCCCCAGGTATGACTGGCGAACTCCCATCCGTTTTCCCTCATCGCTGCCGCCACTGCTTTTGCCTGATCCACTTCGTTCTGCCATGCCGCTTCATCAAAATCGGGATGCTCGTCAAAAAACTTCTGCTGGTATTCCGTAACTCTGCCTGCCTCCTTCGTACGGTACACCTCATCCGTGCGGTACCCCAGTACTCCTTCATAGCCAGTCAGGGCCACGATACCTTTATGTCCGTGATAGGAAAAGTCAGGATGTTCTTCTACAAAAGTGTCGATCCAGGGAACCATATCATAATCTCCCACTGAAATGCTTCCATCATCCTCCACATACGTATTTTTCACATCCCCATTCTCATCCACGATCAGCTTCCGGGCGAACCCGTCTCCGTCCATATAATGGTAATAGCTCACATCGTCCTGAGACAGTACAAAAGGCGTTTTGCCCGGAGGAAGGCGAATCTCTCCCCGGGATACAGTCCCGTCACTGTTCACCGTACACATGTCATGAAGGCTGACCATTACATATCCCTTTTCATACATGGACTCTATGATGCCCGCGAACTCACTCATCGTCGTCATTACCTGATTGTAACCCGCTTCTTTGCTGTCCCCATCAAAGGCTTTCGCCGGATCCTTAATCATCGTATGAAAAAATACATGGGTAATCTGGTCCAGCGGATATGCGGTACAGGTGGATTTTGTATTTTCATATCCGGCCGCCGCATTCTGCAGCGTCTGGCTTCCTGTATATCCCTCCGCCGACCGAAGATAGGCAATGGCCCCGTCATAATCATACTGAGCCGCCAACCGGTCCGCATGGGCGATCAGCTCCGTCTCCGTGCCGGTGGCCCCTGCGGCTGCATTTTCCGCCTGAACATCCGTCAGGGCGCCTCCCGCCTTCTGTCCGTCCGGTTCATCCCCCAGCAAAAACTTTTCGTTCACCTGCCGCCGGGGCTTATCCTTTTTTGTCAGTTCCGGTACCGCCACTTCTTTGACCAGAACCACTGCCAGAATGATCACGATCAATATCAGCAGTGATATGATGCTTTTCATGATCAATTCATTTCTTCTGCGCTTCTGCCTTCTCTGCTGAAGCTTCAAATCCCTGTCTTCCATAATCTCCTCCAAAAACATATGATGCTATCAGTATCCTCTGCCGCAGAAAATTTATTCTGCCTTCCCTGCTCCCCGCCGTGAAGCCTGACAGAAATTCAACTGCAACAACGCTCAGCTTTTTATTGGCGGCACCGCAGCTGGTCTGAGCGGATCCCATGCTTTTTGAACATCGAACAGGTCACTCAACATATCCGGATTGTAAAACATCCGGTAACCATCTATATTTCTTCTTGACTGACGCACATAATCCGGCTCGACCTGCAGCCAGTGCTTCGCCGAATCCACCCCGCAGAAATAATCGAACCCACACTGCTTGAGATAATCAAAACGCTCCCCGGAATATTTGTTTGCGTCCCGTATATCCCCTCCGAACGCATAAATCAGCGTATCTGTCTCTCCGATCAACGGCTCTACCCAGGCCTCCCAGCGGTCTGTGTCCCGCTTAAAACTGTCGAATCCGATTCCATTTACCTCGCTGAGATTCTGATGTCCCCAGGTGTGGCTGGCAAATTTCCAGCCATTTGCCTTCATAGCCTCCGCCACCTTTTTTGCCCCTTCGCATTCCTTTTCAAAAGCAGCTTCATCAAAGCCACCCGGGTACGAATCAAAGAACATCTGCTGCTGTACCGTCACCCGGCTTTCTTCCTTCGTCTTATAGACCTCATCCGTACGATAGCCGAGAATCCCTTCATAGCCCGTCAGAGCCACGTAGCCTTTTTCTCCGTGATAGGAAAAGTCAGGGTGCTCCTCCACAAACCGGTCGATCAGCGGCACCATGTCATAATCTCCCACAGAAACACTGCCGTCATCCTCAATGTATTCATTCTTCACATCGCCGTTCTCATCCACGATCAGGCGGCTGGCAAATCCATCTCCATCCATATAATGATAATAGCTCACATCATCCTGGGACAGCACGAAAGGAATCTTATCCGGCGGGAGCATGATATCCCGGGCGGCAAAGGTCTTATTGCCGTTCCCGTCATCCGTCCCCGGCGCCAGTTCATCAAGAAATACCATCACATAACCGCGTTCATACATCTGCCGGATAATACTGTTAAACTCGTATTCCGTCACCATGAACTGGTTGTACCCCGCTTCATACTCATCGCCGTCAAAAGCCTTTCCGGCATCATGGATCAGAGTATGGAAAAACACATGGGTCACCTCCGCCGCCGGATACGGAACACAGGCTGCCTTCTGCTCTTCAAATTTACTCACTGCGGCCTGATACTCTTCATTCTCTGCATATCCTTCCGTTCCCTTCAGGAGCTCTATCGCACCGTCATAATCATACTGGGCTGCTTTTCGCTGTGCAGCCTGCAGTACCTCCGGCGAAGCCGCCTGCACACTTTCCGGTGCGGTATTTTGCAAAGCAGTGTCAGCCTTCGAGCCTTCGCCCGGAGTCTTCGTTTCCGGCGTATCAGCCTGATAAGTCCTCACGTCCTGGCTCATATTGTTCTGTGCGGCCATCCGTTCTTTTCCTGTTTCCCTCGTCCCATTCCCAAGTATGATCTCATACACAATCGCTGCAATGAGCAGTACGGTCAGAACCCCCAGCGCCACGATCAATGCCTGCATCTTCAGTGCATTTTCCTGCTCCCGCCGCCTGACAGAGCCTGTCACGCTCTCGGCTGATCTGCGGATGCTGTCCGTCCCCTTCTCCAGCTTGTCCCGTAATGGCTTCAGGCGTTCTGAATCTCCAAACGAGCCACGGGAAATCTTTTCCACAGTCTTTTCCGGCGCTTCCCCTTCCATGGCCTTCTTTTCCGGCGCTCCTGCCGCTTCTTTCTTCTGTTCCTGTGCCCTGATCTTTCGCCTGTATGCAAGCTCCTGCCCGTATCCGCTGGACTCCCCGTCATAAATCTGCGGTCTGCTCTTTGCCTTTCTTTTCTCATCCATTCTTCTGCCACTCCCGCTATCCTGATCCTGTCAAAATCCGACAAATCATACTACAAATAGCATAGTTGATAGACCACTTTTTGTCAATTAAGCGCCTCCTCCTATTTCCTTAATTTTGAGTGAATTTTAAATGAATTCCTGCCTCATATCCGTATGCAATTTCTGTCTGATTCATTCTTTACTAAACCTGTTTCCAATGGTATGATAGTGAAAAAGCCCCGGAGGAGACCATTGCCATGAGATGGGATGAAAAACCGTATCATTCTCTTGACTATGAGATGAAACAGCGCTTCGGAGAAAAGGTCTACCGACTCGCGCTGAACGGCGGCATGACCTGCCCCAACCGTGACGGCACCATCGGACGGGGCGGCTGTATTTTCTGCAGCGGCGGAGGCTCCGGTGAGTTTGCCGCCCACGCTTCTCTTTCTGTCACCCGGCAGATTGAGGTGCAGAAGCAGATGATACGCAGGAAACGCCCTGTTCAAAAATTTATCGCTTATTTTCAGGCATATACCAACACGTATGCACCGGTGGATTATCTGGAGCAGATTTTTACGGAGGCCATCGCGGATCCTGAAGTCGCAGTACTGTCCATCGCCACCCGGCCCGATTGTCTTCCGCCGGAGGTTCTGCTGCTTTTGCAGCGGCTGAACAGCATCAAGCCCGTCTGGGTGGAGCTGGGTCTGCAGACGATTCACGAGGATACCGCCAGTCTGATCCGCCGGGGCTATCCCCTTTCCTGCTTCAAAGAGGCGGTGCAAAACCTCAGAGACTCCGGGATCGAGGTGATCGTCCACACGATTCTCGGCCTGCCCGGCGAATCAGAGGAACGGATTCTGGAGACCATAGATTATCTGAATCGCTGCGATATTCAGGGAATCAAGCTCCAGCTGCTTCACATTTTGAAGGGAACCGATCTGGCGGATTATTATGAGCGCACGCATTTTCCCGTCATGTCCATGGAGGATTATATTGATCTGCTGATCGACTGCATAGAGCGTCTGTCTCCTGACATTGTCATACACAGACTTACCGGAGACGGCCCCGGAGACCTGCTGATCGCGCCGCAGTGGAGCCGCAATAAGCGCACTGTACTCAATCAGATCCATGCTGCATTTCGCAGCCGCGGAACATGGCAGGGCAAATATTACATCAAGGAGGATTCTCATGCCGGAACCATTTACACTGTATAAACTCATTATTCTGTATATGCTTCAAAAGGTGGATTTTCCACTGACCCATTCACAGATTTCCGAATTTATTCTGGAACGCGGATATACCACTTATTTTACGCTCCAGTCTGTCATTTCCGAACTGATAGAAAGCGAAATGATCCGACAGGAGACCATTCTCAATTCCTCCTATTATTCTCTGACAGAATCCGGAGGAGAGGCTCTGCATTATTTCCAGAACAGAATTTCAAAACCGATCCGGGAAGAGATCGACCAGTATATCAATGACAATAAAATGCAGCTGAGGGACGAGGTTTCTGTCATCGCCGACTACTACAAGAATACGGCCAATGAATACTCTGTCCACTGCGTAGTAAAGGAAAAATATTCCAATCCCATCGACCTGACCATCACGGTCCCCGACGAAGCCCAGGCCAAGGCAGTCTGTCGCAACTGGAAGCAGCGCTGTCAGCAGGTCTATGAGCACGTAATGAAAGAGCTGCTATAGCTCTTTTCAGATATCTAAACGGGCATGTTTTCAGATATGCCCTTGGGCAGCAAAGCAGCCTGGCTGCTTCATGCGGCACATTTTATTAATTACTTACAGGAGGAACTTATGAAAAACACGTACATCTCTGATTCAATCGTTTACGTGGGTGTCGATGACAGGACCATCGACTTATTTGAAAGCCAGTACCACGTACCAAACGGAGTTTCCTACAACTCCTACATCATTTTTGATGAAAAAATTGCGGTAATGGACACGGTAGACGCCCGCGGTACGGAGAGTTGGCTGAAGAATGTAAAGGAAGCGCTGGGAGATAAAACTCCCGACTATCTTGTTGTCCAGCATATGGAGCCGGATCACGCAGGCAATCTGAAAATCCTGGCAGACATGTTCCCGGACATGAAGCTTGTAGGCAATAAAAAGACCTTCCCGATGATCCGACAGTTCTTTGAGCTTGATCTTCCGGAAGAAAGAATCGTGACGGTAGGCGAGGGAGATACTCTTTCTCTTGGAAAGCATGTTCTTCAATTCTTTATGGCTCCGATGGTACACTGGCCGGAGGTCATGGTTACATACGAGCAAAGTGAAAAAATCCTTTTTGCCGCCGACGGTTTCGGAAAATTCGGAGCGCTGGATGCAGAAGAAGAATGGACCGATGAAGCAAGACGCTATTTCATCAATATCGTCGGAAAATACGGCGCACAGGTACAGGCGCTTCTGAAAAAGGCCGCTACTCTTGACATCCAGATGATCTGCCCGCTGCACGGCCCGATTCTCAGGGAAGATCTGGGCTTCTACATCGGCAAATACCTGACCTGGAGCAGCTATGAACCGGAGGAGGAAGGCGTTGTCATCGCATACGCTTCCATCCACGGAAACACAGCAAAGGCTGCAAAGCAGTTCGCCGCAATCCTCGAGGAAAAGGGAGCAGAAAATGTAACTCTTTTTGATCTTTCCAGAGATGATATGGCAGAGGCTATCGCATACGCTTACAGATATGACAAGCTGGTGCTGGCGGCCGCTTCCTATGACGGAGGCGTATTCCCCTGCATGGAAGATTTCCTGAACCACTTAAGAGCAAAGAATTTCCAGAAGAGAAAGGTTGCCTACATCCAGAACGGAAGCTGGGCGCCGTCTGCCGGAAAGGTGATGAAATCTCTCATTGAGCCCCTCAAAAATATTAGGGAGGTGGAGCCGATGGTGACGATCAAATCCGCTCTCAAGCCGGAGAATGTCTCAGAGCTGGAGGCGCTGGCAGACGCACTGCTGGCTTAAAGTTTCTTCCGGTACATGAATTTTATACAGCCGGCAAAAAGCGGCAGCTCAGGATTTATATTTCCTGAACTGCCGCTCTTTGTCTGTAGATGAAGTATTAATAGAACTGGTGATCTCCTAATTTTACGCCTTTGCCTGAACCTGTATTGAAGTAAAGGGCACTTCCGATGGGGTTCTCTCCGTTAAGAGCTGCCACTGCCGCATCGTAGCAGGCGCTGGGGACGCCGTTCGCCAATGCGCTGGCAAGAGCTCCGCTGAAGGCCGGTGTAAACTGACCACTCTGGTAAATAACTTCGCTGATGGAATTGGGGAAGGATGCGCTGTAAACGCGGTTCATGACTACCGCACCTACTGCAACCATTCCATCGTAGCTCTGGTTGCCTGCCTCGCAGTAAATAAGCGCTGCCAGCAGGGATGTATCATCCGATCCTGCTGATACAGAGGATGAAGCTTCCGTTTCCGCCGGAGCCTCTGTTTCTGCCGGAGCTTCCGTTTCCACCGGAGCTTCCGTCTCTGCCGGAGCCTCTGTCATCGGCGTCGCAATATCCTGATTTACCGGATTCCACCATGCATCATAGAGAATACCTGTACCGGAATCGTAGTAAAGTCCTGTAGACGCATCATAGTAAATGCCTGTCGCCGGATCATAGTAGCTGCTGTCCGTTCCCCCTGCCTCAGTCTCAGCAGAAGAATCATAGGAAGCGCTGACTACCGTGTCAGTAGCCGCATCATAATACTCATCCGCCGTATCTTCGTATGACGTATCACTGGCTCCTGTCTCCACAGAAGTCTCCGCCGTATCTGTGTATTCTGCAGCGGTGTTTTCTGTATACGTACTTTCTGATGCTCCCGTCTCTCCGGCATAGCTTTCTTCCGCATACGTATTTTCTGTATAAGTCTCTCCGGTATAAGCCGGCTCTGCGTAAGTATTCTCTGCGCTGGATGACTCCGTATATGTACCAGGAGCAGAATCCGTCTCCCGATATACTGCATCCGTCGCAACTGCGGTATCCAGCAGAAGTACACGTGAAACATCCTCTGAGGATACGTAAGCCACGCTGTCAGCGCCATGCTGTACCTGCAGCCAGTGGCCATTGTCCTGGGTCAGGATAAAGGATTCACCGTACTCAAGGGAATCCACTACCTCCGAGCCTCCATCCTCACCGGAATAAAGCTTGACATCATCCCAGGTAGTAGCCACGCCTTCCAAGCCGTGCTCCTGAGCCAGATCCTTTGCATCCTCTCCATAAACAAGATATTCATTCTTCACAAACCCGGTCAGTCCGCCGGAATAAACTTCTGTCCACTCTTCTCCCCGATTCAGCACCCATGCCGCACCTCCGTGGTACAGATAGCCGATAACCTGACTGTTCTCATCTGCCGAGCTGCGGATATTGATACCGGTGCTTACCGCGTCGTCATTTGTAATCGCAAGCTCGTCCCAGGCATTATCTTTCTGATATGGGACTGCTATTATATCTTCCTGCGCCATCGCTGTAGAGCTCATCATCATGGACGCCGCCATAATCGCCATCGTACAAACAGCACAGATCTTCTTCCTTCTCATTACAATATCTCCTCCTCGAAACATATACGCTACATTTCTGTTAAATTTATTACATAAATGTTAACTTATGTTACGAGTGTATTGTAATATGTTTAATGTTTTTTGTCAAGCCCTATTCCTGATTTTCCAAATATAATCCGTTTGCTCACAGGGAAGGGCGCAGTCCGTAATCCCCTCTCCCTCATTCGGATGCTGCCTCGAATACGCCTGATCGGCACAGTACAGACACAGAAGCGCCAGACAAAGCGGTATTAAAATCCTGGTACTGATCCTGCTCAGCAGATTGTCCAGCACTGGAGCCGCCACGTACACAATCGCAGCTCCGCCGATGCCGAACACCAAAAGGCCCTCCGCGCAGATCCTGCCGTGAAGATTCAGAAAATAACCGCTGTAATCCCACCATTTTGTACCGCCGTGGGTCATCTCCAGGTAATACGCCGTGCCGTACTCCACGATACCGCACAGCACAATCGCCAGCAAAAACTCCGCCACAGGCTTTTTGCGGAAACGGTTCAGCAGTACAAGAATCAGCACAGAGCCTGTCCCATAAATCGGCAGCCACGGGCCATGCAGCACACCGCGGTTCACAAAATTTCCGTCCGTGACAAGATGCAGGCTGACCTCCCATACCCAGCCGATAAAGGAAAAGATAAAAAACAGCAGGATCAGGTTCCATATCGTATAATGCCGCAGGTAATGCACCTTTTCCACCCAGAGTCTTTTTTCCTCCTCGGGTATCGGAAACAATCGTCCCGGATAGCATTTCCCCTTGGCCGCGCTTTTCAGAAGGCCAAGCTTCACCTGATCGTCCTGCCACGCCTCATATGCCTGCTCCTTTTTATCCTTCAGGAAAATGACGCCGAATACCCGGGCAATCCATCCGAGCAGTCCCTTCCTTCTCTCCATTTCGGCCTCCGGCTCCTGCATCATGTGAACGACATCCGCATATGCCGCATGCAGCACCGGAGCCTCCGCCCGTTCAAATAAATACCGGTCATTGAAAAGCTCACTGCCCGGTATTTTTTTCTCGATTGCCTGCCTTCTCAGCTCCGCATAATATTCACAAAATGACGCCACCCGATACGGATTCGCATAAAATATATTGCTTAGCTGAAGCGTCAGGACTCCCAGTATCGTCCAGTCCAGAAAGGACATCTCGAATACGAAGCACTCCCACTTGTGCCCCTTCATCATCCTTCTGGAGAGCGTGATCGCCTCCCTGGCTCCGATATCTGGATTCTCCGCCGCAATATAGGGCACCATAAAATAGGAATATGCTTTGATTACTCCTCCGACAATGGTCAGACACCAGAGCATATGAAACAGGCTGGTAACAAACATTGTCACCGACACCTTCACCCATTTTTTCACTTTAATCAAAAACAGGAATCTCTGCATCGGCAGCCTTTCATAGCACCGTCCCTCCAGAAAAATTCTTCTGGAAACAACCACATACATGTTCGTGACAAAAAACCAGAAAGCCAGAAGAAAAGCCAACGCACAGAGAATCATTACCGTCAGCGTAAACTGGCCGGAGCCCGAGACAGAATGAAGCGCAAAGGCAATCTCCGCTAATAAAGCCCCGGAAGCCACAGAGTTCAGAGCCATTGCCAACACACCTCTGCTGCGTCCCAGGGCCGGACTGTCCAATCGCGCATTCTCTATTTCCTTTTCCGTCAGTTCTCTGGTGATCGCACGGCTCTCCTCCATTTTCCCGTATACGGCATCCATCACCGCCTCCATGACCATACTCCGGTCAGAAACCCCAGACACGGCAGCATTCTCCTGGATACCGGAAGCAGATGAGGTACGCGGAGCGATCTGCAGGCTTTGTCCGAACTCTGCATCCAGAAGCCCCGCAACCAGGCATACGATCACAAAAACCGCATAATGCCTTTTCAGTGTACTCCTTGCCCTGGCCTTCATCTCTTTTCTCCATGCTGTCCTCATTCTCTGCACTCCTCTTTTTGTTTTCAGTCTCTAACTGCCAGTTTTACCGCCTGCAGCCATTATCCGCGTCTCTGCCTGTTTGCCTCATACATTAAAATGGCCGATGCCACCGCCGCGTTTAATGACTCCACCTGTCCGCACATGGGAATCCTGATATAGGTATCTGCAAACGCCGCTGTCTCCTCAGAAAGCCCCCGGCTCTCATTACCGATCAAAAAGGCCGAAGGACTGCGGTAGTCCTGCCGGTCATGCGTATCTCTTCCCCTCAGATGCGCCGCGTACACCGAGACTCCTGCCTGCTTCAGGGAATTCAGAGCCCCCTCCCAATTCTCCGCATAGTAAAACGGCATGCGGTACACAGATCCCATGGTCGAACGGATCACCTTGGGATTGTAAATGTCCACACAGCCTGCGCTCATTAGAACTCCGGTCACACCCGCGCCCTCCGCCGTGCGCAGGATTGTCCCCAGATTGCCGGGATCCTGAATATTTTCCAGAGCCATGACAAGAGGGCACTCTCCCAGCAGATCCTGCAGCTCATAATGATACTGCCGCACCAGGCAAAGCACTCCCTGGGGCGTCTTCGTATCCGACACGCTTTCGAAGACCCGGTCTGACATGACCGTTACCTGCTGTCCCTTTGCAAAAAGCTCCTTCCTCTTTTTATAAAAGCTCTCCGAAACATACGTCCGCACCAGCCTCTCCTTCGGAACCTCCTGGTACATTTTGATGCCTTCCACAACAAAAACATCCTGCGCCGCACGCTCCCTGGCCTTTTTCTGAAGCTGCAAAAGCTGCTTTACCTGTATATTTGATGTGCTTGTAATCAAGCCAAATCCTTCCTGCATCTGCTTTTCCTCTCTTCCAAACTGTTGCCGAAAATATCCCATATATCTTATCATGTAAAATGCAAAGCTTCAATGCATCTTTTCAGGAGCGGTGCTTCCAACTAAAAAAGGAAGCTTCCCATCCTGAAAAGCTTCCCTGACGCCGAAGCACGGTTTCTTACCATGCATCCCAGCTATATTGCTTGATATCGTTCTCATCCTTTTCTGTCAATCTTCTATATCGCTTCTGTTATTTCCTGCCCATCTGTGTTTTCCGGCTATATCGTCATAGCCTTTGCCACGCGCACTACATAATCCGGAAGATCCTTCTGCATGCTCAATGCCTGGTCAATGTCCAGATCCGTATACTGTCCGTCCCGGTATGCTACCACCCGGTTGGACTTGCCTTCTACCAGAAGATCCGCCGCATACGCACCCATAACGGAGGCATATACCCGGTCACGGCAGGTCGGGCTTCCGCCTCTCTGCAGATGTCCGAGAATCGTCGCTCTGGTCTCAACACCGGTAGCCGCTTCAATTCTGCGCGCCATACTTGTGGAATGTCCGATTCCCTCGGCATTGATGATAATATGATGCTTCTTGCCGCGCTTTCTGTTGTGAATGATATTGTTGATCAATACCTGCTCGTCATAATCGTAACGCTCCGGCAGAAGAATATCCTCCGCACCGTTGGCAATACCGCACCACAGTGCAATATATCCTGCATTTCTGCCCATAACCTCTATGATACTGCAGCGCTCATGGGAGGTAGATGTATCACGTACCTTATCAATAGCTTCCATTGCCGTATTCACCGCCGTGTCAAATCCGATGGTATAATCCGTACAGGAGATATCCAGATCGATCGTTCCCGGGACCCCGATCGTATTGATACCTCTGGCTGCCAGCTGCTGTGCACCTGCAAAGGAACCGTCTCCCCCAATCACCACAAGACCGTCGATCCCGTGTTTTCTGCAGACCTCCGCTCCGCGGTCCTGGCCCTCGGCTGTACGGAATTCAGAGCAGCGTGCGGTATACAGAATCGTACCGCCCTTTGATATTGTATCTGAAACTGCTCTCGCATCCAGGTCCACGATTTCTTCATTCAACAATCCCTTATAGCCCTGATAAATTCCTTTTACCTTGAGTCCCTGGGACAACGCTTTACGCACCACTGCACGAATGGCGGCATTCATTCCCGGGGCGTCGCCGCCGCTGGTCAGCACACCGATTGTCTCTATTTTTTTACCCATATAGCACCTCCTGCTTCACCCTTACATTTTCCCTGTCATTTTAATTCATTTTCCGGCATTTGTAAAGATAACACCTGCGTTATAAATACTTTCTATGCTAATCCTGCATTCCGGGGCCGGTTTACCTCCTCTTCTGCATCATTTTCACGTTTTCTCTGCCAAAGATTTCCGACAGCCGCCCCAGCATCTCCTCGTCCGCATTCACGGTCCAGTTATCCCCGAGCCTGCGGACTGCCCTCTCGCTGCGCACATAGATCGCCACATGATCCTTCCCCTCCGAATGGCGCAGAATATCGAACAGATCCTTTTCTCTTTCCTGATAATCCTTCATATCTGCGAACTGCACCCACAGCTCCTGGGGCACATCCTCAAAGGGCCAGATTTTCTCACAGATCAGCTTGCTGGGCCTGTCGTCCTCACAGCTGACCCGGCCCCGTACAAATACCTTGCGGTCCTGGGTCAAAAGCTGGCTGTTTTTCTCATAATCCCGGGGAAACACTACGATTTCCACAGTCCCCACCAGATCTTCCAGCGTCAGGAACGCCATCGTCTTGTTGTTCTTTGTATACTTAATGGTTTTCCCTGTGATCATGCCGCCGACAACCGCCGTGCTGTTGTCCTGCACCTTGGAAACTCCGGTCTCATCATCCAGGGCAAAGTCAGAGGTCACATTGGAAATCCCCTTTTTCCACAGCGCCTCATATTTTTCCAGGGGATGGCCGCTGATGTAGATACCCAGAACGTCCTTTTCAAAGGCCAGGATCTGTTCCTTGTCAAACTCTCCCACGTTCGGCATCTGAACCTCGTATTCCTTTTTTTCTTCCTCCCCCATCAGGTCAAACAGGGACATCTGCCCTGTGACTGCATTTTTCTTTTCCTGGGCAACCCGTTCCATCACGCCGGCATACACCTGCATGAGCTGCTTCCTGGTCCCGCCAAGGCTGTCCAGCGCCCCGGATTTAATCAGGCTTTCCAGCGTCCTTTTATTGATTTCCTTTCCTGAAACGCGCTCTATGAAATCCGCAATGCTCCGGTACTGTCCCCGGGCCCTTCGTTCCTCCACGATGGTGTCAATAACAGGCCGTCCGATACTTTTGATGGCGGAAAGGCCGTAGCGGATGTTGTGTCCATCCACGGAAAAGCTGCTTTCTCCCACATTGATGTCCGGCGGCAGAATGCCGATTCCCATCTGACGGCAGGTCAGGATATACTCGGCCACCTTCCCGGGATTGTCGATGACAGAGGTCATCAGAGCCGCCATAAACTCCACCGGATAATAGTATTTCAGATACGCCGTCTGGTAGGATACCACCGCATACGCCGCCGCATGGGACTTGTTGAAGGCATACTTTGCAAAATCCGTCATATCGTCAAAAATCTTATTGGCCGTTTTTTCGTCGATGCCGTTGGCCGCACAGCCCGGTACGCCCTCCTCGGGGTTGCCGTACACAAAATTCTGGCGCTCCTTCGCCATAACCGCCGCCTTTTTCTTGGACATCGCTCTTCGCACCAGATCGCTCCGGCCCAGCGTATAGCCTCCCAGGTCCCGCACGATCTGCATAACCTGCTCCTGATAAACGATACAGCCGTAGGTCGCCTCCAGGATCGGCTCCAGCTGCGGGCAGTCGTAGGTGATATCCTCCGGGTGATCCTTGCCCCGGATATACTGCGGAATAAAGTCCATCGGCCCCGGGCGGTACAGCGAAATACCGGCAATGATGTCCCCCAGGCTCTGGGGCTTCAGCTCCTTCATGAAGCTCTTCATCCCGGCGCTTTCCAGCTGGAACACGCCCTCCGTTTTTCCGGTCCCGATGGAGGCCAGCACCGCCTTGTCATCATAGTCGATCTCCTCCATCGCTATTTTTTTCCCGGTGCTCTTCTCCGCCAAAAGCACTGCGTTCTGAATCACTGTCAGCGTCCGAAGCCCCAGAAAATCCATCTTCAGAAGCCCCAGCTCCTCCAGCGTCGTCATGGTAAACTGTGTAGTGATCGTTCCGTCCGACGCTCTGGAAAGCGGCACGTACTCATCCACCGCCTTCTGGCTGATTACAACGCCCGCCGCATGCATGGACGTATGCCGCGGCAGCCCCTCCAGACGCTTGGACATGTCGATCAGCTCATGCACCTGCGCGTCATTTTCATACATTGTACGCAGCTCCTGGCTCATCTCCAGCGCCCGGTCGATGGTCATGTTCAGGGCCTGCGGTCCCTGGGGCACCATTTTTGCTATTGTATCGCACAGCGCATACGGCATATCCATAACGCGCCCCACATCCCGGATGACGGCCCGGGCAGCCATCGTACCGAAGGTGACGATCTGCACCACCCGGTCCTTGCCGTACTTGCGTACAACGTAATCAATGACCTCCTGCCTTCGCTCAAAGCAGAAATCAATATCAATATCCGGCATGGATACACGTTCTGGATTTAAAAAGCGCTCAAACAGGAGATTGTACCGGATCGGATCAAGCTGGGTAATCCCCAGCGTATACGACACGATACTTCCGGCCGCGGAGCCCCGCCCCGGCCCGACCATAATATCATGCTCTCTGGCAAACCGAATGAAATCCCACACGATCAGAAAGTAATCCACATAGCCCATTTTCTGAATAACGGACAGCTCATACTCCAGCCGGCCCTTCAGCTCCTCCGCCCGGTCCTTGTACAGCCGTTCCAGACCTTCATAGCACAGCTTGTTCAGATATTCCCAGGCGGTGTACGGAGCCGGCACATCAAACCTCGGCAGCTTCGTCACGCCAAACTCGATATCCACATGACATCTCTCGGCGATCCGGTGGGTATTCTCCAGCGCCTGGGGCGCATACGGAAACAGCTCCGCCATCTGCTCCGGGGATTTTACGTAATACTGGCCGCCTTCATAGCGCATACGGTCTTCATCCGCCAGCTTCTTTCCGGTCTGGATACACAGCAGAATATCATGGGGCGCCGCATCGCTCTCGTAGGTATAATGCACATCGTTCGTCGCCACCAGCCCGATATTCAGCTCCCGGCTCATCCGCAGAAGCTGCTGATTGACCAGCTTCTGATCTGCAATCCCATGATCCTGCAGCTCCAGGAAAAAATTATCCTCGCCGAAAATACCCTGATATTTCAGCGCGGTTTCCTTTGCTTCCTCATACATGCCCCGCACCAGATACCGCTGTACCTCTCCCGCCAGACATGCGCTGAGGGCAATAATACCCTCGTGATATTCCCGCAGAACCTCCATATCAACTCTAGGCTTGTAGTAAAATCCCTCCACAAATCCCTTTGAAACAATTTTCATCAGATTGGCATAGCCCGTGTTGTTTTCCGCCAGAAGCACCAGATGATAATACCGGTCCTCGTCACTGCCGATCTCCCGGTCAAATCTGGAATTCGGCGCCACATACACCTCGCAGCCCAGGATCGGATTGATGCCCGCCGCCTTTGCCTCCCGATAAAAATCAATGACGCCGTACATAACGCCGTGATCGGTGATGGCTGCGCTGTCCATGCCCAGCTCCTTGACCCGAGCCACATATTCTTTTATCTTATTCGAACCGTCCAGCAGGCTGTATTCCGTATGGACGTGCAAATGTGTAAAATTCACGTTATTCTCCTTATTCCGCCAACACTCTGTCCTTTTATGTCAGATTATGCTTCCTTATCCTTCGTCTTAGCTTCCCACAAATCATAAATTTCCGTATCCTCAGCCTTCGGATACCTGTCTATCACCTCACAAATTTCCCGGATCCTCGGTACTTCCTCCTCTAAAGCATCGGCGATTTCCTGCACAGAAAATCCCTTGCCCAGCTTCTTTCTGATCTGACTGATCAGCATCAAAACCGAACCCTGCTGCAGCCCCTTTTGCAACCCCTTTTGCATGCCTTTTTGAAGTCCCTCTTCCATTGCCTCTTCCCGCTCCTGCTGCATATGAAGCTCTTCATTATACTCAAATATACTCACGCTCAATACCTCCGCACGGTTTTTTTGCAGAAATTCCTTCAGTACTCCTCCCATTCATTGTCCTCCTTATTTAATTTTCAGAGAGGACTTTTCTCATCCCGAAATCCTCTCTGCATTTTGGATATAAGCATTGAAAATTTCTAAGATGCGAATTCGCAGAGAATATAGAATGGCTTCCATGCCACTAGAATAATAGAAATAGAATGCTTGTGGATATTATAGCAGACACGGTTTCCATCATCAATATTTTTTTGAAATGAAAACTGCGGCCGTTACAGAGGGCCGCAGCTTGCCGAAAGCTACCGGACGATCACCGCCCGCTTTGCGATCTGGTACGTCGCCGTATAATACAGTACATAAATCAGGGTCATGACAATCCCCACCGCAGCCGCTATCGTGTAGACAGTGTGTATCTGATTGGCAAAATCACACAGCTTCACGATCTCCGCACTGATAAGCGCTGTGGGAATCCCCAACAGAACCGGAACCGCAAAGGGCAGGAAAAAGAAGGTGAAGGTCTGCCGGCGCAGCGCCCGGCACTGCTCCTTCTTTCCCGCTCCCAGCCGGAACAGGATCTGATAACGTTTTTTATCCTCCGAAAGACCGGACAGCGTCTTAAGCGCCAGAATCGCCATAGCCATCAAAAGGAAAACGGCTGAGACATACAGCGCGCTGACTATGAATATCGCGACGCTGCGGTTGCGCTCCTGACGGCTGAACTCTCTGAAATAATAATTGCACCGTTCATATTCGAAATTCTCACCCATATAGCTTTCTGTCTCTGTAAAGGTAAGCTCCTTTTCCAGCTTTTCCAGAGACTCCAGGGTATAGCTCCCCTTCTCCAGCTCATACGCCGCAAAGTCCTCCTCCGCTGTCATCTGTTCCACTGCCTCATCCGGTACCACCACAAAAAACATGATATACTGGAAGATGCGGTATTCCTGCTGCGGCGCATCCACATAATGGTATTCTCTGCCCCGCAGTGAAAGCTGCGTCTTGGACCAATCGACCTGCGCCATCTGAGCGTCATTTGCCACCACAAAATACTGTGCCTCCAGGCGTACCGGCTCATATCCCAGAGGCGTCACAAAATCATTGAAATCGCTTTCCTTCATATAATAATCCTGCAGATCCGGATTACCGGCGTAACGGGTGAACCCATAAAAATATGACGTTCCGTTCGTATACAAGGTGTACGGATGCTTTGCTTTTATATCCGCATATTTTTTAATTTTTTCCTCTGCCTCCGAAATGGGAATTTTCGGTTCTTCTGCTGAAAACAAAGATGCTCCGCTGCCATCCGCCAGATTCCCGGCGTACATGATATCATAGGGAAAATCTCTCCGAAGAGCCTCCTCCTCTATCATTTTCTGAATAAAAGACAGATTGGCCCCCACCACGGCTAGAGCCAGCAAAGCGGCCAAAGCTCCCAGCATAACAGAATTGAGGCTGAGCGCAGAGCCAAGCTGACGCAGAACGAAGGTATTGGTACCGCGGCAACCCAGCCTCCGGCTTTTCTGCAGCAATCCCACGCCTCCCCGGGCCAATGCGATGTGGAACAGGGTCAGGCTGATAACAGCCGTTACAATATACTTCACAAAGCCTCCCAATTCGGCAGAATATGTCAGCACCAGCTCCCGCAGCTCGCCTCGAAGGCCGATCACGCTGATGACCATGGCCAGCAATGCGGCTGCCGCCAGAAGCATCCACAGCCCAGGATGGCGCACACTTTTTTCCGCCCTTTTTTCACCGTGAATCAGACTGTAAATACTGACCCTTTTCAGGTAAAGCGCTGACGCCAGAGAGGAAACCAGGAATACTCCTGCCACAAGCTGAACCGTAAAAATCAGCCCCCGCAGAGAATAGGAAGCAAAAGTAAATTCCATCTCCATCAGCCTCATGATCAGAACCATAAAGCACTGATAGATAAAGAGTCCGGCCAGGATTCCGGTTCCCAGCGCTGCGCCGCACAGAATCAGCGTCTCGCCCAGAAAAATCCGCAGTATATTTCCGCGCGTCATGCCCAGAGTCAGGTAAGTTCCAAATTCCCGTTTCCGCAGCTTCAGCATAAAAGAGGTCGCATAGCTGAGTACGAATGCCACCACAAGGGAAATAAATACGGTAATGCCCGTCAGCGAATCCCGAAGAGAGGCCGACATCTGTGCCTGCTCCTGAAGCTGCTCACTGTACGTAATATTATTTACTGCGAACATCAAAGCGACGGTAAGGGCCACCGTCATAAAATAAATCAGATAGCTTCCTATCTGCCGCTTTACGTTGCGCGCCGCCAGCTTAATATACATCCGTATCACCTCCCAGCGCCGCTGTGACCGACAGTATCTCCCGGTACATTTCCTGTCTGCTCCGCTCCCCGCGGTACACCTCGCTCCAAATCCTTCCATCCTTCAGGAAAAGAACACGGCCGGCGTAAGAGCCCACCGCCGGATCATGGGTGACCATCAGGATCGTAGAGCCCAGGGTCTGGTTCATCATCTCAAAGGTCTGCATCAGATTTTTTGAATTTCTGGAATCCAGCGCCCCCGTAGGCTCATCCGCCAGCACCAGCGCCGGATTTGTAATGATGGCCCTGGCACAGGCCGCCCGCTGTCTCTGGCCCCCGGAAAGCTCATACGGAAATTTCCCCAACTGGTCCTCCACCCCCAGCGCCCGGGCTACCCGCAGCAGCTCTCTCTGGGTCTTTTCTGCTCCCGTCCGCCTCAGATTCAGCGGCAGTACAATATTTTCCCCAACGGTCATCGTATCCAGCAGATTGTATTCCTGAAAGATAAACCCGAGCTGATCCCTTCGAAATACCGAGAGCTGCTTTTCTCTCATCTCATTCAGCCGTTTCCCTGCGACAGAGATTTCCCCGGAGCTGGCCCGGTCGATGGTGGAGATCACATTCAAAAGTGTGCTCTTTCCAGAGCCGGAGGCCCCCATAATCGCCGTAAATTCCCCCTTCTCCACGTCAAAGGTGACGCCGTCCAGGGCCTTTGTGACAACGCTGCCGCTCCCGTAATACTTTGTTACATTTTTTATTCTGAGTATTTCATTCATGCTTTCTTACCTCCGCTGTCTTAGCTTTGTGCATACTTTACCACAGAACAGCCGGATTTTTTCTAACACAAATATAGGAGTTTTCTTACGGTTTTGTAAGATAGAGCTTTCACTCCCGCGCATTTTCTCCCGCAATTATTTCCACCCCAGCGTCACCCTTGTAAATTCTCCCTGCTTCGATTCTATCTGCAAATCTATATCCAGCCTGCCGCACAATTCCTTCACAATATACAGCCCCATCCCGGTACTGCCTCCGATCCTCTGTCCGTTGCTGCCGGTAAAGCCCCGCTCTGTGACGCGGCGTATTTCATGGGAGGGGATTCCGATGCCGTCATCCTCCAGCATGATTTTTCGCCCCCTGGCTGTGATACTGACGTGACATTTGGGACAATATTTTGCACAGTTGACGAGAAGCTGCTTCAGGATAAAGCACAGCGCCCGCTCATCCGTATGCACAGCGAAATCTCCCTCGATCTCCACGCTGATCCTGGCCGCGATCAAAATTTCCATCTGGCTCTTGACGGCCTCCTCTATGACGTCCGCCGCATGAATTTCTCTGATCTGGGTCTCTTTTCCGGCAGTCCGCATCCGGGCATAGTAGAGAATGCTCTCCGTCAGGTTATCCGCCCGCTTCAGCTCGCATTTCAGCCTGCTGATATCGCCGCCGTTGGCCAGGATCAGGGAGCAGGCGGTCAGAGGCGTTTTTATCTCATGGATCCAGCTTTCCACGTAATCGCAGTACTCCTCCTTTTCCCACACCGCCTGTTCTGCGACGCCTACCGCAGAGCGGGATACCTCCTTCATAATCTGATAATACTCGTATTCTACCGCGTTCACCGGAGCCGGAAGGATCTCCCCCAGCAGATATTTTTCCGGCAACTCCTCCAGTATACGCGCCAGCCTTTTCTGCTGTCTCCGTTCCATAAGATAGCTTACCAGAAGCCACAGGCCGACAAGCAGCAAAAAGATCGCCGCCGCCATGCCGATCAATGCTGTACTGACCTCGGCAAACGCCAAAAAGACACCGGTGAACAATGCCCCGATGCCTAAAAAACTAAGTGTAACTATTTTTGAACAAACATAATCCCAGAAGCTCATAAGCGGTACCCCACGCCCCGGACAGTGCGGATGTAATTCTCCGCTCCCATCCTTTTCAGCTTGTCTCTCAGCCGGTTGATATTGACGTAAAGCGTATTTTCATCAATATACAGGCTGTTGTTCCACAGATCCTCAATGATTTCCTGTTTGGTACACAGCTCCTTCTGCATCAGGCAGGCCAGAATGCGGGTTTCGTTCTTCGTAAGCTCCGCCGAATTTCCCTGAAAATGCACAGTCATGTCCGCCAGACTCAGCGTCAGCTCCCGAACGGTCATCGTGGGATTGCTCTTTCGTTTCAGCAGCCGGGCGATCCGGGCGAGAAGCACGGAGGAATTGTAGGGCTTGCGGATATAATCGTCCGCTCCTACCCCAAAGCCCAGAATCTCGTCCTCTGCGGACTCTCTGGCCGTCAGGAAAATAACCGGTACATCCGAATGCTGCCGCAGCCTGCGGCACGCCTCAAATCCGCTCTCCCCCGGCAGGTTGATGTCAAGGAGGGCAAGATCACAGGGCGGCGCGCTTACGACCTGATAACCGTTTGCCTGTAACAGGGCAGTCAGCTCTTCCCGGATACTTACATCGTCTTCTGCTACTAAAATCTTTTCCATACCACTTACCTCTGCTGTCCCCTGCGCCAGAGCAGAGGTGCCCCACCCGCTCCTTCTCTGACGCTGTTGCTGTTTCACATTTTAAATCTTTAACCAGTCTATTTTATCTTGGAACATATGTCAAATATATTCCGCTCTAAAAAGTCCGTTTTGCTGAAAAACTGCACAAAAATGAGGGCTGTTGCTTCAGCCCTCACCGTTTCAGATATGTATATTCCGAACGTCTGATTACTCGTTCATCATGAACTCGATCAGCTTGTCGATGTCTTCTCTTTCGTAAGCAATAATCTCAAGCTCCGGAATCTCGCCGTTTGAGAAAATGTTTGCCATAGAAACATACTGGCTCAGCTTAGACTTCAGATTCAGTCTGTCGCCCTCTCCTGTAACTAATTCTACCTTTCCCTTACAAGCGTCTACTACCTGAAAGAATTTGTCAATGTTTTTGATATTCTGTACTTTCATGCTTGTTTCTCCTTTCTGCTCACTTCTTGTTTACGCCTGAAGTATACGATGAAAATCCCGGAAAATCAAGCACTTCTCAAATTTTCAGCACTATTCTTATTTTCCAGATAGCGGGCTGATTTATTTTGTCGCTATTGCCTCGACTTCCAGAAGGACATCCTTCGGGAGACGTGCAACTTCCACACAGGATCTGGCCGGAAATGTGCCGGTAAAATACTTTGCGTAAATTTCATTGATCTTGCCGAAGTCATTCATTTCCTTAATAAATACGGTAGTTTTGATGACATTCTCCATGCTGCTTCCGGCTGCCTGCAGCAGTGCAGCCATATTGGAAAAGGCCTGCTCTGCCTGTGCTTCCACGCCGGAGGGGATCTCTCCGGTGGCCGGATTTACCGGAATCACGCCGGAAGTAAAGATCATGTCATTTACCTCGATGGCCTGAGAATACGGTCCGATCGCCGCCGGAGCCTTGTCTGTACTGATTGCTTTTTTCATAATAAAAATCCTCCTTTTATGATGATATTTGCAGAGCTCAGTCTGCGGTTGTTTCGTTGATCTTAGCTACAGCTTCCGTATATGTCCGCTGCGAATCTCCACACGGCCCTGCTTCATCAGCCGGCCCACCGCCCGCTTAAAGGCATTTTTGCTGAGACCAAATTCCCGCTGAATGATCTCGGGAGACACCTTATCGTCAAAGGGAAGTACGCCGTCGTACTCCTCAATGGTCTGCATCACGTATTCTGCATCCTCGTCCATCTGCAGGTAAGCCTTATCCCGGATCGAAAGATCCAGCTTTCCGTCCTCCTTGACGCCGGTTACCCGGGCCCGGACGATGTTTCCTACTTTCAGCCCGGCGTTGCCCTCCCGCTTCGGTATCAGCCCGGAATAGCAGTCATCCACCGCCACAAAGGCGCCGAAATTGTCGCTGATCTCATAGACCCGGCCCCGCACCTGATCCTCTGCCCGGTACGGTGAGCTCTTGCTCAGATACGGATACACCTTCATCGTCGCACAGAGCCGGCTGCTCTTATCCTGATACAGGGCGACAACACATTCGTCCCCGGGATATACCTTGGCAGTCTGCTCATGAAACGGCAGAAGAAGATCCTTCTCCAGTCCCCAGTCAAGAAATGCGCCGATCCTCGTCACATCCTTCACCTTCAATACTGCCGTTCTGCCAATCGTCAAAAGCGGCTCCCTTCTTGTGGCGATCAGCCGGTCGCTGGAATCCTTATAGAGAAATACGCAGACCTTATCTCCGCATTTCATCCCGGCCTCCACTTCCTTTTTGGGAAGAAGCACTGTCGTCTTATCTCCGGCTTGCTCCGCCAGATAAACGCCGAAAGCGACTTCCTTTACTATTTCCAGTTCCTGTTTTTCTCCTATTAATAACATGCTGCCTCCTATCGGCTGTATTCTATGATCGCATACGGACTTGCCTGCTCATCGCAAAGGCTCACAACGATCGTATCCTGCTCCTCATGCACCATCGGTACAATCATATCATGGAGCTTTGCCTGTTTCCTGTACTCTACCCGCAGCCGCTTCGGCTCAAACTTTGGCGGCAGGTATTCCTCCGCCATGAGGATGTACTGTCCGTTGTTCACATGCCTGTTGACGTCCAGATGATACCGGCACACCTGCAATGCGTCCTGTGCCTCCTGCCCCTCCGGTACTTTGATCTTCCGGGAGCACTCTTCCATCGAAAGCTTTTCTTCTATCCCGTATCCGGCCACAATTTCCGGCGTCACCCTGGCAGGATGTCCGGTCTCCACATCAATAAAAACCCATACGCTGTTTGCCTTTGCAAGCGTGTCACCGGCCGCATCGTACATCGCATAATTTCTATAGCCATAAAACGCTTTAAACCCATATGCCCACGTTGCCGTTGTGATCTTTTCTCCCAGACTCGGGCGCCTCAGAATCTCGATCTGCCATGAGAGGATCATCCAGGCCCTGCCCTGGCCCCTCAGATACGTCAGTCCATTGTCGCACTCCTCTGACTGGAACGTCGAGCAATCCTGAAAATAATCCACCAGAGACATGCGCGTGAGCTTCTGCTCCATGTCTATCTCACTGTAACGTACTCTGCTGTCAAATGTGTATGCCATACTGCCTCCAATGTCTCAAAAATTTCACGGGGACATCCCCGCTTCCTTTGCATGTAAGTTATTATACAAGTTTGCAAAAAATAAAACAACCTGTTTCCATTCAAATTTTCAAATCGGCTCCGCAGTCCCATGCAAATTTTCAGATCCGTTTTCGTCTTTTTTATCAGGCTTACCATTTATTCTGCCAGAAAATGACCGGAAGCCTTCTGCTCAGCCTCCGGTCACCCGATCATTTTCACTGTATTTTTGTTACATATTTAATAATTAAAATTTTCTATTTCAGCTTTTTTATGATCTGCTATTTAACCAGCTCAAAAAAGTCCGTAAGATCATCCGTCTCGCATTCGCCCTTTTCCATCCAGAAATCCGCCATATCCTGGCTGACCGCAAAAATAGAATCCTCGCTGCTCTCGTCATTCAGCGCCTCGTTCTCTTCTCTTCCGTAGAACTGAAGCCCATTTACATCGCTGGCAACATCCTCCGCAGTCACCTCTTCAAAGCCGCTGGCCATCATCTCATACGCTTCCTCTGGGTTTTCCTTCATAAAGTCAATAGCCTTGTACCATGCTTCCTCCACAGCCTCTACCACGTCAGGATTTTCCTCTGCATAGGCGGTATTTACCACGAGTGAATCCAGGATCGTCTCAGGATAATCCGCACTCGTCACCAGTGTGTGAGCTCCTTCCACCGTTTCCAATGCCTCTGAAAGCTCCGGCTCCCACATGATAGCCGCGTCCACAGAACCGCCCATGAATGCCAGACCAGCCTCCGTCGTGTCTCCCATGTCGATCACCTGAATATCATCCTCCGTCAGGCTGCTGCCATTCTCCAGAGCCGTCAGGAAGAAATAATAGGAGGACGCTGATTTGTCCAAAGCCAGCTTCTTGCCCGCCAGATCGTCCAAAGTCTCAATATCTCCGGTGGCTACGAGGCCGTCCGCCCCAACAGATGCATCCATAGTCAGCACAAAACGGCTGTCTGCTCCGTTTGCATACATTTTGATATTCGGGTCCTGAGCCGTCGCCAGGAACTGAATGCTGCCCTTCGTGATCAGTACGGCATAAGTGGACTCATCCTCGATCACCTGAATATCCATGTTCAGGCCCGCTTCCTCAAAGTAACCCTTTTCCTGGGCGATAAACATCGGTGAATATCCCGTCCAGGTACAAAACGCCATGGTCACGTCCTTTGTCTCTGCCGCAGAGACGGTCAGTGCACTGCTCAAAAGTGCCACCGGCAGTATTGCAGCTAATTTTTTCATGTTTTTCATAAAGCTCCTCCTTTTGCCTTATCGGCGCATATATTTTTTTGCCTTACCGGCATAGTTTCCTTATGTCCTGTTCTCATCATTCCTCATGTCAGACATTTATCTGATCTGCCGCCGTTATCTTCCGGCAGCTATATTTCTCTGCCTCCTAATTCCAATCAGTAACCAGGGTCTTCAGCGGTCCATCGCCGCATCATTGCTCTCCTGCCAGAGCATATCCATAATGTCCTTTTTGATTGCCAGGAACTCAGGAAGCACCAGGGAATTATGGCTGCGCTCTCCGGGCAGATCCACGTCAAGGACGCTGCGTATCGTTCCCGGCCTGCGGCTCATCACATAAATGCGCTGCCCCAGCAGAACAGCCTCGTCAATATCATGGGTGATAAACAAAATGGTCGTCCCGGTGGTGGCGCTGATTTTTGCCAGAAGCTCCTGCATAACCACCCGGGTCTGGGCATCCAGAGCTCCGAAGGGCTCATCCATCAAAAGCACCTCCGGCTCATTTGCCAGAGTCCTGGCAATCGCCACACGCTGCTTCATACCGCCGGAAAGCTGCTTCGGCAGCGCGTTTTCAAAGCCCGTCAGTCCCACCAGCTCTATGTATTTGCGGGCCTGCTCAGCACGCTGCGCCGCCGGCACCTTCTTCATCTTCAATCCGAATTCCACATTTTTCTGAACCGTCAGCCAGGGAAACAGGCTGTAGCCCTGGAATACCATGCCCCGGTCTGCTCCCGGCCCCGCCACAGGCTTCCCGTCCAGCAGCACCTCTCCCTCTGTCGCAGTGTCCAGGCCGCCGATCACATTGATCAGCGTCGTTTTCCCGCAGCCGGAGGGCCCGACGATCATCACAAATTCTGATTCCCGGACCTCAAGGTTCACATCCCGAAGCGCAGTCACTGTATTGCCGTTGCTCTCAAAAATTCTGGTCAGGTGATTCACCTGCAGTTTCAACTTCTTCTCCATAAGCTCCATTCCAATTCTTCTACGTACACGCACCTTTACCGGGCGTATCTGTATTGCTCCTTCTCCGCCGGCTCTGGCCCACGTCCACACTATTTTTTATCGGTAAGCCGATCCTGCCACGGTGCGACAACCTTCGTCAGAAGCCGGAATATCCAATCCGTCACTAGTCCGATCAGCCCAATCAATATCAGTCCCGCAAATATCGTATCCGTAGCCAGATATCGCTGTGACTTCAAAATCATATATCCCAGGCCGTTCTCAGCGGCCACCATCTCCGCCACCACCAGATACGTCCAGGCCCATCCGATGGTCAGCCGGAAGTCGTCCATCAGTCCCGGCAGCGCCGCCGGAAAAATCACTTCCTTATAGACCTGCCATCGTCCGGCGCCCAGGGTTCTCGCGGCGTTGATCATATTTTTATCCACGCTGGACACGGTGTCGCACACCATCAGCACAAGCTGGAAAAACGTACCGAGAAAAATGATCGTGTATTTCTGGTTCTCGCCGATCCCCAGGTAAAGCAGGGTCAGCGGCACCAGCGCCACCACCGGAAGGTATCTCACAAACTCTATGATCGGCTGTACGAACGCACTGACCTTCCGGGAATTCGCCATCAGCATTCCCATGGGAAGGGCGATGATCACCGACCAGATCCAGCCCACCAGCACCCGGTAGGTGGACTCCCAGCAGTTAGTCAAAAGGGAACCGTCCTTCGCCATACTGATAAGCTTCTCCACCACCGCAGTGGGAGAGGGAAGGAAAATATCACTGACAAACCCGCCGTAGGATCCGATGCACCAGAAACCAATGATCAGCAAAAAACAAATCAGCGAAAGAACCTTCTCACCGACGAAAAATTTACTTTTCTTTTTTTCTCTCATACGCTTTAGCACTTTCTCACTTTACTTTAATATCGTATTAACAGGGTATATCATAATCGAAATACGGAAAAATAGCAAGAAATTTTTTCCATCTGTCAATGATACATCTCCCCGGAGCACGGGAGAATCAGCCTTGCGATCGTAAATACTCCCTTTTCGCTCTCATAATGCAGTCCGTACTCCTCTCCGAATACGTTTTTTATTCTCGCGTTGATATTGAAAATTCCATATCCGTTCTGGTTGTTCTGCAGTTCAAAATCTCCCGTATTCTGAAGCTCCCCGTTGATCAGTTCCAGCATATCTTTTTCTATTCCGGCCCCATTGTCATACACTTCAAAAATAATCTGATTTTCTTTACAGTCCACTGATATATGTATTTTCCCGCCCTCCTGGAATGTTTCAAATCCATGATGCACCGCGTTTTCCGCTAAAGGCTGCAAAATCAGCTTAGGTACAAAAAAACGTTCCATGTCTGACACCCGCATAAACGACTCAATTTCAAAATCAAACTTTTTTACGTACCGTTTTTTCAGAATTTTCAGGTAGAGCTGTACATGCTCCATTTCATTTTTAATCGGTACCATATCAGCCCCTTTGCTCAGGGAAAGCCGGAAAAAACGGCTGAGGCTCATCACCTCATCAATCGCGTCCTGCGCATCCCCGGTTCTGATCTTCCAGGTAATATTATCCAGGGTGTTATACAAAAAATGCGGATTGATCTGGGCCTGCAGAGCCGCAAACTCTGACTTTCTGACAATCTGCTGCCGGTGCTCCAGCTCTACAAACAGCTCTTTCAGGCGGCTTATCATCTGATTGTATTTCAGGAACAAACGGTTCACCTCATAAATGTCCGTTTGTATCTCGATCGCTTCCCCATTCTGATTGAAATCTTCTTTTTCCATTGCGTCTAACAGCTCGCCGATCGGCTTCGACACAGAATCGGCAATTTTTCTGCTCAGGTAAATGGACCACAGTATCATGATCAGGGCAAGCGCTCCTCCGAGCAGAAAGGCAAACCTCATCGTCTTGCCAATCAGGCTCCAGGTCTCACACCGGATCACAAGGCTCCATCCGTTTTCCATACTGGCAAAGCTCTCGATCACTCCCCGGTCTTCTTTCTTTTCCTCACCGACGGAGAGCAGCAGCTTTCCATTCTCATCACAGATTTCCGCTCTTATATTTTCCAGTGCACAGGAAGCCAACAGTTCGTTTTCTATCGTTTCCGTACAGATCTCCTCCAGTACAACTCCCGTACTTTTTCCTGTGCGGATATTATAAAGCGGATAAGTCACCGCCACATATCCTTCTTTATGATTATTGACAACCAGCGATTTTCCGTATGCGGGGAGCCATTTAATCTCATCCGCCTTTCTCATCCCCTGGTATTCCGGCATTTCTAAAGAATTCTCATACAGAGACGGAAAATTCGTTGACTTAAACTGCCTGCCGTCATCCAACAGGATGTGAAAAGAATCCACGTACATCGTATTATTTTTCTGAAGCGTAAACAAATATCCGTTGATGCCCAGCTTCTGAGAATATGTGGTATTGGCATCCCCCGGAATATTTCTTAAAGCATCCTGAATATCAACATTCCTCTGCACCAGAGCATTAATCTGCGCCGTCTCGTCGTTGAGCTTTTCCAATACCCTTCCGGTATTGTTCACCGCAGTATCCAGCACGGATCGCGCATTGTTGATAGATGAAGTTACAAAATAAAATAAAAAAACGGCATCTGCCAAAAGCACCAGCAGAATTGATGCCGCTGCAAACCACGTAAATATTCTGGAATATAGCTTTTTCATAAAGTTTGCTTCCCCACCCCTTCCTGATAATCCTTGGGTGCACATCCCTTCAGCTTTTTAAAAACCTTATAAAAGTAAGTGGCATTCGCATAACCCACCGCTTCGGCAATATAAGCCACCGTATATTTATCCTGCCGCAGCAGATTGCAGGCTTCCTCAATCCGCACCGAATGAATATAATCTGTAATATTCTGATTACAGTTTGATTTAAAAAGTGCAGACAGATACGCCGCGCTGAAGTTGAATTCCTCCGCGATCCGGGACAGGGACAAATCCGTCTGCCAGTAATGCTCTTCAATATAATGCTGAATTTTAGTGACTGTCTGATTCGGTTTTTTGATCTTTACTTTACTCAATTGCCTTCCGATCGTGTGCAGGACAGATTTCAATTTTCTCTGCATTTCTGAAGCCTCATCGCAGGTACAAAGTGACATGACAATAGAACTTGGGTTGCTATACAGGGAATTAATGTCTATGTTGATCAGCGCTTCATGCTTTACCAGGCCTGTCACGATCATATAAACAGCCTGCTGCAGGGCATCCATTTCAATATCCCGTTCCTGTGCTCTTCCAAAAAGCTCTTCAATCAGCGCATCTACTTCTTTCTCATTATAATAAACCGTGTTTTCAATGATCTCCTTCACCAGCTCATTTGACAGCTGCCGGGCAGTCCAATGGACGGAACCGTCCTCCTCAGCATAGTAGATTCTGTTATTCCCATAAATAAATTTCATGTTGGCCGCACGGCTTGCTTCCAGATAAGATTTACCGGATTCATCGACAGTGTGATTGACTCCGCTGACTCCCACCACATAGTCCTGATAAGAAGTCTGCTGCAATGCTTTCTGAAAGCGGGACAAAATGCTGTCCAGCGTCTGTTCCACCTGCTCCTTCGATGGCGCCAGGACATAGATCATGATATTATTCGGACTCTTTTCCAGTAAATAACAGGCTCCGGAGGTACGGCAGTAAGCTTCAATCCCTCTGATAGCCAGTTTGTATGCACTGTTCTCCCCGATATACAAAGCTTCACTGATATTATTCATCTGCAGCAGAATGATCGCCTGCCAGTTATTTCTGATACCGGCATGCTTTTCATGCGCCTCATCCAGTTTTTCGGGAGTATAAGCCATGTACAGGACATTTCTCAGATATGTTTCCAGGCTCTCTTTATTCGCCGCCTGCTTCCTCGCAATTCTCTTATCCTGAAGTGTGATCACCGCGTTCAGCAATTCGGCCGGATCCACTGGCTTCAGGAAAAAATACTTTGCGCCCAGATTTAATGCTTTCTGTGCAAATTCAAATTCCTCAAAGCCGCTGAGCATGATGGTTTCAACATCCAGTCCCTCATTTTGAATTGCCTCCAGAAGTTCCAGTCCGTTCATCTGAGACATTTTTATATCTGTAATAACAAAATCCGGCGCCAGATCATGAATTTTGTTCAATGCATCGCTTCCGTTTATCGCCGTACCCACTACTTCAATATCATAAGATTTCCAGTCGATCTGGGTGGAAATACATTCTCTTGTAAATTCTTCGTCATCCACGATCAGCAGCTTCATTCTCCATCACTCCTTTTCTTCCTTCAAAAAAATTTCCTGTCAGTTTAAATTACAACTGGCAGGGAATTTTTTTACCACTGTGCTTTATGAGAGACTTTACTTTCAAAAATCTCATACTTTCTGTTCCATCTCTCCTTATCTTCAGGAGTATATTTTTGCGTCTCAAATGTACTGCATACAATCCGGCGCATTTCATTTTTGTCTTTTATCTCACCGCAGCCGTATGCCTGAAGCAGAACGTTGGCGACATTGCTCCCCTCATAAACACCGGTGTACACGGGATATCCCGTAGCGTTTGCGGTAAACTGATTTATCAGTTGATTATAGCTTCCCCCACCCAAAATATAGATTTTTGATACCTTTTTGTCTGCCGCTGCTAACAGCTTATCAGAATAATAGCGATATTTCAATGCCAGACTTTCAAAACAAATCCGGGAAATTCTGGAAATATCCTTCCAGTCTGTCTCAATCCCAAAATCCCGTTTTACCGCATTGGAAATTGCTTTCGGCATATTCTCCGGCGCATAAAATTCTTCCATATCTACGTCGATATAACATTCATTATCCCCGACCTGCTCCGCCTGCTGTACAAGCTCCGCATAGGAACAGCAATTCCCCCAGGCCTGTCTGCACTGCTGTATGATCCACATTCCCTGGATATTCTTTTTGAGCATATTCGTCTTAAGCGGCATGGTAGAATTGGAAAGATTATAAGCGTACGATATCTCATTGATCACAGGAGCTTCCGTCTCCGTTCCGAGTAAAGACCAGGTCCCGCTGCTGATAAACAGCCAGTCCGTTCCCATATCCGGCACCGCCAGCGCCGCACACGACGTATCGTGCGTACATGGCGTAACAATTTTCACTTTGCTGCGGATCCCCGCCTCCGCCAGGATCTGCCCGTCCACCATGCCGATGGTGTCCCCTGCGTAAACAACCGGAGTCCGAAGAGTCAGCGGAATTCCCATTTTCTCCATTATTTCCTCATCCCAGCGCTGTTCCCTGTTATTATATATCCTGGAATAGCTGGCCAGAGAATGCTCGCAGCATGCCTTCGCCCCAAGCATATAATGGTAGGCGTCTCCCATAAACAGGATGCCCCGTGGATCATCCATGGAGGGATCCTTATCCCGGATCAGACGAAGGAGCTGGCTTAACGTATCCGTGGGCATTGCCTGATTGCCGGTACGGCGGTAAACTTCCTCAAGTCCCATTTTCTGTTCAATGATTTCCGCCGCATCCATAGCCGCTGAAGTGGCCCTGTAGGAGGCCGGAAGCTTACTGATATTTCCCTCCCGGTCGATCAGGACAAAATCACTTCCCCAGCTGTCCACGCCAATGCTTTCCAGCGTATCCCCATATTTTTCTGCGTAAAGCTTCAGCGCATACAAAATCTCCTCATGATAACGGTAAATATTCCTCACACTTTTTTCGCGGAGCTGCATAAACTGGGTCCGGAAGCGGTGGATCTCCTCCGTATAAACTTTTCCATCCTGAATATATCCTACAAAGACTCTTCCGCTTTCAGACCCTATATCAACAGCCAGATGTCTTCGCATAATCTCACCTTATCCTTTCATCTTTTCAGCAAGCTTCTCTGCCAGTTTTTCAATTGTCTCGTCTGACAGCCGCAGGGCCGATGCGTCATATCCATCCAGAGAAATGGCCGGTTCGCCGTTGGTGGTCGTTTCCGGAGCGTTTACAAGACGTTTCGGATTGATGACCATATCATGGGTTTCCGCTAAAATTCGTATCTGTTCCTTCGTGATCGGCCGGTACGTTCCCACAACAAATTTGTGGAGCAATGCCATTTTTGCATATGCCTCCGCATCCTCCAGCGTATACCACGCCTCAATCGGCGTCGTCCCCCAGGCGATCGGGCCATGGTTTGCCAGCAGCACCACCTTATAATCCTTCACATAAGGAGCTACAGAATCCGCCAGCTCCCGGGAACCGGGATTCCGGTAAGGAGCCACGGGGATCCTCCCCGAAATAGCCGCCGTTGCCGGTGTGAGGGAAAGGTCCAGTTCCATCCCCATATTTGCAAATACATTCAGATAACAGGGATGAGCATGGGCTGTAGACATCACAGAATCATTTTCCTTATAAATTCTCAAATGCATCGGCAGCTCTGAGGTAGGCTTCCAGGTCCCCTCCAATATATTTCCGTCAAAATCAACCTTCAGCAGCTTATCCGGCGTCAGGTCCCCCTTTGAAACGCCGGTGGGAGTGGCAATCACCTCGCGCTCCCCTATACGGATCGTCATATTTCCATCATTTGCTGATACAAACTGCCTCTGGTACATTTTTGCTCCGATAGAACAGATCATCTCTTTTGCTTCTTTTTCTGAAATAAATGTTCTCATAACTTCTCCTTTCCTTTATACATTCTCATTTATCTTTCTGTTATGCTCCGCCCTCACGGCAGACACCTGCTGCAGCAGAACGACAATCAATACCAGAGATCCGGTGATTACACTTTCCCAGAAAGTGCTCAGCAATGACTGCATATTGAAAATGTTTGTCAGCAGGCCAATGATCATAGAGCCAATAAAAGCACCGTGTATTTTTCCTCTTCCTCCGGTCAGATACACACCGCCCACCACGCAGGAAGCGATCGCATACATTTCATTTCCGTCTCCCGCCAGAGGCGAAACAGAGCCCAGCCGGGCGGCCAGGATAATACCGGAAACTGCGCAGGTAAAACCGCACAGGATAAAAGAGACATTTATGGCACGCTCCACATTGATTCCCATCATCCGGGCGGCTTCCCGATTGCCCCCGCATACATAAAAATCCCGGCCAATCCGTGTATACTTCATCATAAGTGCAAATATTACCGCCAGCACCACCATAATGATCAGCGGATAATTCAAAAATGATCCGATCCCGCCCCGGGCAATCCTCTCAAATGCCAGATTCTCCCGCCCGGGCTTGTACGTATTTTCACCGGTCAGGATCAGGACCAGCCCCCGAAGTCCCAGCATCATGGACAGCGTCGCGATCCAGGGATGCACTTTCATCTTTGTCACAAGAAAACCGTTGACTCCTCCGATCAGGATTCCGGCCAGAAGTGTTCCTGCCACCGCCAGAAACGTACCATACTGGCTTAAATAGCTGGCTATGAAAGCCGTCAGGCAAAAAAGAGAACCCACACTCAGATCAATCGAACCGCTGATGATTACAACAGCCATGCCGAGAGTAACGACAGAAATCGTGCTCATCTGCCGCAGGATATTAGAAATATTACTCAGAGTCAGGAAGTTGGGATTGATCAGGGTTCCGACCAGCATCATAAAAATCAGCCCTATGATGAAAGCATTTTCTCCTAAAAAATGAGCTGCCTTTTTTATCGTATTCGTCTTCTTCATTATTCAGCCTCCATTCCTAATCGTCTTTCCTGTTTCCCTGCAGATATACCGCCAGAACAATAATCACGGCTTTGATGATCTTCGCATAAGACGCCGGAACATTATTCATATTGACCATAATGGTAATCATCTGAAGCACCATTGCTCCGACCACAGTTCCCCACACATGGGGTTTCCCTCCGTCAATCGACGTTCCTCCCAGCACGGTAGCTGCAATCGCATCCATCTCTTTGGACGAGCCCATATTGCCCGGGTCTACAATGGAAGAATATCCCATCTCCACGAATCCGGCGACGCAGGCCAGTATATTGCAGATGACGTAACAGGCCGTAATCACCGCGACCGTATTGATTCCTGCTATTTTCGTTGCTCTGTTGTTATCTCCATAGCTTTCAATGCAGATTCCGAACCGGGTCTTATAGATCAATACTGCAACAATAATGACACAGATCAGCCATATAATCGTCCGTACAGGAATCCCTGCAAAGGTTTCATACAGAAAATTATTCAGCGCTTTATTCCTTGGGTTCATATTTTTACCGTCATTTAAAAGCTTCGCGATACCCCTTAAGACAAACATCATCGCCAGAGAAGCGATCATCGGCTGAATATTAAACTTAATTACCACATATCCGGTCAAAAGGCCGCAGAAGAGAGCCGCCAGAAGTCCAAGCAGCATTCCCTGTACCAGATGTCCCTCTGCAATGAATTTCGCAGCAATCATTGATGACATAGCCATTACAGAGCCAACAGAAATATTGATGCCTCCGGTTGCAATAACGACAGTCATTCCGATTCCCAGAAGAACCGTCGTCGTACATTGCGAAAGAATATTCTGCACAGTATTCATGCTCAGGAAGTTTTTTGTAAAAATTGAATTACCCACGAACAGGATGATAAAAGCCAGGAACACACCGTACGTTTTCAGCAGTTCCCCTATCCCGTTCTCTTTCTTTAATCCCAGTTGTCGCATATGTACCTCCATACAGTAAAATGAAACAGATTTTTCTGCTGCAGCGGCCCGATCATCCTCCATGCCTGCCCTCCGCAATGATTTTTGTAATATTTTCCTGGCGTATTTCTTCGCCGGAAACCTCTCCCACTACAACGCCGTCCCGCAGGACATAAACCCGGTCACAGTTCCGTGCAAGCTCTGACATTTCCGAGGAAATCAGAAGCACGCCAAGACCCATATCTGCAATTTCCGCCACTAGATTTTCCACATCCCGTTTTGCACCCACATCAATGCCTCTTGTGGGTTCATCAAAAATGATGAAATCCGGATTTGTCGCCAGCCATCGGGCAAGAATTACTTTCTGCTGGTTTCCGCCGGACAGATTTTTGATCTTCTGTTTCGGTCCTGGCGTTTTAATATGAAATCTCTCTATATATTCTTTTACGATCCTGTCTCCTTCCGCCCGATTCAGAAATCCGTGATGGCTGATCGTTTTCAGGCTGGAAAGAACTATATTATCGTAAACACTCATGTTCGGTATGATTCCTTCTTCCCGACGGTTTTCCGTACAAAAGGCCATTTTGTGGCTCAACCCGTCTCTGGGCGTTTTCAGCGTGACCTTTTCCCCCTTTACTTTGATCGTTCCTGCATCCGGCGTCGTATATCCGAAAATCACCTGGGCTGTTTCCGTACGCCCTGCTCCCAGCAGCCCTGCCAGTCCAACGATCTCACCTCTTTTGATATTGATGGAAATATTTTTCAGTTTCGGTTTTGAGACGATCTTATCCAGCTCTATCACCATCTCCGAACCGCTGTTCTTATGGCTTCTCTCTATTTTCTGCTTCTGTTCAATCTCACGGCCAACCATTTTCGTGATCAGCTCATTCTGACTCAGTTCAGAAGCTCCATACGTCCCCTCGTATTCTCCATCCTTTAAAATTGTAATCCGGTCACTTATCTCATACACCTCATCCAGACGGTGAGAAATAAAGATAACGGCAATATTTTTCTTCTTCAGATCTCTCACGATTGAAAACAGCATTTTTACCTCGTCCGTATCAAGCGAAGAGGTAGGTTCATCAAGGACGATCACTTTACAGTTCAGACTGATGGCACGCGCGATGGAAACCATCTGCTGCGCGGCTGTCCCGTAGCTGTTCAGCGTCGCCTCCGCCTTTATGTTCAGTCCCATATCCCGGAGCAGTTTTCCGGCGTCCTCATAAAGCTTTTTCCAGTCGATTGCTTTCCCCTTTTTTGGATATCTCCCCAAAAAAATATTTTCTCCGACACTCAGGTAGGGAATCATATTCAATTCCTGATATACCGTACTGATTCCGAGATTCTGTGCCTCTATCGTACTGTTAATTTCAACTTCCCGGCCGTCAAACAGAATGGTTCCGCCGTCCTTTTTGTATACGCCGGTCAGTATTTTGATCAATGTCGATTTCCCCGCTCCATTCTCCCCCATCAGAGAATGAATTTCGCCCGGCTTTAATTGAAATGTGATCCCTTTCAGGGCACGAACACCCGGAAAGGATTTTTGAATGTCTTTCATTTCAAGAATATATTCCATAGCACCACCCATTCGTTTTCATAATCAGATCATTTTTGAAAAAAGGGGCTGCCGCAGACGGCGGCACCCCCGCTTTCTTTGTGAGTTTAAACTTTTCTTACACGTAAATCAGAATCCGAACTCCAACTGCTCTTCTGCATTTTCTGCAGTGATCAAAGTCTCTGTGTTAATGATCTTTTCCGGAAGCTCTTCTCCGGCCAGATAGCTTTCCATTGCATCAAACGCTGCCGGGCCGAATCTCGGGCTGCAGGTTGCGATACAGTTGATTTCCCCTGCGATGATCCCTTCAATGGCTTCTGCCTGTCCGTCAATTGCTACGATCTGAACATCCTCGCCCGGGGTGATCCCTGCTGCCTTCAATGCCAGAACTACGCCAAGGGCCATCTCATCATTGTGGCAATATACGACGTCAAAATCTCCGCCCGTTGACTGAATGATGTTTTCCATTACTTCCTGTGCTGTCGTTCTTGACCACTCGCCGGACTGTGAAGCAACGATTTCCACATTGTCATAATCTTCCACCGCATTTCTCAGGCCCTGTGCCCGGTCACGTACATCGGATCCGCCCTCTACGCCGGTGATCTCCACGATCTTTACATCCTGCTCCATATCGTTATTGTCAACAATCCACTGTCCGCACATCTCTCCCTGGAGCACATAATCCGCAATGATCGTAGTCAGCCAGTCTTCGCCCCAGGTACCGGTCGCTTCCCTGTCAAGAAGAATAACCGGAATCTCTTTTTCCTTTGCTGCATCAAGCGCCGGTACGACTGCATCCATATCGATGGGTGCGATAAACAGGAAATTACAGCCCTGAGCAATCAGGTCTTCCACGTCCGCTACCTGTTTCTCCGTATCGTATTCTGCATTTGTCATGACATAATCATAGCCGCGTTCATCTGCCTGCTCCTGCATGGAATCCGTCTGACAGATACGCCATGCTCCGTCAATATCAAGCTCAGAAAAGCCAACCTTCAGATCAGCCTCAGCCGCTGATACCGGAACTGCCGCCAGCATACTTGCCGCTGCCAAAAGTGCCATAACCATACTCATCCTTTTTTTCATTTCTCGTCCTCCTTTATTTGTTTTATGATAGCTTCATTATACATTTTTGCATTATTTCCCGAAATGAACAATTTTACGTTTTCTTTCAACTATTTTATTGTGTTTTATTATGTTATTTTTCCTTCTGCCCGGCCGTTTTTCTATTTATATTGTACATTTATCCTATTTCACTGCACAAAAAAATCAGCAAAATTCTCTTTATGGAATTTCGCTGATTAATTTTTCTATATCAGACAGTCACACGGATCTCTCTGTTTTCCGCCCGTTCTTATACCCACATCTTCTTCTCCACTTTCTCAAAACGATACTTCTGTTTTATATCCGGATATTTTTTTCGATCCACTTCACTCATAAACATGCCAAAGGGTCTGGCACACGTTTTATATGGTGCGTACAAAGCCTGATAAATCACAAGCTTTTCCCCGTTTTCCGTATGCTGTGCAAACGCCAGCACCTTATACAGATACTCCGAAGTATCTGCCGCTACCCACTCCCGCTTGAAGTGCTGTACAATATCCCCTATCTGAATATCCCGTTCGTATCCTTTATCCAGCTCTGCCGCTGGCTCTTCTCCCATCGCTGTCAGCTTCCTGTCCGCCTCCGTCACCGATTCACCTTCCAGTTCAACGTACTCCTCCTTGTCCAGCGATACCGGAACTCCCGTCCTGCCTGCCACATGCACGCCGCCATACCAGGTACCCTGTACCTCTAAAATATCACCTATTTCATACTCCGTGGAATAATCATCATTTTTTTTAATTACACGAATCTTTGTCATTTGTTTGTCCTCAACTATTTTTATATTTTTATTAATATTCTTCCTATTCATTCCGCTCTAAACACAGGTTATCCCGAAGCACCTTTTATTCCGGCCAAAGCACCGCTATATTGTTTCGCTTCCAAACGATTGCATTTCGTAATCAATGCCAAATCATACATCACACCAGTCTCCTTTCCTGCTCAAATATTTTCATTAATTGATCTATCGATTATTCCTTTCGTATCCGTCGGTTCTAAAAACACATTTGTGTCAACCAAAATTCCTGTTTTACTGAATCTTTGAAGGTTCCTGTATAGCGGCCATCTTCAGATTGATATATACAGTATAGCACTTTTCTTTAACCCATTTCATGATTTTTTTCAGTCATCTCCTGGACTGTTCAAACCTTTCCATACCCATGATACCTATATCGCCGTATCCCTTTTTCCTCCACACGCGTCCCCTGCTCATACATCCACCATTCCCATCACTTAATCCGGCATTATTTAAAATCACTCTCTGACGATGTTCCAAATTGGAGGCTGTATTTACCCTTCCAGCGGGATAAAATTATTATCTTCTTTTCAGACAATATTCTCCTGCGGGATACTTATCTTTCCTTTAATAAACCCCGCAGATGTGTATCTGCGGGGTTTTTATTACATTATATTGATACATTTAGGAATTAGGAATATAGTATTTTACCGCTGCACCCTTGCACCTGCGCCTCCCATTATGGCCTCTACTTCTTTTTTGCTTGCCATTGTGGTATCGCCCGGTGTGGTCATTGCCAGTGCGCCATGGGCTGCGCCGTAATTAACGGCCGCCTCTGCATCACCCGTCGTCATTAAGCCGTAGATCAACCCTGAAGCGAAGGAATCGCCGCCGCCGACACGGTCCATAATTTCAAGGCCCTTATAATCTTTTGCCTTGTAAATCTTGCCGTCCGCCCAGCAGATCGCACTCCAGTCATTGACCGTTGCTGTTTTTACCTCACGCAATGTCGTTGCGACGGCTTTGAAATTCGGATACGCCTTCGCCGCCTCATCTATCATCTTCCGGTAACCATCCAGATTCAATTCCTTCAGATCAGCGTCATTGCCTTCAATCTCAAACCCAAGGCATGCTGTGAAATCTTCTTCATTACCGATCATAACATCCACATACTGCGCGATCTCTTTGTTGACTGCCTGCGCCTTTTCCAGCCCGCCGATAGCGCTCCACATAGACGGACGGTAATTTAAGTCATAAGAAATCACCGTGCCGTATTTTCTAGCCGCCTTGATCGCTGCCAGTACAGTTTCACAGGATTGCTCAGAAAGAGCCGCATAAATTCCTCCCGTGTGCAGCCAGCGCACTCCCAGCTCACCAAAAATATAATCAAAATCAAAATCTTCCGGCGTTGCTTTCGAGATTGCCGTGTTCGCACGGTCAGAACATCCGACAGCCCCGCGGATACCGAAACCGCGTTCTGTAAAATTCAAACCATTTCGGCAAGTCCGTCCGATTCCGTCTGTCTTCATCCATTTGATCAGCTCCGTATCAACGCCCCCCTGAAGTATGAAATCCTCCATCAGCTTTCCTACTTCATTGTCAGCAAATGCGGTGATAACGGCCGTCCGCATTCCGAAGCATCTCCTCAAGCCGCGGACTACATTATATTCGCCGCCTCCTTCCCATGCACGGAACGATCTTGCGGTCCTGATCCTGCCCTCGCCGGGGTCCAGCCGAAGCATGACCTCTCCCAGAGATACTGCGTCATATCTGCATTCCTTTGCCGGCCTTAAATTTAAATCCATTTTTCTTCCTCCTGATACCGTCTTCTGTAATTCTCCGCAGCTAACAAAACAACCGCCGATTAAGCACGGATTTTCTCTGCCAGCGCAACCGCCTCTTTTGTCAGTTCGCGGATTTTATCAAACTCGCCTGCCTCAATCAAATCACCTTTTACCATCCAGCTTCCGCCGCAGCAGATAATTTTATCACAGCTTAAATAATCATGCAGGTTCTTTGCATTTACTCCGCCTGTCGGCATAAATTTCACCGTCGTATACGGTGCGGCCAGTGCCTTGATCGTGCTGATTCCACCAAACTGCTCTGCCGGGAAAAATTTTACTACCTTCAGCCCGCGCTTTACAGCCTGCGCTAACTCTGTCGGAGTAATACACCCCGGAAATACCGGAATCTCCTTTTCCAGACAATAATCTACAATCTCAGGATCAAATCCCGGGCTGACAATAAACTTTGCCCCTGCTGCTACTGCACGCTCGACCTGCTCAATCGTCAGAACTGTGCCGGCCCCTATCAACATCTCAGGATATTTTTCTGCCATCAAGCGAATAGACTCCGCCGCCGCATCGGTTCGAAAAGTCACCTCTGCGCAGGGCAATCCCCCCTCTACAAGCGCGTCCGCTAAAGGCAGGGCATCCTTTGCATCATTCAGCACCACCACCGGAACTACGCCTACTTTGCGAAATTGTTCTTCCATTGTTTTCATCTTTTTTGCAACCTCCGTTTCCATAAAACTAATCCAATTGTTTCCTTATAAATCAATTCCGGCAGCCGGTACATTGTGTTCAAACCCAAAATACCGTACCGCATTCCTATAGGAGATCCCCTTCACGATTCTTTCCAGAGCCGTATAATCTGGAGGATATTCCCCATTTTCTACCCAGCTTCCGATCAGCTCACACATAATCCTGCGGAAATACTCATGTCTGGTATAAGAAAGAAAACTTCTGGAGTCCGTCAGCATCCCAATAAAATTGCCCAGCAATCCAAGATTTGCCAATGAAATCATCTGGTCCGTCATACCTGTTTTGTGGTCATTGAACCACCATGCGCTTCCCTGTTGGATTTTTCCGGCTGCGCTGCTATCCTGAAAACATCCGATGATGGTTCCAATAGCGGCATTATCCACCGGATTTAAAGAATATAGGATGGTCTTCGGCAATTCATCTGTTTTTGCCAGCGCATTCAGATACTCTGCCATTTCAGATGACGGAGCATAATTATTGATACAATCAATTCCCGCATCCGGGCCAAGCTCCCCAAATATTTTTCCGTTATTATCACGCTTCACGCCATAATGAAGCTGCATCACCCAATTTCTTTTATGGTATTCCCGGCCAAGCTCAACCATAAACGCCGTCTTAAACTGTTTTTCTTCGATTGGAGAAACACTATCGCCCGACAGCCTCTTTGCAAAAATTTTTTCGACTGTTTCCGGTGCAGACGGCTCATACATTACATACGCAAGCCCATGGTCGGATACGCTGCAGCCCATAGCCGCAAAGAAATCCATGCGTTTTCTCAGGGCGTCGACCAGCGCTGCAAAGCTGTTAATCTCTACTCCCGATACTCTTTCCAGTTCTTTTAAATAAACCAGATAATCCGGCTTTTCAAGGCTCATAGCTTTATCCGGCCGCCACGCCGGAAGCACAGCCGTAGTAAAGCTGTCATCCTCCGCAATCTTCTTATGCCACTCAAGAGAATCCACCGGGTCGTCCGTCGTACAAATCAATGTTACATTTGACATCTGTATCATTTTCCTTGCGCTCAAGCCCCCCTGCAGCTTCTCATTGCAAAGGTTCCAAACTTCCTCCGCCGTATCACGGTTCAGATAGCCTTCGTACCCGAAATACCGTTTTAATTCCAAATGGCTCCAGTGGTACAGCGGGTTGCCAATCGCCATCTCCAGCGTTTCCGCCCACTTCTGAAATTTTTCCCGGTCGGATGCGTCTCCGGTAATGTACTTCTCCTCTACGCCATTCGAACGCATCTGACGCCATTTATAGTGATCGGCCCCCAACCATACCTGCGTAATATTATCAAATTTCCGGTCTTCATAAATTTCCTGCGGGCTGATATGGCAATGATAATCCAGAACCGGCATCACCTCTGCATATTCATGGTATAATTTCCGGGCAGTTTTTGTTGACAGCAAAAAATCCTCATCTAAAAATGCTCTCATGTTTTTTCTCCTACACATACTTTTCCAGTGTATTCCGTACAGCTCCCGGCCCTTTTTGCATCTCGTTAAAATAACCGACTACCTTTTCAGCCAGGCCAGCCTCATACAGATTCACGCCAAAAATCTTCTCATTTTCCAAAATCGGCCGAAGCTCCCCGCCATCTGCAAAATCTCCCAGCTTCAGTCCTGCCACATGCTGGCGCACTGTTTCCAATACGGGGTCCGGACTCAGTTCAAAAGCTTCTCCCGCATCGTTAATCCCCGTCAAATAGCGCAGCCATCCGGCAAATACTAAAGGAATCAGCTTCAGATCCGCCACTTCCAAATCTTCTCTGGCCGCATACGCCTTTATCGTCTCTCCGAAACGGATTGCCAGCTTCTGTGAAGTATCGGTTGCGATTCTCTGCGGCGTATCCGGCATAAACGGGTTCGGCAGCCTTGTGTTCAGCACCGTATCAATAAATTCCTTCGGATCCAGCACGCCAGGATCGACAACCACCGGAAGGCCTTCCGTATAACCGATTCCTTCCACTAGCTTTCTCAGCGTTTCATCCTTCATCTCATCGGAAATCAGGTCAAAGCCAAGGAGACAGCCAAAAACAGCCAACGCCGTATGCAATGGATTCAGGCAGGTGCACACCTTCATCTTTTCCACCCTATCCACAATCTCTTTCTCTGTGAAAATCAGCCCTCCCTTCTCAAGTTCGGGCCTGCCGTTGGGGAATGCATCTTCGACCACAAGATACTGGCATTCCTCCGCATTCACAAACGGGGCGATATACGTCTTCTTTGCCGTAATGATCGGCTTCAAATCTGAGATCCCATCCTCGGCAAGGAGCGCTTCCACTTTTGCATCCGGGCGCGGCGTGATTTTATCAATCATCGTCCACGGGAAGGATACCTTCGCCGCATCTTCAATATAATCTGCAAATCCTGCATCCACCAGGCCGCTCTGTGTCCAGTGCTTAACAAATACGGCAACCGTCTCATGCAGCTTTGTTCCGTTATGAGAACAATTATCCATGCTGACCATGGCCACCGGATACTGCCCTGCCTGATACCTCGCATACAGGAAAGATGCGATTTTTCCCATATAGCTTACAGGCTTTTGGGGGCCTTCCTGCAGGTCCCGTTCCACCTCGGGCGTCCAGGTACCATCTCCTTTTGTAAGATTGTAGCCTTTTTCTGTAACCGTGAAGCTAACCATCTGCAGGGATTTCTTTGTAAAGATTTCTTTCAGCCTCTCAAAATCTGCTTCATACCCCGCATCCATCGTCAAAGATTCTGCCACACTTCCCACAATCGTCTTCTCAATGCTTCCATCCGCCTTCAGCGTCACAAGTACAGAATAGTTATCATGGGGATGACTCAGCTTTTCCATTGCTTCATGGCCGCCTACAGCGATCAGCCCGCGGTCCAGAGTCTTATTATTTAACAGATCCTGAACGACATTTGCCTGAAATGCACGGAAAATATTTCCTGCCCCAAAATGAACCCAAAACGGATTCTCCTTGGTGGCTTTCACCATAGCAGCGTGATCGTACTGCGGAAGGCGGTACCCGGCCGCTTCCCACTGGGCCTTTTCTTTGATTAAACCTTGTTCATTTAACTGCATCCTTCCATCCCTTTCCACAATCTATTTTCTCTGATCTGCCTTCTCGATTGCCTCCCACAGGCCATTCAGATACGTTGCGCCCAGCGCCCTGTCATAAAGGCCATATCCCGGCATTCCCACTTCATCCCAAATCATACGTCCGTGGTCCGGGCGGATCGGTCCGTCAAATCCGATATCATACAGAGCCTTCATAATCTCATACATATCAAAGGTTCCGTCAGAAGACAGATGCGCCGCCTCTTCAAAATTGGTCGGCGTAATGAATTTCAGGTTGCGTACGTGTGCAAAATGAACTCTTCCCTTTAAGGAACGGATCATATCCGGCAGGTCATTGTTCAGGTTCGTCCCGTAAGAACCAGAACAAAAAGTAACACCGTTGTGTGGGTCGTCTACCATTTTCATCATTCTCAGGATATTTTCTTTACATGTAATAATTCTCGGAAGCCCGAATACACTCCATGCAGGATCATCCGGATGGATCGCCATTTTGATATCATATTCATTGCAGACCGGCATGATCTTCTCCAAAAAATATTTCAGGTTCTCGAACAGCTTTTCTTCATCCACATCCTTGTACAGCTCAAACAGCTCTTTCACCTTTGCCATACGCTCCGGTTCCCAGCCCGGCATCACGGTTCCGTTCATATCCCCGGCAATAGAATCAAACATCTTTTCCGGATCCAGCGCATCTACCGCTTCCTGTGTATAAGCCAGCACGGTAGAGCCATCCGGCCTGACTCTTGCAAGCTCCGTTCTGGTCCAGTCAAATACCGGCATGAAATTGTAGCACACAAGATGGATATCCTCTTTTCCCAGATTCTCCAAAGTCTCAATATAATTTGCAATATACTGGTCACGGTTTCCCGCTCCTGTCTTAATATCATCATGGATATTCACACTCTCAATTCCCGCAATCGAAAGCCCTGCCGCTTCAACCTCCTCTTTCATTGCACGAATCCGTTCCCTGCTCCACACTTCACCCGGCTGAGTATCGTAGAGAGTCGTAATCACACCTGTAACACCCGGTATCTGACGAATCTGTTTTAACGTAACGGTATCAAATTTAGAACCGTACCATCTTAATGTCATCTGCATTGTTTTTTCTTCCTTTCCTTTTATTTGAAAAATTTTTCATCACAAATGCGCGTCGAACAGCCCGCAATAGCTGTCAATCGGATCAATTCCCGCAAATGCTTCGGGACCTTCCATAAGCTTTTCTACCAACGCGTCAAAAGTATGGCTCTTTGAATCGTAAGTATTAATGTAAGTGCGCGCCTGCGGAATATCCGCCAGCATGGTAGGCTGCCCGCAGCCCACTACAACCACCGGCACCTCATAGACATACCACGGAATCTCGCCGCCGCCCTTAGACATGCCGAATACCGGCCTACCGCTTGAGACATCACAAAGAGTAATGACAAGATCCATATCTTTTACAAAATCTGAAATAGCATTTTTTCCTGCAAAATATACGTTTAAATCCGGCTTCTTTCCCTCAGCGGCCTGCTTCTTTATGCGGTCCAGCGGACTCTCGTAAATAAAAGCATCAAACCCTTTGCTGCACAGCTTTTCCTTCAAAAGCTCTGCTGCATTTTCTCCTTTTACTCCTGCCATCTTCATCAGCTCTGCCATTGGCCCGCCGGTTCCCTTAATATGGACGATCATAATGCGGCGGTACCTCTTTGGCGTGACCGGCAGCACCTCTTTGTCTTTATATTTCACCAATGTGATGCTGTCCTTACTGATCGCCTTTGCCGTCTCTTTATATTTTTCATTTCCAAGAATCTTCTCCAGAGCTTCCGGCCCGGCCACCAACGCTTCTTTTGCCTTTTTATGCAGGCCCATATGTGCTTTCAGGCCCAGAATACGCGTCAAGGCTTCCGTCATCCGTTCTTCACTGATGGTACCTTCCTGATATGCTTTGAGCATCGTAGAGAAATCCTCTTCCGGATCATTGAAAAACAGGAACATATCACAGCCTGCATTGATCGCCCGCGGCAGCATCTCAGAACGCTTCATCCGGTCTGTCATCGCAACCATATGCGATGCATCCGTCACTACCATTCCATTGAATCCCAGCCTGCCGCGAAGCAGCCCGGTCATAATTTCAGGGCTTAATGTAGCCGGCATCATCTCTTCATCCGTCAGTTCGGGGTTGATTGCTCTCGCATATTTAGGAAGCATGATATGCCCGCCCATAACGGCCTCAAGCCCGTTTTCAAACAACGTCCTGTATACAAGGCCATATGTTGCGTCCCATTCCTCTACGTCAAAATAATTCACATTATTTGCAAGGTGTGCATCCCGGAAATCCTGTCCGTTTCCCGGAAAATGCTTCGCCGCACAGACAAAGCCCGGAATCGTATGCGCGCCGTTTAAATATGCGGCGCTCATCTTTGCCACACGCTCAGGGTCATTGCCGAAAGCACGGGTAATGACTTCCGTGTTTTCCCAATTATAAGCAATATCGCAAACCGGAGCAAACGCCATATTACAGCCAATTGCAGCCGCTTCCTCATTCGCCATTTTGCCCAGCGCATATGCATATTGTTCATTTCCGGTTGCCCCGATCTTTACCCCCGACGCAATCGCTGTTCCGTCCGCACACGCCCCATCGCCTCCGGCCTCCGTATTACAAGCAATAATTACCGGAATCTTCGCATACTTCTGCAATATCCTATTCTGTTCCTGAATCGTTTTACCGGGCGCCGCATTATAGCGGCACCCTCCAAGATGGTATTTCTCCATCAGTTCTTTCAAATATTCCTCATCCTGCGACTGAGTTAACTGAAAGAAAAGCTGTCCGACTTTTTCTTCATCTGTCATGCCGGCGATCGTCTCTTCCACCCATTTGCAGTCCTCATCCGTCAAAAAATAAGGATTTGATTTCAAATCAACCATATTGGTCTCCTCTCCTACAATCAGTCTATTCCGCTCCCAGATTGCGCAGGAAAGCATCTACTTTTTCCTGCTGGTATGCGCCTTCATAGCTTCCGCCCGATAATCTGGAAACCGCCGTCTCTTTAAACTCCGCCCAGGATTCCGCCTCATGGCGAACCAAAATCGGATAATAGAACACGCCGTTTGACTGTGCCGCTTTGTAATCCCCCGGCGCATCCCCGGTCATCAGCACCTTGTCTTTCTCATATCCCTTTTTAAGCAATTCTCCGATACAGTACGCTTTGCTCCCCGCATCCTGTGCCAGGACAATGTCCGTATGCTCCAAAAGCCCATGCACATCCCATTCTTCCATAACTGCCTGCAGGTTTGCTGAAGATACGATCGCTATATCCGCAAACCTGTGCGCGTGGGACAATGCTTCTTTCACGCCTGCGAACGGCTGCTTATCCTTTTCATCAAGCATCTGAATGCTCGTATTTACGGCTTCCGACCAGCGCAGCGCTTTCTTCAGCACGGCGCTCCCAGTTCTTTCTATTTCCTTTTTCAGTGAACCGTTGGACAATTCGGGAGTATTTTCTACCCACTGCTCCAAATCATCCAGCCCCTCTATCGGCACATACTGTCCATCTATTTCCTTCAGGGCTTTGAGCAATCCCTGGAAACGGTTGATCCCTCTGGTCATAGTATAAAGATTGATATCATTCCATCTGGCCAGAATCGCTTCCTCCCATTCCTTGAGCCCCCACTCTTCAACCATACATGGCCCAAAACATTTAATATGTTTACTGTTCATGGTATCCATCGCACAGCCGTCTGAATCCACGCAAATCAAATATTCCTTATTTTTTTCAAATCTATCAAATACTGAAGCCATTACCCTCTCCTATCCTTAACTTTTTTTGCCATTCCATTTTATATCTGATAGTTCCTTATTTTGCTTCCCGTCTGCGGGCCAGCTCCGCACAGTTTTCTTCCACGCGCTGTTTGTTCAGAGGATAAATAAACATCAATGCAAGAGCAACCGCCACCAGCCCTATAATCGGCACGATACAGGATATATTAAAGATTCCGTCCAGGACTTCCGGGTCAAATGCCGTTTCTTTTGAATATCCGATCATCCCCATCAAACCGCCGACCATACCTGATGAAAGCGCCTGTCCTATTTTTCTTGCGAAAGAATAAACAGAATAGATGGTTCCATCCTCACGGACGCCGTTGCGGAGCTCCGCGTCATCAATTACATCCGTAATCATCGCCCATATAATCATATTAAAGAAACCAAGGCCAGTAAAGGACAGCGTATAGAATACAATATAAACATAAGGATTTTCCGGGCGCAGGATCAGGCAGATCACATAAGACGCCGCTCCCAGCAAGCAGGATGCAATGGAAAGCTCCTTTTTACCAAACTTTTTAGACAGCTTTACTGCCAGCGGTGCACAAATTACCAGCATACCAATGGTTCCTGTTAAAGAAGACATCGACTGCGCACTAGCAGAACCATAATAATTCGGGAATACATATCCGGCCATTCCCTGCATACTGAGCTGTGCCAGCAGTACCAAAATAGCCGCGGCAATAATTCCAAGGAGAGCACGATTTGTAAACAAGGTTTTCAGAAGCTTGCCTATTTCCAATTTCTGATTGTTCGCTTCAATCACAACACGCTCCTGAACAAGATTGAAGCAAAGCAGATAGCAAACAACTGCACAAAGCGCAAATACACCTGCAATAATTGTCATGCGGGTACCGGAAAGGACTGTATTTCCGTCAACTACAACGTATGCAAACATCGGAGTGCCGACGCCAATTACAAGGCCGGCCAAGGTTCCTCCGACGGTACGCCAGGTAGAAAGCTGCGCGCGGTCTGTCGGGTCTTCAGAAATTGCAGATGCCATAGAGCCATACGGAATATTGATAGAGGTATAAAAGATAGAGCCCCACAGTATATAAGTTACCACCATCCATACCACTTTAAATCCATACGCCATATTCGCAAATGCCGACTGATAAATCAAAAAAGAAGCAATCGCCACAGGGCCGCACATCCGCTTGATCCACGGTTTAAATTTTCCGTCTTTCGTAGGTTTAGAACGGTCTGCGATCTGTCCCATCGTAACATCCGTAACTGCGTCCACGAACCGGGCGGCCATCATAAGCGCGCCTACTACGCCAGGGGCAATCCCCATAACGTCCGTATAAAATTTAAGCATAAACATCGAAGATAAAACAAAGGTAAAATCATTTCCGAAATCACCAAACATATATCCGAGCTTATCTCTCATGCCAAATGGCCTGACATTTTTCTTTTTCTCCATATGTATTTCTCTGCCTTTCTGTTTTTATCCATTCCCGTTTTATTTTTTATAATCTAATGGAATGTTTTCCCAACGTTTTTTGTAATAATATGCGGCCAGCTTCGGCTGTCTCTGTCTTGTGAAAATGCCCTTCTTATTTCCATCCATCCTCATAATTCCCTCTGTTGTCTGGAAATCAGCAAAATTCCACACAAGTTCGCCAGCAATGAAATCATAAGAATCGAATACCCGGTGGCACATTTCCAGATATTCTATCTGGTATTCCTGGCTCCACATTACAGACGGCAGCTTATGTTCCATCGCGCTGGTATCTGCGCCGTATTCCGTGAAGATCAGCGGCTTATTCATCTCTTTCGCCGCCCAAGCATCCATTTCGTCCCTAAACGCCGCTTCAGCATCTGAGATTTCATAACCACCCAGCGTATACCAGCCGTAATAACGGTTCAGGGAAAGAAAATCACTAAACTGGTAGCACTTGCAGTTTTGCGGCAGTGAATTCATAACCATCGCAAACGTACGCGGACGTTTCTGCGGATCCAGCGCCCTTGCCGCTTCAAATACTTTTGCAAAATACGGCACCGAAGCTTCATTCGTCGTCTCCGGCTCATTTAAAAGGCTCCATGCGATCACGCAGGCATGGTTCTTATCGCGGCAGATCATATCCTCGATACACTGCAGATGATTTTCCAACAATTTCGGAATGGTCGGCTCCTCAAAAAAGGCTGTCTGCTTTCCGGTGGACGCCTCCAGAAAGTTCATCATACTCTTGAAAAGCCCTACTGCCGCCACTTCATCAATGACAAGAATTCCTTCCCGGTCAGCCATCTGGTAGATTTCTTCACTGTACGGATAATGGGAGGTACGGAAACAGTTCGCCCCAATCCATTTCATACATTCAAAATCACGCTTCATCATACCGATGTTGAACCCGCGGCCCACCACGTCGCTGTCCTCATGCTTTCCAAAGCCCTTCAGGTAAATCTTTTCTCCATTGAGCAAGATATCTTTTCCCCGAACCTCTACGGTACGGATACCGATCTGGTCATAATACTCATCAATGACTTCCATTCCGTCCACGATACGGATTTCAAAGCGGTAAAGATAACCTTTGCCTACACTCCATTTCTGCACATCAGGGATACGGATTTCCCCTTCCTTTCCTACGGCAGAGGCAACTTTTTGCGAACCCTCATCAAACACTTGTATTTCCACTTCATGCGAGCCGGTTGTCTCCACAGAATAATGCACAATGGCATCCTGCCCTTCAAATTCATGTATTACCGAAAAGTCTTCAATATGCTCCTTCGGATAAGCAATCAGATTCACCGATCTCTGCAGGCCTGAATAATTGTAGAAATCAAAATACGGTTTGGACATTTTCTTTCCATTGCTCAAAACTTTTGTTTCACCACATGGTATACTGGTCACATTCAGCTCGTTGTTTACCAGAACCACCACTTTATTAAATGCGTTATACCGTACGATCTCTGTCACAACAGCGGAAAATGGAAGAAATCCGCCTTCATGGGCAGCCGCCTTTACCCCATTTACGTAAACCTCCGCACGATGGGTCGCACAGCCGAACCGGACCGCTACCTCGCGCCCTTCCCATTCTCCGGGCACGAACACATCCGTCTCGTACCAGACATCCCCTGTAAATTCCCGGACGTCTTTTTCCGTATAAAAATCTTGAAAACTCGCAGGAACAGGAATCAGGTCCGGGTTCGGAATACCGTCTTTCCAATCCTTTTCATATCCCTGCTGCTGCCAGTCCAGACGGAACTTCCACATACCATCCATGCTCACCGCCCGCCGCGTAACTGTATCTCTCGGATACAGCATTTGACATGTTCTCATAAATTTTCCTCACTTTCTTTCATATTTTTGTATCATTTTTCGGTATTTTAAATTTATCATCCCCCTCTGCCATGACGTGAGGATGATTTTCATGACTTTTCGCACAATTATCGAAACCAGTTGAATTCAAATGAAAATTGTATGATAATGTCAAAAAATCATACGGCGAATGAAATTTAATGGGTACCCGAAAGAATTTACAAACAGGAGACATACAAATGCACTATGACAGCGTACTTGCTTATGTAAGAAAAATTCTGAAAAACAACCATATTCCTACTGCGATATACGAAGAACCATTTGAATTAATTGAGCTTTTAGACAATGGTCTGCGTGAAAGTTTGCTGGCCAATTTTGACAAAGATGAATGCATCTCCATCTTTCTGGAAAATTGTAAAGAAAATACCCTATATTACTTTACAGACGAATATTATTGCAGCTACGCATGTATGCAGCTTCCTAACGCTCAAAAAAAACAGTATTTTGTAATTGGGCCATTTACTTACATAGACATTAACCAGAAAAATTATTATAAAATACTGGAGGAATTGGAACTTCCATCCCATCTTCTTCCCCTTATGGAGACCTACTATTACAACATTACTTTTATCCGTTCGGAAGCTGATTTCAAAAACATGATCGGAACTTTAGCCGAAACCATTTGGCAGGATACCAATTACACGGTTTCTGTCATAAACGGCAGCCCTTTGAATATGCCCTACAGCAGAGACTTTATCACAGAATCGGCCAAAGCTCCTTATCTGATGCCGACGAATCTGAAAGTGGTAGAAGAACGGTACGAATTCGAGAACCAAATTATGCAGGCCGTCAGCCAGGGAAATCTTGCCATGATCAGCCAGATACTTCCTAAAGACGAGGGCATCCGCTATATCCCCCGCTTGGCCGATTCCCTGCGCGATTATAAAAACTATATGGTAGTTTTCAACACATTACTGCGCAAAGCGGCTGAGCATAGTGCGGTCCATCCTGCATATCTTGACCGGATTTCCACAAAATTTGCGCAAAAAATAGAAGCACTTACCACCGTCACAGATCATAATCTGGAACGGGAAATGCTTCATAGATATTGTCTGCTTGTGCGGAACCACTCCGTAAAAGGGTATTCCCCCGTCATTCAAAAAGTAATCAACCAAATCAACCTGAACCTTGCAAGCGATTTGGGGCTGAAAACCCTTTCAGAAATGTTCAATATCAGCGCCGGCTATCTGTCTACCTTATTCAAAAAAGAAACCGGAATGACCCTGACCGACTACGTCAACAAAAAGAGAGTAGAACACGCCATCTTCCTGCTGAATACAACGCACCTGCAAATACAAGTCGTTGCCTCCTATTGCGGTATTCAGGATATCAATTATTTTACAAGGATTTTCAAAAAATTTTGCGGAATGACGCCGAAAAAGTACCGTGATTTGATTTCAAAGCCCTTGTCCTAAGAGGTAGGATGCGCTTTACAGGGCAGCATTTTCGGAAACAGCATCTTTCTTTCACATCCGCCGCACCTGAAAAAGCCCGAAAATACACAAAAAAATGGATATCTCCAATCTGAAGATATCCATTTATCTAAGCAGGGCTACAAGGATTCGAACCTTGAAATGACGGAGTCAGAGTCCGTTGCCTTACCGTTTGGCGATAGCCCTTCGTTCAACGCAAGAAGAATTATAACCTATGTTTTTAAATAATGCAAGTACTTTTTTCACTTTTTTTTATTTTTTTCTTCCATCCTGCAAAAAATGTGGTATATTCATATATAAAAAGAAAAAAGGAGTGAACCTCATGAGTACACTGAATCTTACCTTGCTGACAGACCTGTATGAATTAACCATGATGCAGGGCTATTTTGAAAGCCATTCCTCCGAAGTCGTTATCTTTGACGCTTTTTACCGCAAGAATCCCTGCGGTAACGGCTACGCTATCGCTGCCGGTCTGGATCAGGTAATTGACTATATTAAAAATCTTCATTTTTCAGAGGAAGACATTTCTTATCTGAAGGGCCTCGGCATTTTCCACGATGAATTTCTTGATTATTTAAAGAACTTCCATTTTGAGGGTGATATTTATGCCATTCCAGAAGGCTCCATTGTCTTCCCTTACGAACCGCTCCTGAAGGTCATCGCTCCGATCATGCAGGCACAGCTCGTAGAGACTGCTATTTTGACCATTCTGAATCATCAGAGCCTGATCGCCACCAAGGCTGCCCGGGTCGTCCGCGCTGCCCGGGGCGACGGTATCATGGAATTCGGCCTGCGCCGGGCACAGGGACCGGACGCCGGCGTTTACGGTGCAAGGGCCGCTGTCATCGCGGGCTGCATCGGCACATCCAACGTCCTGGCCGGACAGCTTTTTGACATTCCGGTGAAGGGAACCCACGCCCACAGCTGGATCATGAGCTTCCCGGATGAGTACACCGCATTTAAAAAATATTCCGAGATGTACCCGAATGCCTGCACGCTGCTGGTGGATACGTACGATACGCTCCGCTCTGGCGTTCCGAATGCAATCCGCGTTTTCCGGGAGATGAAGGAAGCCGGCATTGAGCTCAAAAATTACGGTATCCGTCTTGACAGCGGCGACCTGGCATATATGTCAAAGAAGGCCCGCCGTCTTCTGGACGACGCCGGTTTTACCGACGCCATCATTTCGGCCTCCAGTGATCTGGACGAATATCTGATCGACAGCCTGAAGACCCAGGGTGCGGCAATTACCTCCTGGGGCGTCGGCACGAATATGATTACCTCAAAGGACTGCCCTGCTTTCGGCGGCGTTTACAAGCTGGCGGCTGTTCTGGATGACAAAACAGGTGAATTTATACCGAAGATCAAGCTTTCCGAAAATACAGAAAAGATCACGAATCCGGGCAACAAAAAACTCCTCCGTATCTATGACAAGGAAAGCGGAAAGATCCGCGCCGACCTGATCTGCCTGGAGGATGAGACCTTCGACGAATCCGAGGATATGATCATCTTCGACCCGCTGGAGACCTGGAAAAAGACAAAGATTAAGGCCGGCACCTACACCCTACGAGAAATGCTTGTTCCGGTATTCCTGAAGGGAGAATGCGTTTATACCTCTCCTTCTGTTATGGAAATCCGGGATTACTGCACAAAGGAAAAGGATACCCTGTGGGAGGAGACGAAGCGTTTTGCAAACCCGCACGAGGTATACGTCGACCTTTCCGACAAGCTCTTTAAGATCAAAAGCGAGCTTCTGGAGCAGATGGGACGGGAAGCATTGTCGCTGTAAATAAAAGTTGTTGTATTGTTGTAATATGCCATGACAAATTCAATTTAAAAGAGAGACACGTATAAAAACCCTCCGTTTACAGATACTAATTCCAGTAGTGGAAAGTACAGTAAATGGAGGAATTTATATATGAAAGCTACGGGAATTGTAAGAAGAATAGACGATCTGGGACGCGTTGTCATCCCAAAGGAAATACGAAGAACCTTGCGGATCAGAGAAAGCGATCCATTGGAAATATTTACCGATCGCGAAGGAGAAATCATTTTAAAAAAATATTCCCCGATCGGGGAATTGGGCAGCTTTGCAAAAGAATATGCCGAAGCCCTTGCCTCCGCTTCCGGACACAGTGTCTGCATCACAGACCGGGATCAGGTCATCGCCGCTGCCGGAGGCATCCGCAAGGAAACCATAGGCGCTCCCGTCACCGGCCAGCTCGAGGCTGTCATGAATGACCGGGAGCATATTCTCTCGAATCAGCAGTCCCGGAATCACGTAAAAATCACCAGTGAAGATATGGATGATGAATTGCCGCAGGTCATCAGCCCAATCCTCTGCGAGGGCGACGTCATCGGCTCCGTCATCCTGCGCAGCAAGGATACCTCCCGGAAAATGGGAGAGACAGAGCAGGTGCTGGCAAAGTGCGCCGCCGGATTTATGGGAAGGCAGATGGAGCAATAAACAGCTCTGCTATAAACAGTTATACTACAGACTTAGGAATAGAGAATGCCGTACAGAAAAAATAGCTCAGGGCGGACACTCCTGCAGGTCCTACTCTGAGTTATTTTGTGCCTTTATGGAATGCGGGGCAGGTTCCATCTGTAGTACGCCGCCAGAATCCGAATCAGCATCACCGCCACTGCTCCGGCCATCATGCAGGAAAGCCCGCTCAGATACGGCAGCAGCAGCACGTATACCAGCGCTCCGCTTAATGAGGCAACGGCATATACATGTTTTACAAGAATATAGGGCATATTTCCCGCCAGCACGTCCCGCAGCATTCCGCCTCCGACTCCTGTCATCACGCCGACAAACACCAGAAGAAAACGGTTGTCTCCATAGCCCGCCGTGACTGCCGTATGGCTTCCCACTACGGTAAAGATCCCCAAGCCGATCGTATCGCCTACAAAAAGCAGAATCTCCCTCATCTTCGCATGCCGTCCGGTATGTACTCCTGCCCGGACATACATAAAAATAAACAGCACCGTGGAAGTAATCACCGCCGTCAATGCATATCGGGGATTTTGGAACATGACCGGAGGATTCAGGCCAAGGATCAGATCCCGGATCAGGCCGCCGCCCACTGCCGTCGTCACTCCCAGAACATTTACGCCGAATAAATCCATTCTTTTTTGGATGCCCGTCATTGCCCCGGAAGCCGCAAAGGCCACCGTCCCCACAATTTCCATAATAAATATAATCATATCTGAATAACCCATACCTCAGCCCCCTGTTATTTCCCATAAATAGCAAAAATATACTTCCCGGTATCAAATTTCTTCCCTGCAGCGTATCACCGGTCTTCTGAAAACACTCTTCTTCTACACAAAAATACCCTGACAAAAGCCAGGGTATCTCTGGTAGCTGATAAGCTGATGACGGGAATCGGACCCGTGACCTCCTCACTACCAATGAGGTGCGCTACCGACTGTGCCACATCAGCATAAGCATTCGCTACGGTTTATAATTCTAGCATAAGTTTTCCAGAATGTCAATCACAAAATAACACGAATTACCCGCTGAAAATATAGTGAAATATTTTCCAATACGGCAAGCCAGAGCCGTTTCTTTTTATGCGAATGACTCCCGATACCTCCGGTTCAGCCACTCCACCGCCTGCTCTATTCCTTCGTCTGACAATTCAAAAAATTCCGACTCCTTCTGCTCCTCCGGCGTCGCATCCCAGCAATACGGCTCTGGGTATACGGAGGCCTGAAGCCGGTCGTCTGCCTTGCAGAGCATATAGCGCATCCTTCCGTGAGAGCCGCAGAAGCGCTCTTTTTTTACCAATGCCAGCGTGAACATTCCCTTCAAAGAGATCTCTGCCATCTTCGTATCACATCTCCTCTCTGCCATAGCAGCCTTCGCAGATACGGTACGGGTATCCCAGGGGCAGCAGCCTGCCGCAGTACTGGCACCGGGCAATATAATCCGCCTTTCCCTTCGTCAAATAACGCATGATTTTGGCCTCCGTTTTCTCCCGTTCCTCCTGCAGCCATTTTTCATCTACGAGCTTTCCCATCCGATGGGAAAACTGATAGTACAGGTCAAGCTGCTTATAATACGTCTCATACTTCATAATACCGCCCTGGTCTCTCCGGTCCAGCCTGGGGCGCTTCAGGGACACATCTGCCGAGTAGGTCTGGCAGTAATCCAGCCACAGGGAAACCACCCGGCGGTCCTTAATATCAATGGGACACGTAATCATGCGGTACAGAAGGCGTTTATTGTCAAAACCGTCGATCCGTCCCCGTACCTTCTTTGCCCGCTCATACAAAAACAGCGCTTCGTCCACATTCTCCTTTTCAAAGGGATCGGAGGGTTCCACCGAATGCCAGACCTTCAAAATCTCATCCAGAGATTCGTCGATATCGAGAAGCACCTGAGGGAAGCCCAGGTTTACCTTCTCAAGAGGCTGTTCCTCCTCCTGATACTTTTCCCGAATATATTCCAAAGCATCTTCCCCCAGTGCATTGATATATCCGGTATCATAAATGCCGAATCGGCCGGCCCGGCCAGAAATCTGCCTTATCTCCGGCGTCCGAAGTGCCCTGCGGCCCACTCCGTCAAACTTTTCAGCCTGCAGAAATACAATTCTGCGCACCGGAAGGTTCAGCCCCATACCAATCGCATCCGTGGACACCACCACTTCCGTCCGGCCGCTGGTAAACAGATGCATCTGCCGGCGGCGGATTTCCGGAGGAAGACTGCCGTATATGACACTGGCATTCACCCCGCGTTCCTCCAGCCGCCCTGCCACATCCAGAACAGATTTCTTCGAAAAAACGATCAGTGCATCTCCCGCCTGCACATCTTCCGGAAATGCAAATGCCGCCTCTTCAAAAACGAGATCCGTCTTCCGTTCATAACGGTTTTCCTCAAAGGTATCACCGCACAGCGTAATCAGATGCTTCAGTACCTCCTCCGCCGCCGGGCTTGTACACACATGGATCTCCTTTGCCTTGATTCCCAGGATCGCCTTTGTCCAGGAATGCCCCCGATCCGGGTCTGCCATCAACTGGGCCTCGTCAATCACCGCAATATCGTACAGCTCATCGTAATCCGCCATCTCTATTGTGGAGGCGGTCACACGGCTGTCCGGCTCCTCGATGCATTCCTGCCCCGTCAGCATCGTACAGGGAACGCCGTACTCCTTCATCTTTTCATATACCTCCAGCGCCAGCAGACGCAAAGGGCCGAGATAGGCGCCCCGTCCGGCTGTCTTCAGCCGCTCCAGCGCACAGAAGGTCTTTCCACTGTTTGTCGGTCCAATATGCAGAATAAAATGGCGCTGCATCTGCAAAGCCTCCGGAAATTCCAGTTCCGGTCTTGTTGGCACCAGGTCCAGGATCTTACTCCTGATCTGATGCTGCCGGTAAACCGGATACAGAGAAAACAACGACCTGGAACAAATTTTCCCCGGCATTCTCTGTCTCAGAAATGCCAGGAATTCTCCATTTATTCCCTCCCGCTGCTCCGGCAGCAGAAATCCCATATCCAACTGCACCAGCTTTGGAAGCAGCTCCTGATTGACAATCTGCAGTACATCCTCCCTGTGTTTTCGAAACGCATAAGAAGAAATATTTTTGATCTGTTTGTGATAATCCTCTAACACAGCGCTGTTGACCCGGGAACCCTTTGCATTTTTCAAAGATCTTCGCAGCCTCTCCACCCGACCCGAAAAATCATTAAAGTTTACCGGTTTTCTCTGCCGTTTTTTCATCTGCATTTCATACTGTGAAACATAAAACTGTACCAGCTTCTTCGTCTGTACCATAACTCTCTCCAAGCGCCTCCTGCCAGCTTAAAGCCTCGCTTCCGTGCCGGTTTTTCGGAAGAATTCTCTGAGATTTTCCCACATTCTTCCGCGCAGCTCTTCCCTCCGCATATTTTTCATTTCCGCAATAAAATCTACATTTCCGGCCAGCACCTCCGGTATTTCCGAAAGCTCCGCCTCCCGGACGCCTCTGGCCCAGGCGATGGAAGAAATACCGTCCGTCTCCACAAAAAGGCGGCTCACAGGTATCTCCCGCAGCATAAGCCGGTACAATGCATTTTTTTCGTATGCCTCCGCCAGATCCGGCCCCAGGGTAAAAAAGCAATCCGCCTCCAGAAAGGCTTCAAAGCTCTCCCGATCCCCGGAATACCAGTGTACACACACCGGCTCCGAAAAATCCCGGATCATAGCGGCAATCTCCCTTTCCATCCCTTTTGTGTGCAGGATCACCGGCTTTTTCAGGTCAGCCGCGATCTGAAGCTGCCGCTCAAAGCTGCGGCGCTGAAGAGATAGGGGTACGTCGCACCAGACAGAATCCATTCCCGTCTCGCCAACTGCATCGCATTCCGCAAACGCGTCCCGCATTGCCTCTTCCCGGCTTCTTTCCTCATATAAAGTATCTTCTCTGCGGCCACCCTCTGCATGATCGGGAAATCCTGTATTCCACGGATGAATGGCAAAGCTCAGAAATACCTCTTCCCGATTCCGGTACTTCCGCATAAATTCCCATTCCTCCAGGCCTCCACAGCTGAAAAAGCTGGCAACCCTGCTGCTGCGCCTCAGCTCCAGCTCCTGCTCTGCCAGCGCCTGCCGTTCCTCATCCCTTAGCCCCGGTCCATTTTCTCCCATAAAACAGGACAGATGTGCATGCATATCCAGCAAACGCGTCCGTCCCGAATCCTTCATCTCTGCTCTCATTCTTAACCGATTTCCTCTCTGCATTAAATAGCGTCAGTAAAATTATAATACAATTCAGAATGCTCCACAAGGGGCAAGCAGAATTTCCCACAGAACCTACACAAGCAGAATTTGCCACAAAACCTACACAAGCAAAATTTCCCACAGAACCGCCAAATATGATCCGGCCACATCCTATATGCTCCGCAAAGTAAAGTCAACATTTGTAAGTAAAAAGTCAAAATTGTGTATTTTATACAACTATTGCACGCTTTTCGAGGGTATATCGGCTTATATTTATGCATTCTGCATATTGATTTTTGAAAAATCTGGAATTATAATGCGGATGTCTGAGGAGATAAGGGAAGTATAATTCAGATCTTTAAGGAGGTTGTTGATATGGCTACATGCCAGGTGAATTTAAACAGTATTGAAAAAATCAAAAGCTTTGTCGAGGCGCTTCGGAAAAGCGAAGGCACCTACGAGCTGGCTTCCGGCAAATATGTGATCAATGCAAAATCTATCATGGGAATCTTCAGTCTTGATCTCACCAAGCCCATCGAGTTTCGTTCACAGACGGGTGTCATTCCATCCGCAGTCCTTCCTTTTCTTGCATAATTATTAAATGTCATTTTTTGCCATCCGTTTTCGGATGGCATTTTTTCCGATATTGGATTGAAAATGAAGAATCTTAATGTTATACTTCTGCTCATCGGGACATGCTGTATATATAATCAAGCTATAAAATCGAAACAAGGAGGAGCTTTTATGTTTATCCCCGTACTTCTTTTTATTGTCGGTCTCGTACTGCTGATCAGCGGCGGAGACTGGTTCGTGGACGGCGCCACCGGTATCGCCCACCATTTTCATATCCCCGAGCTGCTCATCGGCGCCACCGTCGTCTCCATCGGCACTACCCTGCCAGAGGTCATGGTCTCCGCCACCTCGGCTCTGAGCGGCCACGGTGAGATCGCTTACGGCAATGCCATCGGCTCTATCATCTGCAATACGGCGCTCATAGCGGCCATTACCGTTGCCGTGCGCCCGGGAAAGGTAGAACGCGATTCTCTGATTCCCCCGGTTCTGTTTTTTATTGCTGCGGCAGCATTTTACGCCTTCGTTGCCTACAGCTCCGGGCATTTCAGCCGTGCCGCCGGTATCGTTCTGCTCATTCTTTTTCTCATCTACATGGTCTACACGGTCCTTCAGATGAAAAACACGCCGCAGACAGACGCTGCTGCTGCGGATACCGATGAGTCCTCTGGTTCTATTGCAAAAAATATCCTGCTCCTGGTGCTGGGAGCCGGCCTGATCGCGGTGGGCGCGGATCTTCTGGTTGACAACGGCACGCTGATCGCCCAGGCATTAGGCGTCCCGGAATCCGTCATCGCCCTTACCTTTGTTGCACTGGGCACCTCCCTGCCGGAGCTGGTGACCGCCGTCACCTCCCTGGCAAAGGGACACGGAGCGCTCTCCCTCGGCAATGTCATTGGCGCAAACCTGTTCAATCTCGTACTGGTTTCCGGTATTTCCGTGACCCTGTCGCCCTTCGATATCCCGCAGGGCTCCATGATCGCCGGGCACAACGCCTCCCTGGTGCTGGATATACCGCTCATGATCTTTGTGATGCTTTTCCTGACAGTTCCTGCACTGATACGCGGAAAGCTCTCCCGGATACAGGGAATCGTACTTCTGATCATCTATGCGGCCTACTGTATTTTCCAGTTTATGATGTAACCTCAAAAGCGCCGCCAGACCGCGGCGCTTCTTATAATATTCGCATTTTGCCCGCTTTTTCCGGCTAATTCTTATCGTTCTCTTCCAAAAAACGCTCCACCACGGCATTGAACTCCCGCGCATTTTTATTTGCAATAAAATGATCCCCCGGCAAAAATACGAGCTCTGCCTTCGGCAGGCTTTCCCAGATCAGCCGCGTATGCTCTGCCTTTATCATATCCTTTGTCCCGGCGATCACCAGCGTTTTAACAGGAAGCTTCTTCAATTCCTCCCGCCGTATATTCGGATCATTCACCATCAAGCCCAACAGCTCCGCATGTTTTCTGGCTTCCTGATTTCTTCCGGCAAACAGAGAAGCAATGCGATATCCCGCTTCAATCGGAAGTTGCACGGAGGGCTTTACCCCGGAGGCGTCAAGATTTGCCCCGTTCAGTATCAGCCGTTCTACCCGCCCGGGATATTTCAGTGCAAAAACCAGTGCAATATTCCCGCCGTCCGAAAATCCAAGGATATGCGCTTTTTCGATCGAATGCAGATCCATAAAGTCGCGCAGATCCTGTGCAAATTGACGTATGGTAAAGGGTGCCTCCCCCCGGGGAGATTTCCCGTGCCCCCGGGTGTCAATGGCAATGACCCGGTATTTTGCAGAAAAATATTCGATCTGATTTTCAAAATAAGCAAGGCTCTCCCCGTTTCCATGCAAAAGGATCAGGGGCGTTCCCGTTCCCTTTTCTATATAGTGCAATGCAATATCCATATCGTGCTCCTTTCGTATGCCCTTCCGGGGCAGATCCATATAAGTCCGTACAGCGCCCGGTATTTAAAGCATAATTCATTTTTCAGATGATCGCAATGGATATTCCACTGAAAAACGCACTTTGATCCGGATAAACGAAAAAAGATTCTGGATTACTGCTCCAAAACGTATCGGTTTTTCATTTTTTCAAAGCTTTCTTCGCTGATCACATGCTCGATCCGGCAGGCATCCTCCTCAGCCACTTCCCGGGAGACTCCCATTCCTGCCAGCATATCGGTCAAAAACTGATGGCGCTCATATACCCGTTTTGCCATAGCCGTGCCCTCATCCGTCAGATGCAGAAATCCATCCTGGTCCATCTCCAGATATCCTTTTTTCCTCAGTTCCTTTACTGCATGGCTGACGGAGGGCTTGGAAAAATTCATATACCTGGCTACATCTACAGACCGCACATAGCCCTTTTCCTGATACAGAGCCAGAATCGACTCCAGATAATCTTCCATAGACTCTCCTAATTTCAGTAGTATCACCTCCTGCATCCTGTTTTACGAAAGCTGTTCCAGCAGCTGCTGGATATTCTTCTTACCGAAGGTCACTTTTTCCCCGTCGATGACAAGGCAGGGGACACTCATGACGCTGTACTTCTCCTTTATCTCTGGAAAATGATTCAGATCAAAGACCTCTGCCCGTACCAGAGGCTGAAGCGTCGCTATCCGTTGGGCCGCCGTTACCAGCTCCGGGCACATGGTACAGGAAAGAGATACCAGTACCTGAAGCTCTACCGGCCTGTCGATCTGCCCTATCTGCGCCCGGGTATCCTCATCCAGAGACTGTCCGGGACCGGCTGCATTATACAGGCCCAGCACAAAGGACGTAAACTCATGTCCGCCGGGTACCCCGTGAAAGGCCAGCCCGGTGTCCGTTCCGTCCTGCCGGAAGATCCTGACGCACGGACAATTCTGTTCCGGCTCATCCGAAAGCTCTACCGTCAGCTTGTCCGTCAGCCCGGCCATTTCGTCCATATAAGAGCGAAGCTCGGCGGATACCGGTCTGTCATCCAGAAACAGCTTCAGTATCAGCGGCTGTTCCATCCGGTCAAATACGGTCTGCAGCTGCGTCGTCATAGCTTCATCAAATAAGGCAGATGCGGCCCGATTCCCCGGCGCTGTCTTTTCCGTCTGGCCTATGCTGCTTCCCGCCGTCCCGTTTGACTGCTGCCTTCCGGAGGCCTCCTGCCCTGCCGGCTGCGCCCCGGAAATCTCCTGCCCTGCCTGAACAGGATGAATGCCCGTCTTTTTCTGCATGGCTGCCGCATACCGCTCCAGCTCCGTGGCTGCCACGGCTCCGTCTCCGGTGGCCGTCACCACCTGGCGCAGCTGCTTCACGCAAACGTCTCCCGCCGCGTAAAGGCCGTCTATATTTGTTTTCTGCCGCCGGTCCGTCTCCACATACCCCTGCTCATTCAGCGCCGCAATTCCTTTGACCAGGCTGGTCTCTGGCTCATATCCCGCAAACACGAAGATACCGAAGCTATCGCCTTCCGGAGCCTGATACGCTGTCACCTCTCCGGTTCTGCTGTTTCGGTACTGCAGCGTACGCAGCGCCGTATCTCCCGTGGCCTTAATAATTTCAGTATTGGTCAGAACTGTAATTTTTTCGTGATTCCGGGCTGCCTCCGCCGTACTTTTTGCACATTTAAAATCGTCACCCCGAATCAGGATCGTCACATGGTTCGCGTATTTCGTAAGAAAAACACTCTCTTCCGCCGCGGCGAAGCCGCCTCCCACTACAAATACGTCCTTTCCGGTAAAAAATTCTCCGTCGCAGGTGGCACAGTACGCCACACCGCGGCCCCGGAATTCCTCTTCTCCTTCAAAGCCGGTCTTCCTTGGATGCGCGCCGGTGGCCAGCAGCACCCCAAAGCACTGCAGCTCCCCACGGGAGGTATACACCGTCTTCACATCGCCGGAGAGCTCCAGCTTGCTCACCTCTGCCAGCATGAATTCCGCACCGAAGCTCTCCGCCTGCTTTCTCATAGTCTCCGTAAGGGTCTTTCCGTCTGTGCGGGCTACTCCCGGATAATTGACCACCTCCGAGGTAATAGTGATCTGGCCTCCGAACTGCTCCTTCTCTACCACCACCACGCGGTAGCGTGCCCTGGCGAGATAAAGGGCTGCAGTCAGTCCGGCCGGGCCGCCGCCAATTACGACTACGTCATACATTTGTTTCATATTATTCTCCATTCTGTCCTTATGAAAAGGAGCTGCCGCACCATACCGCGGCAGCCCCCGTTTTCTCATTTTCTGCGCTGTCCGACCGTCTCCGGGTGCTCACAGCTGTTTTTTAGAGCTGTCCGACCAAATCCAGACTCGGCTTCAGGGTCTCAGCTCCCGGCTGCCATTTTGCCGGGCACACCTCGTCCCCATGCTCGTGTACGAACTGGCTGGCCTGTACTTTGCGGTACAGCTCATCTGCATTTCTTCCTACGTTTCCGGCATTTACCTCGTAGGCTACGATCTTACCCTCCGGGTTCACGATAAAGCTGCCTCTCTCAGACATGCCGTCTGCTTCAATATAAACCTCAAAATCCTTCGACAGCGCATGCGTCGGGTCTGCCAGCATCGGGTACTGGATCTTTTTGATACGGTCAGATGCGTCATGCCATGCCTTATGTACGAAATGGCTGTCGCAGGATACGGAATAGATCTCACATCCGATGGCCTTGAATTCCTCGTATTTATTTGCCAGATCCTCCAGCTCTGTCGGGCAGATGAACGTAAAGTCCGCCGGATAGAAGAAGAAAACGCTCCATTTTCCCAGGATATCCGCCTTTGTCACTGTCTTAAATTCATTATTCTGAAAGGCCTGTACAGAAAATTCACTTACTTCTTTATTGATTAATGACATTGTTACCTCCTTATTTTTGTACAAAAATTTTTTTGCTCTTTTTACCTTAAATCCATTGTTTCTTCATAATAAAATACCATTGCGTTTCCGCCGGACATGACTTATCTTTTTACGTTGAACGCCTTCATGCCCGGATATACAGCGCTTGCTCCCAGCTCTTCCTCGATGCGCAGCAGCTGATTGTACTTCGCTACTCTCTCTGTACGGCTCGGCGCTCCCGTTTTGATCTGGCACGTATTCAGAGCCACTGCCAGGTCTGCGATGGTGGTATCCTCCGTCTCTCCGGAGCGGTGGGAGGAGATTGCCGTATAACCAGCCTTATGGGCCATCTTGATCGCTTCCAGTGTCTCAGATACAGAGCCGATCTGATTCAGCTTGATCAAAATAGAGTTGCCGCAGCCCAGTTCAATGCCCTTGGACAAACGCTCTGTATTTGTAACAAAGAGATCGTCTCCCACAAGCTGTACCTTGCCGCCCAGCTCCTTTGTCAGAAGCTGCCAGCCTTCCCAGTCTTCTTCGTCCAAAGCATCCTCGATGGAAATGATCGGATATTTTTCTACCAGCTGTTTCCAGTGTGCGATCAATGTCTCGGAGGTGAACTTTGTTCCTGCCTTCGGAAGCACGTACTCGCCCTTCTTCTCGCCCTTCCACTCGCTGGAGGCCGCATCCATTGCCAGCATAAAATCCTTGCCGGGAACGTAGCCTGCCTTCTCGATTGCCTTCAGGATGTACTGGATCGCTTCTTCATCGCTGGCCAGATTCGGTGCAAAGCCGCCCTCGTCTCCTACGGAGGTGGCAAGGCCCTCTGCCTTCAGCAGCGCCGCCAGTGCATGGAATACCTCTGCGCACCAGCGCAATGCCTCTTTAAAGCTTGGAGCGCCCACCGGCATGATCATAAATTCCTGTACATCCACCGTATTAGCCGCATGAGCTCCGCCGTTCAGAATATTCATCATCGGGACCGGCAGACGGTTCCCGGAGATCCCGCCAAGGAAACGGTACAGCGGAAGCTCCATGGCTGTAGCCGCTGCTCTGGCCGCCGCTATGGACACTGCCAGGATCGCGTTCGCGCCCAGATTGGATTTGTCCTTTGTGCCGTCCGCTTCTATCATTGCCTTGTCAACGGCATAAATGTCGGAGGCATCCATGCCTGTGATCGCATTGTTGATTACCGTATTGATATTCTCGACTGCTTTTGTAACGCCCTTGCCCAGATATCTCGCTTTATCTCCGTCTCTCAGCTCCAGTGCCTCAAATTCTCCGGTGGATGCGCCGCTGGGTGCCGCGCCTCTGCCCACGGTACCGTCTGCCAATGTCACTTCTGCTTCAACAGTAGGGTTTCCTCTGGAGTCCATGATCTCTCTTCCGACTACCTTTTCAATTTCTAAATAATTCATTGTGAAACTCTCCTTTTCTCTTTTACATCTGCAGAACATCCTCGCCGGAGGTTGGCGGCCATCCGGCAAAAGAACCGGAGTGTTCTTCTATGAGGAGTCCACAAGATTTATTCACGCTTAGTTAGATATTACTAACCTCTTAAAATGGTACCAGACAACGGCCGGAATGTCAATATTTTTAGTTAGTTTTCTCTAACTTTTTTATACAAAAAATGGATATCTTCAAAATAATGAAGATATCCATTCATCTAACGCATCAAACAGTACACCAGCGTTCCCACAATCCCCGATCCGAAAATAATCAGAATCGGACCGGCCTTCTTTTTCCGAAGCAGTACAAGGCAGATACAAAAAATCACCGCCTCCACTACCCGAAAGTCGGATAATTGAATGTCAAATAAAGACGCATTGAACAAAGCCAAACTCAGCAGCGACAGTCCGGCGGAGGCAATCATCGCCACAACGGCCGGCCGAAGCCCCGTAAGCACGCCCTGCATCACCTTCAGGCTCCTGTATTTCATATAAAGCCATGCGAGAACCAGCACAATAATAAAAGAAGGAAGGATGCAGCCCAGCGTACAGACAATGGCTCCCGGAAGTCCTGCAATCTGCTGTCCGACAAATGTGGCGCTGTTCACCGCGATAGGCCCGGGCGTCATTTCCGCTATCGTAATCAAATCAGCAAACTGGCTCATTTCCAGCCAGTGATTCCCCTCCACAATCTGGTTTTGAATCAGGGGCACCGCCGCATATCCGCCGCCAAAGCTGAATAAACCGATCTGAAAGAAAGCCCAGAATAGCTGCAGATAAATCATCGCTTTGCCTCCCTTCCGTTCTCCGTCAATACATAGATCAGTCCGACAGCGCCGCAGATCAGTATAATCACAATGGCACTGACCTTAAAAAAGCAGACTGCAAGGAAGGCCGCAGCCATCATAATCACCCACAATGCGTTCTTCATCTTTAAAATATTTTTTGCCAGATCAATGACCACATCAATGATGACAGCCGCCACTCCGGCCCGCATTACCTGCAGGGCGATCGAAATATATGTATTGTCCCGAAACTGATTGTAAAACACCGATATCACAGAAATAATTACCAGAGGCGGCAAAACTGCCCCCAGCGTACAGACCAGCGCTCCCATAACTTTTTTCAGGCGGTAGCCTACCACGATTGCAATATTCACCCCCAACGCCCCGGGGGAAGACTGAGCAATCGCCGTCATATCCAGCATTTCTTCGTCTCCGAGCCATCCAAGCTGCTCCACAAATCTCTTTTTCATCATACTGATGATAACGAAGCCGCCGCCGAAGGTACTGGCGCTCAGGGTCAGAGTAATCCAGAACAGCTTCCAATATATCTGCATATCCGACATCTGCGCCAAAGCTTCCCTGCTTTTATTCTCATGCATTTCCTTCATCCCCTATTACAAAATCGTTTTCACAGACCTGCCAATATAAATTTTCGGCTCCATCACACAGGAGTATCTTGCGCCGGAGCAATCCTTCCGTTCAATCATTTTCATCAGGTTTTCCGCAAGCTTCCATCCGGTCTGATAGCCCTGACTGATGGAGCAGGTAATCCCTTCCTCCTCCCAGGCTTCCCCGGAATAATCAAAACAGACCAAAGAATAATCCTCCGGGATCCGCTTGCCCCGCTGCTGCAGCGCCTTTCTGACCAGCCGGTAGATAATATAATTGCAGCAGATAATTGCTGTACACTGGGGCAGTCCTTTCAAAAACCGGTCCACGGTCTTCACGAATTTCTCATCGTGGGCCTCATTGGAAACACACCATTTCACATAGTCGTCCTGAAATTCTACATGGTATTTCCGCAGAGCCTTCACCATACCCTGAAACTTCTCAACGCTCTGGTAATTGTCGTACACAAAGATACCTGCGATCTTCCGGTGTCCCGCCGAAACCAGCAGATGCACCAGCTGGTCCGCACATCTGATATCGTCTACGATGACCTTCGGATACGGCACTTCCTTATAATAATTGTTGTAAAAAATTACCGGTATCCGTTTTTCGTAGATGTCCTGATAGCAGTCCAGATTCGGGTTAAGCAGGCTGGCCTTTACGCCGTCAATGATAAAGCCCTGAAAATCCTGATTAATCACGGTCTGCAGGCAGCGCCTCTCGTTCGAAAACTTGTTGTCCGTAAGAAAAATATTCAGGTCCGTTTTTTTCTCTGGAAACGTGTGCTTCAGTCCGTCCACGATCCCGTCGATCAGGTTTGAATTTGCGCTGCTGTCCTGCCCCTGCAGGATCAGTCCGATCTTGCAGGCGGCGCTGCCCGTATCCAGATTACGGGTAAGGGCCGTTTCCTTTTTTATGTATGTTCCGCTGCCTCTTACTTTATAAATCAGCCCCTCCGACTGAAGCTGCTCCAAGGCCGCACGCACGGTTTCCCGCCCCACCTGCAGCCTCTGGCGGACCGCATTTTCGGAGGGAAGTTTCAGGTTGCTGGAAAACTTATGCTCATCAATATACGCAAGCAGCCATTGATATACCTTATCCGTTTTCTTTCTTACCATAATCTTCCCTCCCGGCCCGGCTCACACTAATCCGTAATCTCCGGCCGTTTTCCCTCTGCCTTTTCGATCCACGCCAGCAGACGCTCCCTAAGCTGCGCCTTCACGGAAGCATAAGCCTCATCCTTCACGATATTGTTCAGCTGATACGGGTCTTTGCGCATATCATACATATAATCATCCGCATACCGGTCCGAAGAAGCCGCCTCACCGCCGTTAATTCCCGGCGCATACACCGCATAGAGATATTCCGGCGTACGAATACAGCGTCCCACCCGGCTCTCCGATATCTGCGCAAAAACCTGATTTTCTCTATTATCCGTCCTGTTCTCCGCCACGTCAAGAAGGTTCTCGCCAATCATGGCATCTCCCACATCCACGCCGGCCAAAGCCAGGATCGTTTTCGGAAGACTCTCGGTACTTACCAGATCCTTTACTATCTTTCCGCCGGTAAAGGGCCCGCCGGAGATAATCAGCGGTACCTTCAGGCAGGCGTCATGCCCGGAGCGCTTGTAATCATCATAGCCGTTCAAATGCTCGTCCCGGTTCCGGGTCAGAAAATGGGAACCGTGGTCGGAAGCATATATGATAACCGTATCCTCATAGATTCCCTTTTCCTTCAATTTATCCACAAGACGTCCCAGATTCATATCCAGGCTGGCACACTGCCCCAGATAATCTGGATACTCCTCCGCGGCATTTCCGCCCAGAGCCTTCAAATCCTCCGGCAGAACGAAATCCTTATACTTCTCCTTTGACCCCTCGGGGCCTTCATAATGCTTCCGGTCATTCTGATGATGCGGCTCAATCTGGGAAACCGTCAGGAAGAAGGGACGGTCAGGATCCCGTACATCCAGAAATTCCAGCGCCATATCATTGATACAGTCCGCCCGGTATCCCTTGAAATCAATCCGGTTATTATTTTCGTCAAATACATAGCCGTCATAGCCGTGAGAGGTAAATTCCAGTACATCCGCAGCTCTCCAGTAGCCCGTGTAGCCTCCCCGCAGCTCTTTGGGAACCGCCGTGATGGTATGGTCGACGACAGGAGCCTTTTCCAGCTCTCCGTCGCTGGCCAGATGCCATTTCCCCACGTAGGCCGTTTCATAGCCCGCCTCCTCTATGTAATTTCCCAGAGTTTTTATATTGCCCGGCAGCATAATATTGTTGCGGAAGCATCCCGTCTCCGTGGGATAACGGCCCGTCTGAAACAGCGCGCGGCAGGGGCCGCAGACCGGCTGCGGTGAAAACGCATTCTCGAATCTGACGCCCTCCTCCGCCAGCCGGTCCAGATTCGGCGTAATATCCAGCGGCTGACCATAACACCCGCAGGTATCCCATCGCTGCTGGTCACTGAAATAAAATATAATATTTTTTCTTTCCATATTTTTATTCCCCTTTATTTGCTGCTTTGTTCTCAGTCATTTTGCTGCGTACGATCGCTCCGATCGCAACGATGATCAGCAGCAGGAAGATAATGCAATAAATACTGCTGAAGAAAATTTTCGGGTTTCCATCGGAAATAAACAGCGCCCTTCTGAAATTAGTCTCTGTCATCTTACCCAGCACCATACCCAGAAGAATCGGTACAGCCGGCATGTCAAATTTCCGCAGGATCCATGCGATCAGCGCAAATACCAGCGTCACTCCCACATCAAAATAATTTTTATTCACAGAGTACGCGCCGGCGAAGCAGAAAATAACAATGATCGGAGTCAGGATTTCCTTCGGGATCAAAACCACCTTGGCAAAAAGCTGCGTCAACAGCTTGCCCTGGAGCAGCATGAACACGTTTACCAGAATCAAGCCCAGCATAATTGCATACATGATGTCCCCGTCTGTCGTAAACAGAGAAAGCCCGGGATTCAGCCCGTTAATCATCAGCGCCGAAAGCATGATCGCCACCGTTCCGTCTCCCGGAATTCCCAGCGTAAGCAGCGGGATCAGAGTGGCTCCCGTCACCGCGTTGTTAGCCGCCTCCGCCGCAGCGATTCCCTCCACAGAGCCGTGTCCGAATTCTTCCTTATGCTTGGAAATATTTTTTACCGTATTGTAGCTGAACCAGGATGCCTCTGACGCTCCCGTTCCCGGGATAATTCCTACCATAACGCCAATCAGGGAAGACAGGAAAATCGGAAGGCGTATTCTCTTTTTCTCATCAGGCGTCAGAACTCCGTCATCCTTCATCTTTCTCGTATCTACATGCAGCACTTCCTTTTTGTCCTCCGCTCTTGACATGATTTCCACCAGAGCAAACAGACCAATCAGGCACACCGCCAGATCCAGGCCAAGATACAGCCTCGGAACGCCGAAGGTAAAACGGTCATAGCTGGTCATGGGGTCAGAACCGATACAGGAAATCCACAATCCGATACAGGCGGAAATGATACCCTTTACCATGCTTTTTCCAGAAACCCCCGCAATGATGGTCAGACCGAACAGGCATACCATGAAATACTCCGCCGTTCCCAGCTGAGATGCGATCTGGGCCACCTGCGGCCCCAAAAATAAAAGCGTGATTGCTGAAAATATCCCGCCGAAGGTGGAGGCATACAGCGCAATCTTAAGCGCAACCTTCGTCCGCCCCTGCTTGGACAGCGGATGACCGTCCAGCATCGTTGCCGCCGCATGGGGCGTTCCCGGCGTATTAATCAGAATTGCGGATACGCTTCCGCCGTAACCGCCCGCACAATAAATACCCAGCAGGAACATCATGCCCGGAATCGCACTCAGCCTGTAAGTAACCGGCAAAAACAGAATCACACACAGGATCACACTGAGTCCCGGAATCGCCGCAAACACAGAACCGATAAACACGCCCAGATTAATCCAGATTATATTTTGCAGCGTAAACAAAAGCCCCGCCGCCGGACCGATAAATTGTAACATCTAACTCATCCCCTCTCTTTAAAAATTTACCTTCAAAAGGTAACGGAACGCCGCCCAGATCGCCACGGCCAGAACCAGCGTAATGGCATAATAGGCCGGCTTTTTACAGCGAAAATAAATTAAAAATCCAAGACAGCAGAAAACCGCTCCTGCTACAAATTGTCCCGTGTATTTACAGATCAGGAACGTAACCAGCAAGATGCAGAAGATGACCAGAGCCTTTACCTCCACCAGCAAATTAATGGTTTTCCGGGTCAGCGGCTGCTTTCTGATGATGCGGATTACCTCCTTACCGATCAGTAGTACACAGCAAAACATCAAAAGTCCCATCAGCATAGTGGGAAATGCCCGCCCGTTTACCACATCCTTCTCCGATACGGTTACCTGCTCCGGCATTATGGCCAAAATAAAGACCCCGAACAAGAGAAAAAGAATACCGGCGATCAGATCCACAGGCGCCTGGATTTCTTTGTCCTCCAACCGCAGGGAAATGCGATCAAACCCACTGTCTATGCGTTCTATCAAATCTTTCATAGGATACAACCTCCTTTTTCATATTACAAAAAGGGCCGCCGCAAAATACCAACATCAGATTTTGCGGCAGCCTTTTCCTTCGAAGCTGTCAAACAGCGCCCTTACTCCGCAGAAAATGTACCCCGGATTTATCCGGCTACGATCTCTTCATACTCCTCCACAATCGCTTTTACATTTTCGATATGCGCCTTCACGTCTTCTTCTGTCATGGTATCCACCTCCAGAAGCATCGTATCCTGCAGCCAGCTTGTCACTTCCTCATCCGCCAGAATATCGTCATACAGAGTTCTCAGAGCCGTTACCGTCTCCTCCTCCGTCCCCGCCGGAGCCATTACAAAGCAGCGGTTGCGGAAGTACGGATAGCCGTATTCGCCGACGCCTTCCACGCCTGCAAACGGTCCGTTCTCCAGTGCGCTTTCATCAAATGCACAGACGATGGTTACGTCACCTTGCTGATACGTCTCCTGAATCTGAGACTGATGGGAAACTGCGAAGGTGGTTTCTCCCTTTGCAACTGCCTGAGCCGCCTCTGCCGCTGACTCATACGGAACAAGCTTGAGCTGGTCCCCTGCGCCCATTGCTCCGAACAGAGCCGCCGCCAAAAATGCTTCCGAGCCTGTGGCGCCGTTCACGGCCACACTGATGGCCTCGCCGGATTCCACATATGCTTCCAGCGCCTCAACGCCCTCCAGACCCAGAGAGGCCTCTGCTGACAGAACAAAAATGGAGGAATACAAATTCTCCACATATGCAAAATTCTCATAATCAAACTGCAGCTTCGCCGGATCGAGAAGCGAGGTAATGGAGAGCAGGCCCTCTCCCGCAAATACCAGGGAATTGTCCCCGGCCTGATTGCTGGCCACCCAGGTGTTTACAGTAGCTGCATCCCCCTTCACAGCCTCTGCCACTAAAATCAGGTCATCGGAATATTCCGTGGATTTTGTGGCTGCCTGCTGGCTTACCATTGCCGCCACACCTGACGGCGCCCAGGGACATGTAACGGTCCATGTTTCTGCCGCCTGTGCAGTCATTCCTACCATCATGCTGGCCATCATACCAAGTGCTACACCCATGCTTAAAATACGTTTTTTCATTTTCCTTCTCCCTTCTTAAGGTTGCATGTTTTGATATCAGCGTTTCTTCTGATACCTGGTGATTTCAATATAGCATACGGGTTTTTTCAAAACAATAAGTTTGAGCAGTTTTATCAGAAAGTTGTCTGGTTTTAAGCATTTCACCCAAAAGTTGTTCTGCTTTATATGGTTTTTCGTTATTTTATATAGCGTTTCAACACTTTTTCTGCTACAATGATATAAATTTTGAATATAAAAGGAGAATTTATCATGCCCCCCGTTTCCGTTTTGATTAAACCTGCCTCCGGCATGTGCAATATGAGCTGTGATTACTGTTTTTATTGTGACGAGACTTCCAAACGCAGTCAGGCATCCTACGGCTTTATGTCCGAGGCCACCCTGAAAAATGTCATCCGAAAGACCATTTTAAATGCGCAGGGCGCAGCTCATTATATGTTTCAGGGCGGAGAACCCACCCTGATCGGCATTCCTTTTTTTCAAAAAGCGCTTTATTATCAACAGCACTACAACAAAAAGGGAATTGCCGTTTACAACGCTATCCAGACCAACGGAACCCTGCTCAATGAAGACTGGTGCCGCTTCTTATCTGAAAACAAATTTCTGGTGGGATTGTCCGTAGACGGAACGCAGGAAATCCACGACGGACTGCGGCATACCGCCTCCGGCGGCAGTACCTTTCATATGGCAGTCCGGGCTGCCCGGCTCATGGATCAGTTTCACGTAGAATACAATATTTTGACAGTCGTTACTCCGATGATCGCCAGTCAGGTCGATGAGGTGTATTCCTTCTACCAAAAACAGGGCTGGCGCTATCAGCAATATATCCCCTGCCTTGATCCTCTGGGAGAAGCTCACGGGCAGACGCCCCACGCCCTGCCGCCCCGGCTTTACGGCCGGTTTTTAATTGACCTGTTTTCGCTCTGGTACCGGGATGTCCAAAAGGGCCGCGCCCCCTATAACCGCCAGTTTGAAAACTATATCAGCATTGCCGCCGGATACTACCCCGCTTCCTGTGACCAGTGCGGCGTCTGCAGCATTCAAAATGTGGTGGAGGCCAACGGCAACGTTTATCCCTGTGATTTTTACATGCTGGATGAATATCTTCTGGGGAATTTCAACGAGAACAATTTTTCTCAGATTAATCAGAAACGAAGTGAAATCGGATTTGTCGAACGTTCTTACCTGCTGTCCGCCAGGTGCAGAGACTGCAAATACCATTGGATATGCAAGGGCGGCTGCCAGCGCAACCGGGATTACAACCCGGACAGCAATACATATGAAAATTATTACTGCGAAAGCTACAGGATGTTTTTCGATTCCTGCCTGGAGAAAATTCAGGAGCTGGCAAAAGACAGATAAAAGACAGGGCGCTGCGAAGAGTGATTTGATACCGCAGCGCCCGAAAAAACGTAAAACCTTCTTATTTTATTACTACCTCTTCCGGGCTGAATTCGTCCCCGCTTCGGCGAAAGGAATGCAGCACCGGATTTTCCTTATCCATAAGAGAAAGAATCATATAGCTTGCCTGTTTATCGTAGGCCAGGCGCTTATCCTCCTGGGACATCCGCGCCGGGGTCTCCGGGTGGGAATGCCAGTTGCCCAGGGGTACAAGCCCCTTCGCCCTCATATCCTTGACGGCGTTTAGCTGTTCCTTCTGATCGAGGGAAAAATGCTCGTTGGAATGGTCAAGGTTTGTCAAAAAGTAGACCTTTTTTATGATTCGGTTCTCTCCCTCCCGGACTCCGGCGATTAGGCCGCAGGCCTCCTCCGGCAACTCAGACCTTGCGTGCTGTACGATTTTTTCAAAATCACCGGCAGAAATCGTAATCATATTCCCACTCCTTCGCAAACAGTCTGCTCATAATCAATGGGCTTCGTGATGTCGGGATGCTCCCCGCAGACCGCACAGTCGGCCACCCGGGACGGAAGCTTTATTTTGCGGAACTCCATCTTTATCGCATCAAAGGTCAGCAGATAGCCCGTGAGCAGATCCCCTACTCCCAGAATATATTTCACTGCTTCCATAGCCTGAAGGCTTCCGATCACGCCTCCCATTGCCCCGATGACTCCGGCCTGCTTGCAGGTAGGCACCGCGTCCTTTGGCGGCGGATCCTTGAAAACACAGCGATAGCAGGGGCCCGCTCCGGGAACGTAGGTCATAAGCTGCCCCCGGAAGCGAATAATCCCCGCATGGGAAAAAGGTTTTTTTGCCAGCACACAGGCGTCATTAATCAAAAATTTTGCAGGAAAATTGTCGGTGCCGTCAATAATAAAATCATAATCCTGAATCAGCTCCATAATATTCTCTGCACTCACAAAGGTACGGTACGTCCGAACGGTTACGTCCGGGTTCATTTTATTCATGGTCTCTTTGGCAGACTGGACCTTTGCCTTGCCCACATCCTCCGTACTGTGGATGATCTGGCGCTGCAGGTTGGACAGATCCACCTCGTCCGCATCTGCGATACCGATGGTGCCGACTCCTGCCGCCGCCAGATACATTGCCGCAGGCGCTCCAAGGCCGCCCGCCCCGATGATTAGTACCCTGGCATTCATCAATTTCTTCTGTCCCTTAGCTCCCACCTCCTTCAGTATGATGTGCCGGGAGTAGCGCTCAAGCTGCTCGTTCGTAAATGCCACTACCGTCCACCTCCCATGAAGTATACGAATTCAACGACGTCTCCGTCCTTCAGCGTGAGGGCAGAAAAATCTTCTTTTTCCACAAACTCCTCATTTACAGAAACTGTAACGTACTCCGGCGTCTCCACGTCCTCCTGCACGATCAGCTCCGCAACGGTAAGTCCGTCCTTTACCTCTTTTTTCTCGCCAGCCACCGTAATATTCATATCTGCTTTTCTCCTCTATCAATTATAAATTTTCTTCAATAATCTTTTCCAGCTCGTTTTTCTTCTGCGTCCCGATCAGCTTCAGCAGCGGTCTGCCGTCTTTAAAAAAGATCAGGGTGGGGGAAGCCTTCACCTTATATTCCTCCGTCAGCTCCTCCTCATAAACAGTATTGACCTTTCCCACGTAAAGCTGTTCCCCGTATTTTTCCTCTATTTCAGCCAGCACCGGAGAGAGCATTTTGCAGGCGACACAGCCGTCGTGGTAAAACTCGATCAGGGACAGCTTTCCGTTCGAAAGCACCCTGCCCTCAAATTCATCCCTGCCTACTCGTTCTGCCAAATCAATCCCCTTCTTTCTGGACGAACAGCGTGTACGTTCCGTCCCCATTGTCCTGAAGCTTCTTTACCCGGTGTCCCTCTTCCTTTATACTCCGGGGAACATTCTGCACCGACTCCCCGTCGTTCATGCGGATCGCCAGGATCTGCCCGTCCTCCAGCTCCTCCAGAGCCACCTTCGCCTTGACAAAGGTGACCGGGCACACAACGTCTGTGATATCCACGTAATCATCGTACACAATATCAGCCATTCTCATATGCCTCCCTGATTTCTTTTTCAAACACGTCATGTCCTACACGGTCCAGCGTGAATTTGAAGCGCTCTCCGGCCTTGGCGTGTTTCTCAAAAAACTGAATCGCCACGTCGCAGATCTTCAAAAGCTTTTCATGATCCTCGATGAACGGGATCACGGATTCGCCCTGGGCGATGCTGTTTCCAAACAGTCCGCCGAAGGAAACGATGTATCCGTGCGTTTCCTCGTAAGCATCCGCCGGACAGGCCTTTGTACATCTTCCGCAGAAATTGCATTTGCTGTAATCAATGCTGATCTTTCCGTCCTCCAGGGTGATGGCCTCCGTTCTGCAGGCTTTCACGCAGACGCCACACTGGATGCAGGCGTCCTCCACCCATTTCACCTGGATACCGCCCTTTATGCCAAGGTCATTTTCCTCTGCCTTCAGACAATTATTCTGGCATCCTGTAATTCCAAACTTAAATTTGTGCGGCAGCTCCCGGGCATAATACCGCTCATCCAGTTCCTTTGCCAGAGCATACGTATCAATACATCCGCTGGGACATACGGCGGCACCCTGACAGGCGGTGACGGTGCGGACTCTCGGGCCGCAGACGCCGGGAGCCACCTCTCCCTGGGCCAGCGCATTCTTTACCTCGTCGATCTGTTCCAGCTTGATAAACGGTATTTCCACGCTCTGTCTCGAAGTGAGGTGAACGTATCCGTCGCCGTACTTTTCCGAAACCTCCGCAATCTTAGCAAGCTGCTTCGCCGTCAGATTACCTCCCACCACCCGAAGTCTCAGGGAAAAATTATTTTTCTGCTTCTGTCTCATGAAGCCGCCTTTTTTCAATGCTGCATAATCCACTGCCATTTTTTCTCCTCCTTAATCGTACAGGCTGAAGATTGCCTGGGTAAAATCCTCGATCAGATCCTGTGTATCCTCGATTCCGACGCTGACACGGATCATATCGTCGGCCACGCCTGCATCCTCCCTCTCCTGCTGCGTACTGTGTACGTAGATCGTGGAGGCCGGATGGATCACAAGGGTGCGGACGTCTCCGATATTTGTGGCGTTCAGCGCGTATTTCAGCGCATTCATAAGCTTATACGCCCGCTCCTTTGAGCCGGCCCGGATCGTTACGATGCCGCCGCCCCTGCCGCCGAACTGCTTTTCCACCAGCTCTGCGTAGGGATTTCCATAGAGCGCCGGGTAATCCGCCGACACGCCCTCGAATTTATTGACCGCCAGAGCCAGCTGCTTTGCATTTTCGCAGATCCGCTCCATCCGAAGGCCCATCGTCTCCATGCCGATCACGTTCAGAAAGGCGTTGAAGGGTGCCAGGCAGCCTCCCATATTTCGCCAGATCCCGTTTCTGAGCTTCGCCAGATATGCAAGCTTCCCGTACTTTTTGTACTTTTCAAAGCCCGGATAGCGATCCGGCGCAAAGCGGAACCTTCCGCCGTCTACGATGATTCCGCTGATGGAGTTTCCGCCTCCATTGATATACTTGGAGGAAGAGTGCACGACAATATCCGCCCCCAGGGTGAAGGGTTGCACCAGATAAGGCGTCGCCGTCGTAGAATCCACGATAAACGGAATGCCCTTGCTATGTACAAAATCGGAAACCGCCCGGATGTCAATGACGTCCAGCCCCGGATTGCCGATTACCTCTCCGAACACGGCCTTCGTCTTCTCTGTGACCAAAGGCCCGATCTCCTTCACCGTGATGTGCTTCACGTACCGGACGGTGACCCCAAAGGCCTTCAGATCACTGAAAAGGTCGATCGTACCGCCGAACAGCCCGCTTCCTGCGATCACCTCGTCGCCGGCCTGCAGGATGTTCAGAAGCGACAACGTCACCGCCGACATGCCCGACGCGCAGGCCACGGCTCCCAGGCCGCCCTCCAGCTCCGCTACTCTCCTTTCAAATGCATCCACAGAAGGATTGCCGATCCTTGTATAGGCAAAGCCCGGCGCTTTGTTTTCGAATACCTTTTCCAGCTCCTCCGCCGTTTCATAAGAAAAGGCGCTGACCTGACTAATCGGAGGCACCGTCGCGCCCTCCGCGTATCTTCTGACCGATTTTCCATGCAGTAATTTCGTGTTGAATTGCATAATTTTTCCTCTTTTTAGAAATTAACCAAAAAAAGAAGGCTTTAGCGTATTTTGCTAAAACCTCCAGTTTTCTGGTCAGTTCATTTTATTCTATACTATTTTGGTATGAATTATATGTTTTATTCTAAACGAGCATATCCTATTTTTTCTATTTTGTCAATAGGTTTTCAGGATTTTATTTAACTCAACCGTATCTTTTCGTTCTTTTCGATCTGTATGATCTTGCCGTTCTGGATCACGACAGAGACCGATCCGAACTGTATTTCCTCGATATATTCCACGATCTTCTTCAGATCCTTCTCCGATATTCTGCTGCCCTCTCGCTTCGTCTGCTCACCTTTCTGCATTCTTCATACCTCCCATACTCGCTTTGCTCAAACTCCGTCTTCAACCGTCTCAACCTATTATTTTTCCTCATATTCCTCAAGAAAATGGTGCCTGGCACCGTCCTTTTTATATGCAATCACCGTATTCAGATTTACATTTTCCACGCTTCGGAATATATTGCTCTCTATGATCGGATCCTTCTGCGCCAGCTGACGAATCAGCTCCTTGACCTCCGCCCGCTTGGAGCCCTTTTCCGTTCCCCCGCAGGAAGCACAGTGCTCCGTAAAGTGGCAGGCACATTGGATAAAATGCAGGTCATTGTAGTCAGCCCAGCATCGGATATCCTTTTCCCGGATCAGATACAGGGGCCGGATCAGCTCCATCCCGGGAAAATTCGTGCTGTGAAGCTTCGGCATCATGGTCTGCACCTGGCCGCCGTACAGCATTCCCATCAAAATCGTCTCGATCACATCATCATAGTGATGACCCAGGGCGATCTTGTTGCAGCCCAGCTCCTGAGCCTTGCTGTACAGATAGCCCCGCCTCATTCTGGCACAGAGGTAACACGGGGAATTCTCCTCCGAGGCTACAATATCAAAAATTTCTGACTGGAACACCGTGACAGGTACCTCCAGCAGCCTCGCATTATCGAGAACCACCTGATAATTCACCGGATTGTAGCCAGGATTCATTACGAGAAACACCAGCTCAAAGTTCTTCTGTCCATGCCGGTACAGCTCCTGAAACAGCTTTGCCATCAGCATGGAATCCTTGCCGCCGGAAATACATACGGCGATCTTATCCCCCTCCTGCACCAGCTCGTACTCCCGAACCGCCCTGGTAAAACGACACCAGAGCTCTTTTCGGAATTTTTTGATGATACTGCGCTCGATCTGCTTTGTCCGTTCCCGGGCGTCGTTTTCTGATGCCATCAGCTTTTGGAGCTTATACCGGATGTAAGCGCGGTATCCCTCCGCAATACTGTAAGCCTCATATCCTTCTTCCAAAAGCTCCTCCGCCGCTGCGTCGCTTTTCTGGCCCGTATAGCAGATAAAATAAACCGGCCGCTCTTTATTGATCTTCTGCCGTATTTCCTCAGTTTCATCTCCGTCGATATGAATAGCTCCGGGATAGGATTCTTTTTCGTAATCCTCCCGTCTTCTCATATCGACAATCGTCACAGGACGGTTTTCCTGCACCAGATCTTCTATCCTTTTTCTAAACACCTTCCGCCTCCGTTCTGGCCCGCAGCGCCGCATCCCAGGTCAGATCTTTGATCACCTCACCTGCAATAATCAGCCCTACAACCGAGGGCACAAAGGCATTGGAGCCCGGAATGTCTCTCCGCTCCGTACATTTATGCTTCGCCCCCGGCGGACAGATACAGTTCGTCCGGCAGCTAATCGCCATGTCCTCTATGGGCCGGACCGGTTTTTCCTTCGAATACACCACCTTCAGTTTCTTCACGCCGCGCTTTTTCAGCTCCCGGCGCATCACCTTTGCCAGAGGACAGACGGAGGTCTCATAAATATCCGCCACCTCAAACTCCGCGGGATTGATTTTGTTGCCGGCTCCCATACTGCTGATGATGGGAACTCCCGCCTGCCGTGCGTCCAATACAAGCTGTATCTTCGCCGTCACCGTATCCACCGCGTCCACCACGTAGGAATACTGGGTGAAATCAAATTCATCCTTATTTTCCGGCAGATAAAAGCATTTATGTACGTTTACCTCTGCGTTCGGATTGATCTCAAGAATCCGCTCCTTCATCACATCTACTTTATATTTGCCCACAGTCTTTCTGGTGGCAATGATCTGGCGGTTCAGATTCGTAAGGCACACCTTGTCGTCGTCGATCAGGTCGATGGTTCCTACCCCGCTTCTCGCCATCGCTTCCACGGCATAGCCGCCCACTCCTCCGATTCCGAAAACGGCCACTCTGGAATTTTGCAGAATCTCCATTGCTTCTTTTCCGAACAACAGCTCTGTCCTTGAAAATTGATTTAACATCTATCTCCATTCCTTCAGTCAGTTTTATTTCAGATTTTGTCTGTATTCTTTCTTTTATTTTTTCTTTTATTCTTTATTATTCGGCGTCTCGTCCAGTGTCTCGTTCATGCTGCCGGTACGGTATCCCTGCAGGTCAAGAGACACATAGGTAAAGCCGTATTCCTTCAGTCTGCCGACGATCTCCCTCCTGGTTTTCTCCTCCAAAAGCCGGGCAAATTCCTCCGGCTGTATCTCTATTCTGGCCATCCTGCCGTGAATACGGACGCGCACCTGATGAAAGCCAAGATCCAGAAGAAGCTGTTCCGCTTTATCCACCATCCCCAGCTTTTCCTCTGTGATGGTCTCCCCGTAAACGAAACGTGAAGACAGGCACGCGAAGGATTGTTTTTCCCAGGTGGGAAGGCCATATTTCCTGGAAAGCTCCCGGATCTCCTGCTTACTCAGTCCCGCGGCGCGAAGCGGACTCTTCACTCCCAGCTCTGCCACGGCCTGCAGCCCCGGCCGGTAGTCTCCGTTGTCGTCCAGATTGGAGCCCTCCGCGATATACGCGATGCCATTCTCCTCTGCGATCTTTCCGATCTTCTCAAACAGCTCCCGCTTGCACAGGTAGCATCTGTTCTTCGGATTCTGGGAAAAGCCCTCAATCTGCAGCTCCTCGGACTCCACGATAAGATGGCGGATCCCCTCCTTCGCACAGAAGGCCTTTGCCTCCTCCAGCTCCCGCTTAGGGAAGGAGCAGGACTTTGCCGTCACTGCGATCACCTGATCCCCCAGTGCCTCCTGAGCCGCCTTCAGCAAAAACGTGGAATCCACGCCTCCTGAAAATGCCACGGCAACGCTTTTCATGCTCCGCAGGTCATTTTTCAAATGCTCCAGCTTCTCCAATTGTATCTTTTCACGATTCTGTGCCTCGCTCATTCTGCCTTCCTTTCTCTTTTCATATTATTTCTATAGGTTTTATTTACCAATATGTTATGTATGATAGCTCCGCTATCATGATTTGTCAACAATTATTGGAATAAAAGTGTGCTTCGCCCACCCTCGCGCCTTCAAAATTATCCTTTTCCTGCCGGCTCGATATTCACCACCACAAACTCACAGTGCTTTCCGGTCCGCAGCGGATACTTCCATCCGGCGATTCCCGAGGATACGATAAGCTCCATATCCCCAAAGCGCTTCTCTCCGTAGTTTACAGTATCCTGGTCAAAAAGTGTTGTGATCAGCCCCACCGGCCACAGCTGGCCCGCATGAGTGTGTCCCGACAGCATCAGGTCATAGCCTGCCTTTTCGTTTTTCTCCATATCCCGGGGCTGATGCTCCGCCAGTATGTGAAATGCAGAGTCAGGCGTATCCTTTAAAAGCTTCCCGGGGTTCTTTCTTTTGCTCCCGGACATCCGGGCATCCGACCGGTCCGCCCGGCCGCTCAGGCTCAGCTCACCGTTCAGCTCCGCCGTCTCATCCTCCAGTATCCGGATCCCACATTTCTGAATTGTCTGTGACAATTCCTCTTCCGTAAAATCACAGTCCTTTGAATATTTTCCTTTGTCGTGATTGCCGTAGATGTAATACGTCCCATACGTGCTCTGGATCTTCCCCAGGGTCTCAAATGCCTGCCACACCTGCTCTGATGAGGTGGACTCGTCTACAATATCTCCGTCAAGCACCACAAGATCAGGCTCTTCCGCCTCTATCCGTGCACAGTACTCTGCCAGCTTTTCCTGAGCCATGGTCGTTCCAAAATGCAGATCCGACAGAAAGACCAGCCTGTAGCCCTCCTCCCGAATCGGCTTTTCAGTGGACACTGTGTATTCTGTGACGGACACGCGATGCATGTTCAGGTAGGCGTACCCGATCAGCCCAAGAGTAATCACAGCCGCAGCCCCTCCGCTGCGCCAGGCAATGTTCCACCCCCTTCGGAAGGTGCAGCCCGTCCTTTTCAGGAGCAGGCATACTAAATCGACAATCACCGATATCACAGTAAAATGAAGCACCAGGGCCGTACCAAGGCTGTAAATATCACGAACCGGCAGTGTGAGCAGGAACGCCGCAGCCGCGGCGGCTCCTCTCTGCAGCCATATTCCTCTTTCCTTCAGCAATACCTTCAACGATCTTCGGATAATAAAATACAAATAAATCCCCAGCGGAATCAGAAGCATTCCGGCGGCACTCAGATGTCTGAACATTTTTTTCTCCTGCCTGCATTTTATTTTAATCGCATCTAGTATCTGTCTTGAGGAGTTCATTTATTCTCTTGCTCTGCAAAATTTCCGCCGTTTTGCCGGATCTATTCTATTCTCCAAATATTTTCCTAGCCTGCCGCATATTTTCCACGACAGATACCTCAAAGGGGCATCTCGTCTCGCAGGCTCCGCAGCCGATGCATTCCCCGGCATGGTGGGGCAGCGCTCTGTAATGCTCCCGGACGGTCTCCGGCACCTCCCTCTGGGCCTTCGCCAGATTCAAAAATTTTGTAACCGACGCTACGTCAATGTGCTTCGGACAGGGTGCGCAGTGGCTGCAGTACATACAATGCCCCTTCCAGCTGATATTCGGGAAGGATGCGAAGGCCAGGGCGTAATCCTTTTCTTCCTCGGAAGCCTCTTCATAGGCCACACTGATTTCCAGTTGTTCAATGGAATGTGCCCCTGCCAGCACCGTCGCTACCCCGGGCCGGGTCAGCGCATAGTGGATACACTGGCTGGGCGTCAGGGCTTTTCCTGCCGGAGACAATTTTTCATCCAACAGGTCACCGCCGCCAAATACCTTCATGACGGTAATTCCCACCCCCAGGCGCTGACAGGTCTCATACAGCTCCTGCCGTTTTGGATCCATATTTACCAGGTGCTCCTGATAATTCTTTTCGGCCCACAGCTCCTCCACGTCCTCGCTGGCCGGCTGCAGGTCATAGCAGGGATTCACACTGAACATCAGTACTTCAATATATCCGCTCTTCACCGCCTCCAGAGCCACCTCCGGGTTATGGCTGCTCATGCCGATGTGATGGAGGATCCCCTTCTGCTTCAATTCCAGTACGTACTTCAAGACAGATCCTTCTGCGATCCTCCTCCAGTCCTCCATAGAATCTACGTAGTGTATCATACCAACATCAATGTAATCCGTCTGAAGCTGGGAGAGCATTTCCTCCACGCCCCTTTTCACAGCTCCTATGTCCCGGGTCCTCTCATACTGCCCATTCTTCCAGACGGAACAGACATGGGACTGCAGATAAAACTGCTCTCTTCTGCCCTTCAGCGCTTCTCCGACGCCGGAACGCACCTCCGGATTCGGCGTATATAAATCTATATAATTAACGCCGTGTTTCTGTGCCGCATCCAGCATTTGCCTGATATTCCGGCAGTGATCCTCCTCGAAGCCCTCGCAGCCCAGACCGATCTCACTGACCTTTAATCCTGTATTTCCCAAATCACGATATTTCATATCTGCTTCTCCTTTTTATTTATTACATTTTATTTTCTGGCTTTCACCGTCACAGCAGATGCCGGAAGGGGATAATCACCGCCCGGAGTATACCGTAAATGATCTTCTTCCCGGCGCTCTGCTCCCTCGCCTGATAATTTTCTCCCTCTGTCACAACGCCCTCCGGAGACACGCTGCGGCATCTGTCCTTCATGGTCTCCGCCTGCTCCCGGAGCTGAGCGTTCAGCTCCCGGCTGTCGATGCGCAGCATCATCTCCGTGTCCAGATAAATACTGCGCATATCCAGGTTGCAGGAACCCACGATGCTGATGCGTTCTCCGGCCAGCACCGTTTTTGTATGCAGCGCCTGATTCCCCAGATATTCATAGGTCTGTACGCCCGTCCCCCGCACCTTTTTCTTCTGATTCAGATAATCTGTACAACCAAAGGGATTCGTACCGCTCTCCACCGCATTAATAATGATCTCTGTCCTGGCCCCGTCCGCGCACAGTTCCGTCAGATCCTGGTACATTTTTTTGTCGCAGATGATGTAGGGAGTCTGTATCAGAATATCTTCCTCCTGCTTCATCTCCTCCACCAGCCTGTCCCAAAGTACAGGATGCTTGTTCCCCGGATTGATCGGATTGGTACACAGCTCAACGCCCTGGGTTTCCAACGTCGCGGCCTCCCAATCGAACCCGTCACTGTCCGGCCCTCCGTCTGTCCCGCTTTCTGCCTCACCACTGTCTGTCCCGGCAAATGCCTGGGGATATTTTTTTCTGACCTCCTGGTAATGCTCCTCCAGATATGCAGGTCCCGCCGCCATTTTTTTGTACGTCTTACAGCAGGGCAGGTTCCATATCTGATCAAAATATTCCTCCAGCTGTATAAAAGAATTTCCCGCTCCCGGCATCTCCTCGTACACCAGGATATCCCGATCCTCATTGTAGGAGTCCACGTAGCTTCCGAGAAAAAGGTCGTCCGTGTTCCTTCCGCCGAGAAGGTACGCAAAATCATCCGCAATCACGTACTTGTCGTGCATGCGGTAATTGTTTTTCCAGGGAGCCAGAAGCGTTATGGGATTGTACAGCTTGATCTCAACATTCTCCTGGGAAGACAGTTCACGGAAGCAATCGCTTCCTGTCAGCCGCAGGACGCCGTTCATCCCGTCTACCAGCACCTGTACCTTTACGCCCCGCTGGGCGCTGTGGAAAAGAGCAGCCATAACATCCCGCCCGCTGTTGTCGTCCCGCAGATCGAAGGTCGTCAGCACCACCCGTTCCTGGGCCGTCTCAATCAGCCGCAGCCTCCACAGCAGCGCCTCCGTATTGTCATCAATGCTCCGCACGCGTTCCTGCGCTTTCTCATCCGCGGCAATATCCGGAAACGCACCTTTCTGTAGCTCTGCGGCAGCGCCCAAAGATGCGCTTTCCTCTGTTGAGTTCGGCAATGAAGGCTTGTGAAACAGCGGCGGCACCACCATACACACGAAGAAATAGAGAAGCCACAATAACAATATTCTTTTAAACAGACAGAAAAATCTTTTCACCAGATTACCTCGCAGAATTTCAACTTTTGTGATATACTATCGTAAGCGTATAAAAAATGTCAGTCCTTATGCGCCGACACTATATTGATTTTTCAGAGCAGGTTTTTTATGATTCGTACAAAGTCTATCATTACAGATGCCTTTTGGCAATTACTTGAGGAAAAACCATATAATAAAATTACCGTAAAGGACATTGTAGATTGCTGTCAGGTGAACCGCAACACCTTTTATTACCATTTTCATGATATTCCGGATCTTCTTGAGTATGCAATAAAGCAGGACGTCAATATCATCATCCAAAATAATTGCAAACCCGGGGCTGCCACGGACTGTCTTGCACAGATCGTCGAATATACCTCCAAACGCCAGAATGCCATACTTCACATTTACCGTTCCATTCAAAGAGAACTATTTCAAAAGGAGCTGGAGCGGCTTTCCCTCTACGTGGTCACGGAATATATTGACACTGTCACGGCAGAAGCACCGCTGCCCCCGGAGGATAAACAGCTTTTGATCCGTTTTCACAAATGTCTGGTGGTCGGCATTACCTATGACTGGCTGGACAACGGAATGAGTTATGATCCAGTCGCATCCTTCAATCAGATCAGCAGCATTTTCGCCGACTCAGGAAAACAGTTCTTTTTCTGACGCTCCGGGCGTGGTCAGCTTTAGCTGACATCCACCTTTCACGCTTTAGCGTGACAAGGTCTTTCCTATGGCATAAAAAAGCTGCTGCAGGCGTTTTTACCTGCAGCAGCTTAGATCATTCTCAGCTCTATCTTTTCCCCGGCTTTATGCTTTTTCTCAGTTTTCCTTTTTCTCCCAGAGCTGCTCTGCTACCGGCTTCCAGTGCTCCGCATATTTATCGCATTTTGCACACAGATGATCCACGCTCTCCGGCGACTGAAGATCCGTGGAATGCGCCTCCGTCCCGGCAACCATCTTTCTCAGCATCTGCGGATTTTCCAGCATCGGACACGGACGCAGCATATTGTCATTGAAGGGCTGCCCGTCGTGATACGCCATCATCATCGGTGACCGCAGCGCTTCCAGCAGCGTCTTCTCCCGGATATTTGAATCAGAATAATGTACAAATACACAGGGATCAATATCTCCGTTCGCATTGATGTGGAAATACCGTCTTCCTCCGGCGATACAGCCGCCTACATACTCCGCATCATTCTGGAAATCCATTGCGAACAGCGGTTTTTCCGCGCGGTATTTCCGAAGCCGGTGATACGTCTCTGTCCTCTGCTCAGGTGTCGGCATCAGTTCAGGAGAAGCGTCATTTCCTACCGGCATATAATGGAAATACCAGATGAAGTATGCTCCCATGTCGATCAGGCTGTCAAAGAATTCCTCCGAAGTGATGGACTCAAAATTTGCGCTGGTATAGCAGGCCGAAATACCGAAGAACAGCTTCTTTTCCCGAAGAATCTGCATTGCCTTCGTCGCCTTCTCGAATACGCCGTTTCCACGCCGTCCGTCCGTGGCCTCCTCGAAGCCTTCCAAAGAGATGGCAGGTACAAAGTTCCCTACCCGAAGCATTTCATCTGCAAACGCTTCGTCGATCAGTGTGCCGTTCGTAAAGCTCAGGAATACACAGTCTGAATGCTTCTCACAGATCCGAATCAGATCTTTTTTACGTACCAGAGGTTCTCCACCGGTATATATGTAGAAGTATACGCCCAGCTCCTTGCCCTGGCGTATAATATCGTCAATCTCATCAAAGGTAAGATTCAGCTTATTGCCGTACTCTGCCGCCCAGCAGCCGGTGCAGTGCAGATTGCAGGCACTGGTCGGATCCAGCAAAATAGCCCAGGGAATATTGCAGCCGTATTCTTCTCTCAGCTTCTCCTGCTTCTTCCATCCGTCGAGCACTGCATTGATAAAGAAATTCACTGCGGTTGTCTGCATAACATTCGGATCAATATCATTGATAAGCCGGCGAATATAGCTGTAATACGGATGCTCCGGATCTGTCATCGCCGACCGCACCATTTTCCGCTGGCTGACAAACTCCTCTCCTGCAAACTTATCCGCCCAGTCCATTATCTTCAGAAGATTTTTTTCAGGATCCTTATACAGATATTTGAAAGCCTGCTCTAATCCAAATTTTTTTATTGTTGTTGAAACGCCCATGTTGTTACCTCCTGTTTTCCTTATGTGCTTTTATATACTATTACTTTCATCCGGCGAATAAGCATCCCGCTGCTTTGCCACTGTAATATGGACGGCAAACTGCTTCATCAGCCCTTCTGCAAACAATGCACAGCCGGCAAGAATGTGCAGGGACCTGACGCTCTGAAAAGGGCCTGCAATGACCAAAACTCCGCAGGTACCTGCGATCAGAGACAGAATCAGCAGCACCATCCAGGATTCTATCCCAAATTTTTTTGCTTCCCCGCAAGTCTGGATCGTAAGAAGACTATCCAGCAATATGAGTCCCCCAAATCCAATGGACAGGTATCCCTGAATACGTTTATTTGCCGCAAGTACAATCACTCCAAGTATCACCAGAAACAATCCGCAGCCCAGATCATGCTGAAACGCCAGGCAGTACAGATCATCCGAAAAATAGCCGATCATCCTGATGACTCCGTATATGATCAGAATAATTCCGCCGACGATACAAAGCCGTGAGGGGGAAATATCCGGCGCCGCCATATAGGCCAGCCCCGCGATATAAAATACGAGGGACATCAGAATATAGCCGATTCGTGCTATCCGGAGCTTTTTCACATTGCTCATCTCCTCTCTTCTTCTGCATGTATCTCATAGCGTCATTTTACGGAAATCCCCAAAATCCAGCAATAGACAAAACAGGTGCAAATATCCGAAAATCAGACAAATGCACCTGTTTTGTCTAAAAAATAACAAAGCCGGATTTTCTTTATTTCTCTTGCATTTCTCTCCCAACTATGCTACACTAATCCACGTTGCAAAGCCCATAAAACCAAGGTCTGACAGGGCTTGCCGCCGATTCCCGGCGTTAAATGAATCGAGTGTTCGAGACCTTCCACTCGTAAAACAAAACTAAAGGAGAAAACTGAATATGAAAGACAAAAAAGTACTGTTCCTCGTTCAAGGTGCGGCGATTGCCGCCATTTACGTCGTGCTGACGATGGTATTTGCACCCTTCAGCTTCGGAGAAATACAGATACGTGTTTCTGAAGCCCTGACGGTTCTGCCGTATTTTACACCGGCAGCGATCCCCGGGCTGTTTATCGGATGTCTGATCGGCAATACCCTGGGCGGCGCAATTCCGGTGGACATTGTTTTCGGAAGCCTGGCTACGCTGATTGCAGCAGTGTGTACCTATCTGCTTCGCAGCCATCGTTATCTGGCGCCGGTTCCGCCGATCGTTGCAAACGCACTGATCGTTCCCTTCGTCCTTCGCTACGGCTATGGAGTTCCGCTTCCGATTCCGTTCATGATGCTGACCGTAGGCATCGGTGAAGTGGCTTCCTGCGGAGTGATGGGTATGATCGTACTGCTCGCCCTGGAGCGTTACAGAGGAGTCATTTTTAAACAGGCGGCGGTATAAGCCACCTGGCATAAAGCAAGATGTATTTTTCATCGCGTCAAGCATATTTGGGCACTGCACGGTTTTGTGCAGCTGCCCGTTTTTTATGTCATAGCAAAGATGAGCCTCTGTGACAAAATCACAGAAGCCAGTCCCTCAAAGCGCTATACTGTAACCATCAAAGACAAAGGAGGAAAAACTATGACGCCATTAGTAATAGATAAAAATAATTTTGAACATGAGGTTTTACAGAGTGAAAAGCCTGTCCTTCTGGATTTTTGGGCAAGCTGGTGCGGCCCCTGCCGGATGGTCTCTCCTATTATAGATGAAATAGCTGCCGAGCACCCTGAGATCAAGGTCGGCAAGGTAAATGTAGACGAGCAGCCGGAGCTGGCCGAATCCTTTAAGGTAATGACCATTCCTTCCCTGTTTGTCTTTAAAGACGGAAAGGTCACCAACCGGGCGGTAGGCTCCCATCCGAAGCAGCAGATCCTCGATCTGATAGTATAGTCTGGTGACATAATCTGCTAACACGAGCCTCCTATACAACCCGATCATGCATGACAGAAGCACGATCGACCATATGATCCCGAAATGCAGTAAAAACCGCCGCAGGAACGTTGCATGCCTGCGGCGGTTTTCATTCGCTCATACCGGAAAGCCTCTCAAAATCCGTGATCTCGATAAGACCGCGGGTAAGCTTCACTGCGCCCTCAGTTTGAAAATATTTAAGCATCCTTGTCACGACCTCCCGGGCGGTCCCGAGATGAGAAGCGATCTGCTCATGGGTAATCCGAAGCCTGTCCGTTCCCTCAATCGCACTTTCCTCCATCAGAAACGCCGCAAGCCTTTTATCGAAGCTTTTCCACAGAATCTGTTCGACCAGCCACATCACGTCCGTAAAACGCGTTCCCAGAATCTCGTTGGTGTAATTCGCGATCACCGCCGACCGCTCCATCAGGTTTTTATAGACATTCACTGGGATCATCCAGGCCTCCGTATCCTTCTCCGCAGTAATTGTGATGTCAAACTGCAGACTGCGCATCATGCAGGAAGCGGAAAGCAGACAAATGTCCCGGTCAAACAGCCGGTAGACAGTGACCTCCCGGCCCTCCTCCGAGCAGATATAGGCGCGGAGCTGGCCCCGGCGCAGCAAAAGCACGCCAAAGCAGTCCGCGGAGCCGTTGTAGACCAGCGCTCCCTTTTCTATTTTGCGGTATGTCACCGCATCCAAAAGCGCCGCCTGCTCTTCCCTTGTCAGTTTATCAAAAATCGGAAAATATTCTGCAAAGCTCATAAAATACAACTTCCTATTCTGTCACGGTAATACTCTCGATCACCGGCTGGTCCTCCTTCGATACCGTACCGTTCTGATCCTGTACAGTCACTTTTTTGCAGATCTCATCCACGACCTCCATTCCCTCCGTAACGTAGCCGAAGCCCGCGTACTGCCCGTCCAGATACGTACTGTCGGCCTGTACGATAAAGAACTGTGAGCTGGCGCTGTCCGGCATCTGGGACCGCGCCATAGAGATCACGCCGCGCTTATGGGAAATTTTATTGTCCACGCCGTTTTCTGAAAATTCCCCCTTGATTGTTTCATCCGAACCGCCCGTTCCGTTGCCCAGCGGGTCCCCGCCCTGGATCATGAATCCGTCGATGATGCGGTGGAAGGTAAGTCCGTCATAAAAGCCCTCCTCTGCCAGCTTCACAAAATTATCCACGGTGATCGGGGCGTTCGTTTTGTCCAGCGTCAGCTTAATCGTACCGTAATCCTTCACCTTGATCTCCACCTGGGGCCCCTTCAGGCTTTCCCCGGCGTCCTGCGCTTCTGTCTCTTTCTGATCTTCCCCGGTGCTCTGCGCTTCTGTCTCTTTCTGACCTTCTCCGGCGTCCTGTGCTTCTGTCTTCTCCTGAGTTTCCTCCTGCTTCTGTGCTTCACTCTGCGCCTTTTCATCCTTCTTTGCACCGCAGCCCGCGGCCAGCACCAGCACCGCGCAAAATACCGCCAGCATGACCGTTAATTCTTTTATCCTTTTCATTCCTTCTGCCTCTTTTCTTTTTTATTTATCATCCTGCTGCCGATTATAAACACATTCCGCCAATCTGGCAACCTCTAATTGCATCATGCCGCATTTGCCCTGCAAAGCAAAACGCCGGAAGCAGCCTTTTTGGACCCGCTCCGGCGTATTGCAATATGTTAAAATTTTTCAGGAAATAGTCTGTCTAACCTGAGATCTCCTCTGAAGTGTTTCTTACAGTCTGTTAATCTCAGGCAGTTCAATCACCCGGGTACAGATCTGTCCGGCGAGAGTCATGTTATGGGTAATCACCAGCATCCCCAGATTATTTTTCCGGGATACCTCCAATAGCAGCTGCCATATCTGAGCCTGGGTGATCACATCCAGCATCGTAGTGATCTCGTCACAGACCAGAAGCTTCGTTTCCGGACTCAATACTCTGGCGATGCAGAATCTCTGCAGCTCGCCTCCGGAAAGCTCCGACGGCCACCTTGTGAGCCAGGATTTTTCAATACCCATGCGCGTCAGCAGCGCTTCATCCGGATGCCAGCACTCATTTAATGTCTTTTCCATTTTCCATCGGGGATTGACTGCCATCTCCGGATGCTGATAAACCATCTGAACAGGGCAAAAACCCTTTTCCGGCAACGATTCTCCGTCCAGGAGCACCCGCCCGGAGGATGGCTTTTCATAACCGGCAATGATCCTTGCCAGGGTACTTTTTCCATAACCGGAAGGCCCTACGATCCCGACGCGTTCTCCCTCTTTGATTTCCAGAGACACGTCCTTCAATATCCAGGGGGATTTTTCTGTATAACGAAAACTGACATTTTCTACCGTAAGCTGCATACGCGCTCTTCCCCCTCTCTGAACATGATTTTAATTCTTTTATTCTGCATGAACACACCTTACCTTTCCGCCTCTGACTTCCCGCATCTCTATATCAGAAGCGCATGCCCCGTCACGATGCGGACACCTGTCTGCAAACAGACAGCCCTTTGGCAGATTGCCGGCATACGGCTGTGTTCCCGGAAGCGGCTTAAACTCATTCTGGGGCAGTGCATCAATAAATGCCCTGCTGTACGGATGGCGCAGCGCCTCCTTCCCTTTGATGAAATCCTCCGTCGGCGCCACCTCTACGACAGTGCCGGCATAAAATACTGCGATCCGATCTGCTACATGAAATGCCAGATCAATGTCATGGGTGATCATCAGCACCGCAGCGCCGTCATCCGCCAGCTGGCGGAAGTGCTGCAGCGTCTCCATTGCCATCTCCACATTCAATCCCGGAGTCGGCTCGTCTGCAATGATCAAGTCAGGATTTCCCATCACTGCCGCAGAGATCAGCACCCTCCGCGCCATACCGCCGGAGAGCTGAAACGGATATTTTTCTGCGGTTTCCGGAGCCAGCTGATAGCGCTGAAAAATCTCTTCCTGTCGTTCCTTCGTTCCCCGGACACCGATGACCTGTTTGCCGACCTTCATCAACGGATCCAGATAATCCACTGACTGCGGTATAAAGGAAATTTCCTTTCCCAGATGCTCCCGGCATTTTTTCGCATCCAGAACCTCGCCCTTATATGTGATCTTTCCTGCTGTCCTGGCATTCCCCGGGAGCAGATTCAATACGGCATGGGCCAGAACACTTTTTCCTGATCCGCTGGAGCCTACAACAGCAACAATCTCTCCCGCATTTACGTCGAGAGAAAGGGAATGTATTACCTCAAGATCACCTTTCTTAAATCCTCTCTGGTACATAGAAAATGCAACTACCAGATCTTCTACCTTTAATATATTTCTGCCTTTTTCTTTTTCCATGGTATCCTCCTGCTGTTATTCATTTCCGCTGTCCGGATTCCACAGCTTCTTCAAATTCTCGCCGATCACATCGAAGAGAATTACTGCTACCAGCAGCATCAGTCCCGGATATACGGCAAGCCACCATTTTCCGGTGGTGATATGCTTCATCGCCTCTGACAGGATCACACCGATGGCCGGCATTTCCGCCGGAAGACCGAAGCCCAGAAAAGTGATCGAGGCTTCATGCATGATCGCATGCGGAAACAGCAGGATCAATCCGATCAGGTAAGCCGGAAGTACATGAGGAATAATATGCGTTACAGCTACCTGCAGCCGGGAGCGTCCCATTTTGTACGCAGCCTGTACATACTGTGAAGAACGCACCTGCATCACCTCTGCCCGGACGATTCGGGTCAGGGCAGGCCAGTGAGTCAGCGCCACGGCGATCGTCACACCCTTTGTTCCTTTTCCTACCATGAAGGAGATCAGAATCAGCAAAACAATGTGCGGAAGCCCCATGCAAAGGTCTACGCACCAGTTTACAAAACGGTCCACCCATCCGCCGAAAACTGCGGAGGCAATACCAAGAATCAGCGCTACGATAGAACTGACCACCGCCGCCAGGACACCGACGATCAGGCTGTTCGAAAGTCCTTTTATGGAACGTGCAAACATATCCCTCCCCATGAAATCTGTTCCAAAGGGATGTTCCGCACAAGGGGAGATAAATTTATTTTCATAATGCACCGCATAAGCCGACGGATCCATAAAGATACCCCATAGAAAAATACCAACGAGATATACAAGTGCCAACGCAACAAAAATGGTGACCAGGGTCCTTCTGTTTATCACTTCTTTTAATTTTATGTTCTTCTTTTCCATTATCGCCGTGCCTCCCTCATTCTGGGATCAAATATGCCGTAAAGCAGGTTGGCGATCAGATTTCCCGTAAATACAAAGAGCGCACTGAAGATTGCAATTCCCAGAAGCAGCGGTACATCGGCATTCAGCGCGGCCGCCGTCGTCGCAGTACCGATACCCGGGTACGCAAATACATTTTCCGCCAGGGCCATTCCTCCAAAAAGTTCGCTGAAGGATGAAAACTGAACAGTGATTGCCGGAAGAGCAATGTTTCGAAGCACGTGGCGTACTACAAGCTGACGGCGATTCTCGCCTCTCGTTCTTGCGTAGAGAATAAAATCACTGTGCATGATTTCCACCAGCTTCTGTCTCGTATACAATACCACTTCACTGATGCTGACCAGTGTCAGGGTAAGCACCGGAAGCACCAGGTGATAAATTCTGTCTCCAAGGGTTACTTCTGAAGCCAGTTTTCCCATAGGAGCCGCCATGCCAATCGGGAACCAGCCCAGCTGAACAGAGAACAGAGTCACCACCAAAAGCCCCAGCCAGAAGGTTGGCGCTGATTTCAGAGCCAGACAGAACAGCTTGACCAGCCGGTCAAAGACACTGCCCTGATACAGGCCGCACAGTATTCCTATGATAAATCCCAGCACGCCGGAAAACAGCCATGCCAGCAGCATCAGCCATATAGAGTAAGAAAACCGTTCTGCAATAATCTGGCTTACCGGTCTTTTATAAGTAATAGAGGTTCCCAGATCTCCGTGAAGTGCATTTTTTGCCCAGGTCGCAAAACGCTGAGGCAGCGGATCATTCAGGCCCCAATAGTCGGCGATCTCTTCCTTCGCTTCCTGAGACAGTGTAGAGTTCGTCCCGATATAGGATACAAGCGGGTCGATGGGCGCCTTTGTGATCAGTATAAAAGCGACCAGGCTGACTGCGATCAGAAGAAATATCATTCGCAGCAATTCAAATAATATGTTTTTTCTTTTCATCGTTATCGGTCCTTAGTTTTTTACAGTATAGGAATTGCTCATTTGGATTTTTGCATACCAAATGAGCAATTTCCTTCGTTCAATATCGGTTGAACAATTAGTTCAGCGTCCAGTCAGCCATGTTGCAGATGATCGGGCTGCCGTGTCCATGCGGATGCGGAATCTGAGTATCCATAGAAATGTTCAGCGCATCGCTGACAAAGTAGCAGTGCTCGATATTAACGAGATACAGATCAGGATATTCTGCATCTGCAAGGCTCTGCACTTCTTTCCATGCCGCAACAGCCGCTTCCTGTGTATTTGCTGAAATAGCTTCGTCAATTTTCGCATCTACTGCTTCATTCTCAAAACCGGAAGGATTGTCATAAGCGCCGTCCAGGAACAGTCTGGAATTAAACAGAGAGTTCAATACCGTGGGGCTGTACTGTCCCCATCCCCATACGATACCTGCAGTACTCTGAAGATTTACGATCTCATCCCAGCTTGCCGTCTTTGCTTCGATTTTGATACCCAGCTCTGCTGCATCCTCTGCGAGGGCAACTGCAAGCTGATAACGGTCGTCATCCGCCCCGGGAGCATATACGTCAAAAGTACAGTCCTGTCCGTCCTTTTCTCTCACCCCGTCTCCATTGGAATCTACCCATCCGGCATCCTCCAGAAGCTTTTCTGCTTCTTCCCGGCGTCCGTCCTCATAATCCTCTGTACTTGCCCAGATCAGATTGTCTGTAAAATTTACAGCGGGTTTTCCGATACCGTTAAATGCATTGTTGATGATATTTTGACGGTCCAATCCGATGGAAAGGGCTTCCCGGACAGCCTTGTCACAGGTCACGTTATTTCCCACGGTTACTTCCTCTCCTGCCGCGTTCTCTCTTGTCTGCTCAGGAAGTACCGGAAGGTTGATATTACGTACATCCATGGTCTCAAATCTGGTCAGCGTCATACCGTCCAGCTCTTCGTTGGCATATCTCGTACCAACCATGACAATGTCAAGCTGTCCGGACTGTGCTGCTGCAAAAGCTGCATCGCTGTCCATATACAGCAGTGTTACCTTCTTTATCTCCGGTGCTTCACCAAAGTAATTATCATTTGCTTCCAGGATGATCTGCTGATTTGTATCATACTGAACCACCTTATAAGCTCCGGTACCGACCGGCATAGTGTTGAACAGGTCGCTGTCATATGCGTCGCTGGGAACGATCTGGAGCATTGCCGCCGTGTCAAAGAACGGTGAATACGGCTCCTTCAGCTTAAATTCTACCGTACTGTCATCCAGCGCACTCACCGACTCAAGGCGGGTCAGGTCCACATTCTCATTGTTGGCCGGATTTTCCATGACCGTTTCATACGTAAACACAACATCCTCGGCCGAAAAGTCGCTGCCGTCGCTGAATTTTACTCCGTCCCGGAGGGTAAAAGTATAGGTAAGCGCATCCTCACTGATGGTCCAGTCCGTCGCAAGATCTCCCACATAAGAAGAATCCGGAGCCACCTTGAGCAGCGCATTATTGATAAACGGATAGCCGTAGCTCATGCCGCCCTTCACCGGATCAAGACTCTCGTCAAAAATTGTAGTTCCGGCAAATACTGTGACGCCTGCATCCGCTTCTTCTGCGTGAACAACAGCGGCGCCCGGCAGCGCCAGCAAAGCTGTCAGCATGATTGAAATCACTCGTTTTTTCATTT